>VXLM01000076.1 GCA_009841605.1 Dehalococcoidia bacterium
GCGGTGGGGGGGGGGGGGCGGGGGGTGTTGGTGGCGGGGGGGGTGGGGGATACGGCGGGGGTTCCCGCTGGTAGGCTAGACCGAACCTACTCGGACTATCGTCCTGCCCGCTAGGAAGAAGCGGACGGAAGGGTAGGCGGTAGTCCGTCGTAGCGGACACGAGACCACGATGTGCTCGTGTAATGTCGGTGAGGCCCCCCTAGAATCTCTGATCGCAATGTGACCTGCGCGGGCGGAGTCGTTCAAATTTGATAGTTATCGGGCGCTTGTATGACCGATATTTCGTGATAGAATGTGCGCGTTTGAGGAGAGAAGAAAACTCACGCACCTAACCCAGCCGCGTTTCAGGGCGTTTGGATGAGTGGCGATTAAACAAGGAGACCGTTCGTATGGAACTAAACGTTGAACGTGATGGCGGCACCGTAGTTGTAGGAGCCGGAGAACGCATCGACGGCACCAACGCCCGCGAATTTCAGAGTGCGCTGGAAGACGCAATCGAAGAAACTGACCGTGCCGTGATTTTGGACCTGGCAGACCTCACCTACATCAGCAGCGCGGGTCTCCGGGCAATCCTCATGACTGCCAGATCGCTTCGAAGACAGGACGCGGCGCTTGCCGTCTGTTCGTTGACGGATTCTGTCCGTGAGGTCTTCGAGATTAGTGGCTTCAACCAGATCATCCCGGTCCACTCCTCAAGGGACGACGCGGTCAACGCTCTCAACGGCTGAACCCCTCCCGGTGACGTTTGTAGCGCCGGGAACACCGCGGCGAAGCGGTGTGTCGCGGACCTTAACGTGAAGCAGGGGGACAGGAGCAATGCCAGCACTGCACCGGATTCTGATCGTTGACGACGAACCTGATCTTGAGCCACTAATTCTGATTCGCATGCGGCGTAAGATGAGAGCGGGTCTCTATGACTTCCTTTTCGCTAGGAACGGTGTGGAGGCGCTTGAAGCTCTTACTGAAAATCCAGACGTCGATATCGTGATTTCAGACATCAACATGCCGGAAATGGACGGTCTCACATTGCTGGAACAGATACGGAAAGTCGACCCCAACATTCGGGCAATAATCGTATCCGCGTATGGTGACATGAAGAATATCCGCACGGCGATGAGAAGAGGCGCAGTAGATTTCATAACCAAGCCAATCGACTTCGAAGACTTCGAAGAGACTATTGAGCGGACGGTAATTCAACTCAGAGAATGGAAGGTAGCCCTCTTGGCGCGGGACGCCATGGTCGCCTCCCAATCCGGTGAAGACTCCACTACCGGCACCTAGCAATTGTAGGTTACATTTGAGCTACCTTGTGAAGTGAGAGAGACAGAAGTGAATAAACGACCATACCGGATTCTCGTTGTCGACGACGAGCCGGATCTTGAGCCGCTGATACTGCAGCGCATGAGGCGGAAGATCCGTTCCGGCTCGTACAGCTTCGAGTTCGCTCGCAACGGCGTCGAAGCACTCGAGATGCTGAATATACATCAGGATATCGACATGGTCGTCTCGGACATCAACATGCCGCAGATGGACGGCCTCACCCTTCTGGAGCAGATACCGAAAGTCGACCCTGACATCCGCTCCATCATCATATCGGCGTACGGCGACATGAAGAACATCCGCACGGCAATGAACCGGGGAGCGTTCGATTTCGTCACCAAGCCTCTCGACTTCGAGGATCTGCAGGTCACCATAGACCGTACACTTCGCCATCTCGAAGAGTGGCGGGAGGCGCTCGCATCGCGCGACAAGCTGGTGGCCCTGCAAAACGAGCTTGACGTCGCGAGCAGCACCCAGCAGTCGATCCTGCCGAAGGTATTCCCCAGCAGTTCCAGCTATCAGGTATTCGGCCACATGGAGCCCGCGCGGAATGTTGGGGGCGACTTTTTTGATGTAATTCGCCTAGACCGCGGCCAAGTCGGACTAGCGATAGCGGACGTATCCGATAAGGGTGTGCCGGCGGCGCTGTTCATGATGTCCAGCCGCACTTTGCTGAAGGGCGCGGCGATCGGCACGGTCGATCCCGGCGAGGCGTTGCAGGAAGTCAATGAGCTACTGTACGAAGAGAACGAGACGCTGATGTTCGTCACGGTGCTCTACTCGATCTACAATCCGGAGACTGGCAGGCTCACGTACTCGAACGGAGGCCATGACGCTCCCATGCTTGTGCGGCCCGACGGAAGCTCAGAGCTTCTCCCCCTCACGGGTGGAGTCGCGCTTGGCATAGCACCGGACATCGAATATCCGAGTCACACCGTGCAGCTTGAACCCGGCGACACCGTTATGCTCTACACGGACGGCATTACCGAGGCGATGAACGGCGATGGCGAACAGTTCGGAGTAGAGCGGATGCACGAGGTCTTCGCCGAGAGTCCCCCGGAGAACTCGGAGCAAGCCCTCAAAGCGATGTTCGATGCTGTAAGAAACTTTGTTGGCGATACTCCGCAGTCTGATGACATCACCTGTCTGGTAGTCCGCCGTGACGAGGTTGGCTCGTGAGCGAAAAGCTAGTCATAAGAAAAGAAGCCACTCTTGAAGAGCTCGACTCAATTCTCGACGCCGTGGAGGATTTTGGAGAACAGGAAGACTGGCCGCCCGCAGTTCTCTTCAAGGCAAAGCTTGCAATTGAAGAGATGGGCATCAACGTTGCGAAACATGGGCGAGTCGACAAAGCTCCCCACATTGAGATCACCGTTACCTCCGACCCGGACGCGCTGACGATCGGTATAGAGGACGACGGACGACCGTTCGACCCATTGCACGACGCGCCACCGCCCGATCTGACATCCCCAATCGAAGACCGCCCCATTGGCGGACTCGGCATTCACTTCGTACGTGAGATGATGGATGAGATGACGTATCGCCACGAGGACGACAAGAACTGCTTGGCGCTGACACTGAACAGAGTTGAATGATTCCGATACCCGGCTGGCTTGGGGCTAGGTCTGCGAAGCTGGGGGTCGTGGGAGCCGTGACCCTCGCCCTTAGTGTGGGATTGACAGGCTGCTCCATATTCGATAGTACGGTCGAGGAGACCCCCCCTACTCCCAAATTCCCGGCGGTTCCGACTCCCAACTCTGATCAAGCGCCCATTGGGCAACAGCCGGGCGTCACCGCAGATCGCGTCCTGTTTGGTCAGTCCGCGGCGTTCACCGGACCGGCCCAAGAGCTCGGCAGAAACATGCGCCTCGGTATTCAAGCCGCCTTCCATGAAGTCAACCAGCGCGGAGGGGTACACGGCCGGCGATTAGAACTCTCGTCGCTCGATGACGCCTACGAACCCGAGGCCGCAGTCACCAACACGATACGTCTCATCGAACAGGACAAAGTGTTTGCGCTGATCGGCGAGGTGGGCACCCCCACTTCTCGTTCGTCCACTCCGGTTGCGGCTGAGGGCGAGGTCCCCTTCATGGCCCCGTTTACCGGCGCCGAGTTTCTACGCACCGGACCGGACAGAGACTACATCATCAATATGCGCGCGTCCTATTATCAGGAGACCGAAGAGATGGTCGCTCGCCTGACGACGGATCTGGGTATAGACCGCATAGCCGTGATGTACCAGGACGACTCGTTCGGTCGTGCGGGAAGGGACGGCGTCCGGATAGCGCTGGATCGTCGGGGTATGAATCCGGTTTCCATTGGGTTGTATCCCCGCAACACGACGGCGGTGAAGACGGCCCTGCTCGACCTGGAGCGGGGCGCTCCCGAGGCCGTGATTATGATCGGCGCCTACGAGCCGGTGGCGGCGCTCATCGCTTGGGCCCGGCACACCGGGCTTGATCCCGTCTTCATGACCGTGTCCTTCGTCGGCAGCAATGCACTGGCAAAGGAGCTTGGTCCCGTGGGCGAGGGAGTATACGTGACCCAAGTGGTGCCATTTCCTACGGACGATTCGGTGCCAATCGTCTCTTCTTATTTAGAGGCGCTGTCAGACTTCGCACCCGATGCTACTCCCGGCTTCGTTTCTCTGGAAGGCTATCTGGCAGGGCGCCTTGCCGTTGCGGCGCTTGAAGGTTGCGGCCGAGATGTCGACAGGTCCTGTTTCCTAGACAGCTTACGCAGCGCCGATGTGATTGATATCGACGGATTCGAGCTCCGCTACGGTCAAGACGATAACCAGGGATCGGACACCGTTTTCCTAACCACGATAGGCAGTGACGGGAACTATCGTCCCGTCGAGACACTTCGGGACTAGAGCCTTGAACGAGAGACTGCGACGCCTTTTCGAGAGTCGATTCCGCATAGCCACCCAGCTCTACGTGGGGATCGGAGGAGCGGTCGTACTCACCGTGGGCGCCAGCCTCGTCGCCTGGTTTTCCTTCAACATTGTGGGTCAGGCTCAGAGCCAAGTTAACGAGGAGAGTCTCCCGGAGATGGAGGCGGCATTCGGTGTCGCACAACACAGCGGTACCCTAGTTGACGCAGCTCCACGCCTGATGGCGGCAACGAACATAGAGGACTTGGCCAAAGTATCCAGAAGCGTGGACGATGCCCGTGAAGACCTCGAGGCCAACCTAGACATCCTATTGGGAAGCGAGTCTGTGGGGGACAGCGACCAGTCCGGCAATATCCCCGTCCTGAAGGACGTGTTGGCACAAGGAGAAGGCGAAGGGCAAGATATCGAGGTCGGACGCTCTGCGCGAATCCGCGAAAGCGTCGACATGCTGATCGTCAACATCAACGCCATCAGGGACGACATGACAGGGCTCTATGAGCTAAACAAACGTAGGGACGACCTTCGAAGGGACCTTGAGCAGTTGCGGGAGAATATGGACGAGATCATGGTTCCCGTTGTTGACGACCAGCTCTTCTACACAATGACGGGATACCAAAGCCTCGACGCGCCGCCGGTGTCCCGCGAGCAGCACTTTTCGGAGGACCAGCTTGCCCGCTATCGGAACTTGGCGGGACTTCATGCGGATGCCACCACTGCAAACCAGCTGCTTGAGAGCGCGTTCTCCATCTCTTCCGCACCTCTCTTGGAACCCCTGCGCGAGCGTTTCGAGTCGGCCAAAGGCAGCATAGAGCGCAACATTACCGCTCTTGAAGGCTCGCCGCTTCAAGATGAGATAACTCCACTTGCCACCCAGTTGCTGGAACTGGGGACCGGTAACAACAACGGCTTCGATTTGTTGGAAGACCGGCTGCAGCTTATTCAGAATCAGCAAGACCTTCTCGAGCTAAACAGCGGCATCGCCATTGAACTGGTCAGCGACGTCAACTCTCTTGTAGACACCGCTAGCGAGAACGCCGATCAGGCCGCCCAGGCCTCCACACAGGCGATATTTACGGGTCGGACACTGCTGCTGGCTATCAGCGCGGTAGGAGTGACCGGCGCCATACTCATTTCATGGCTCTTTGTCGGACGAGTAATCGTCCGCCGCATACAGCAGCTGTCGGCCTGGATGCTCCAGATGGCCGGGGGAGACCTTGAAGCACAGGTCGATCTCGGGGGGCGCGATGAAGTCGCGGACATGGCGGACGCCCTCGAGGTGTTCCGCCGCCACGCACTCGAGGTTCAGCGTCTGAACTTGGTGGAGCAGCTGGCGGAGGAGTTGCAGGGCAAGAACGACCAGTTGGAGAGCGTGCTTGCGGACCTCCGCAGAGCACAGGAACAGATTGTCATGCGGGAAAAGCTGGCCGCGCTTGGTGAGCTGACCGCAGGTGTCGCCCACGAGATCAAGAACCCTCTCAACTTCGTCAAGAACTTCTCCGAGTCGTCCAACGAGTTGCTGGATGAACTGAAGGAAGTGCTGGATGAGAATGTGGACAAGATTAGTGAAGAGGACCAAAGCTACATCAAAGAGATATCCGACGACCTGAACGGCAACCTCAATCGGATCATATCGCACGGCGAACGCGCCAACCGCATTGTTCAGGACATGCTGATGATGGGCCGAGAGACGGGTGAGGAGCGGCCCACGGACATCAACGTGCTGCTCGATGAGCACGCTCGGCTGGCCTACCACAGCGCGCGGGCGACAGATCCGAACTTCCAACTCCACATCGTGCAGGAACTGGGCCCGGACGTCGGCGAAATCGTGGTCAAACCGCAGGACGTCGGAAGAGTATTCCTGAACATCGTCGGGAACGCCTGCGACGCGACGGACGAGAAGCGACGCGCGCTCCATGAAAGTGGGGATACCTCGTACATGCCAACGCTGTCGCTGTCTACAAGCCGGGGCGAGGAGTTCATAGAAGTCCGGATCCGTGACAACGGAGACGGCATACCGCCGGACGTTGCCGAAAAGATATTCAACCCCTTCTTCACGACCAAGCCCACCGACCGGGGAACGGGGCTCGGCCTCGCCATCACCAACGACATCGTTCGTCAGCATGGCGGCTCAATCGAGGTCAACTCTGAGCCCGGCAAGTTCACCGAGATGACGGTCAGGCTTCCCATAGAGCCCACCCAAGTGGTGGGGGGCTCGCAGGGTGAGGAACTGCCTGTTGGTTAGTCTTGCCCCTGTCTCGTTCGAAAGGACCCACCAGGCGGCATTATTTCAGCCGCCTGCTCTCAGGCAAGGGGATCGTGTGGGCGAGGCGCTAATCGGGTGATGTCTCGAACCGGCCGATGAGGCCAAAGTCCTCTCGCTCGACAGGGACTCTGGCCAAGGACACCGCTTCCGGCAGCACGATGCCTCCTGAGAAGATCAGCTTCATCGCGGCCTCTACCGTGAGATCGGTCTCTATGATGTCGTCTTCCGGGACGAGGGCCATGTTACCTGAAGTGGGATTGGGAACGGTTGGAATATAGACGACTACGATCGACTCGTCGGTTTTGCTTGAGTAGGCGCGTCCCGTCACGAACCCCATCGCGACCATGCCCTCACGCGGCCACTCCACGAATACGACGCGGGTGAACTGGTACTTGGAAGTGAGGGTTGCCATTGCCTGCTTGGTTACTCCCAGGATCGTCTTGACTACCGGAATGTGGTTAAGCACCACATCCATTAGATTCATGACAAACCGGCCGATCCTTGTTGCGATGATTAGGCCGACCAAGTAGAACACGACGACCGCGACGATCATCCCGACGCCCCAAAAGTCCCACGGCTCGTCCTTCACAAACGGGAGCCCGCGTACGGCGCTGTCGGCATATCCAATGATGACAACCAGGACCACAACGGTGACGATCAACGGCACCAATTCGAAGAGGCCTGCAAGCGTTTTGCCTTGGACGTGGCCCTCGAATTTCGCCCACAGACTTGGCTCGGGCTCCTCCGGCTTCTCGATTTCGGGAATTAAGTCATCAGAATTTCCCATCGCGCTCCCTCCAATTCGCTCAACTGCCGAATCCGGTCTGATAGGCGTCTCGATTGATATGAACTGTTCGGCTTAATGCAATCGATGACGAAAACCATAATCAGATTCTATGCCGCCCGAGGCTTGCGTGCAGTATAGCAATGTACACTTTGACACTTGATCCCATTTAAGGGTCAGGTTCAGCGCGAATTGCGAGTAACGCCTTTGAGGAAAGCGCTATGCCCAGGCCGCCATTTCCGCGTGGAGCTCCGGCGACAGATCCATTTCCATCGCCTCGATGGCGTTGTCGACGTGCGCGGTCCTGCGAGCGCCGATGAGGACCGACGTGAGGCTCGTATTGGCCATAACCCACGCCATCGCAAGCTTCACCATCGGCAGACCTATTTCCTCCGACTTTGCCCGTAGCTTCTCAACGAGCTTGAAGTTGCGGTCCTCGAAATAGATGTCGGCGTGGCCGGGCATCACATCGAACCGCGTGCCCTTCGGAAACTTCGAGCGGTCCGGCGTGTACTTGCCCGCGAGGAAGCCTGCGGCGAGCGGGCTGTAGGGGGTGATCCCGACGCCTTCCTTCACGCAGAGGGGGAAGAACTCGGCCTCGGCCTCGACACGGTCGAGGTGGGAGGGATTGTTCGAGCGCGCGAGGCTGTAGGGGGGCTGGGTGATCTGAAAGCGCGCCCAGCCGTTGCCGTCGCTCGTGTCGAGGGCTTCTTGAAGCTGGTCGGCGCGGAAGTTGCTGCACCCGATCACGTCGGTCTGTCCCGCCTCGACCCCTTCGTTCATAGCGCCCAAATACTCTTCAAACGGCGCGTCCTGAAAGGCCGAGTGTGCCTTGTACATCTCGACCTTGTCGACCTGCAGCCTCTCAAGGCTTTGCGCGAGCGCTCGCCTGACGTTCTCGGCGGTGCCGCCGGAGCTGACCTTGGTGCAGATCTTCACCTCGTCGCGCACGCCCCGCGACCGCATCCAGTTGCCGATGACCACTTCCGACGGGACCTCCCCCGAGGAGTACCCCTCTGCCGTATCGAAGAAGTCGATGCCGTTCTCCAAGGCGTGGTCCATGATCTCGAAGGCCGTGTCGGGGTCGATCTCCCGCCCGAACGTTACGCATCCGAGTCCGATGGCGCTGACGGTCATTCCTGAGTTGCCCAAGGGTCGCTGCTCAATCATTAGGTGTCTCCTTATTTCGTTGGCGGGGGTATTCTATCACGCTCGACGACCACCAACAGTAAGGCGGATTTTGTCGATTAGGGGGAGTTGCGAGGTGACCACTGGGGCAAGGTGATTGAAGGTGCTTTATGTAGGTGTCGAAGCCTCGCAGTATCCTTGACACTGCTATAGGGTTGTGATACTTTTCACCGAGCCGAACTCAAGGGGAATTCTACCCTTGCGCGGCGGCTATCGGAGAAAGGTGCAGATGGACCCAGCGACACTTTCCAATGCCGAATGGACCGGCATTGCCAATATGTTGACAAACCTCTGGGTCATGCTTCTCCTTATCATCTGCATCGGTACCCTGTACCTCGTCGCCCACGTCGGCATTCCCTCACTCGTGGCATCTCATCACCTGCCGCGATCGGCGCAGCGACTGCGCCTTCCCCTGTACGTACTGATCTTCATAGGCATGGCGCTCTACGCGTATTTCGTGGGAGTTGCCGTCAGCGAATCGGGCGTACTGGGCGATATCTTCGACACGTATTGGATCAAGGGCGGCTCGATCGACCTTCTCGGTCACGGCGGCAACCCTCCGTCCGTGCACTAGTAGAGTAGACGCACTTGCTGCCAGGCGATTTTCAAGCACCAAAAAGGCCGACCGGGCGCAGGCTCGTCCTTTTCGGCGCAGTCGGCATCGGCGGTGTCGTCGGCCTCGTCATAGTTGTCGCAATCGCAACGTTCGTCATCTCGGCCTGGCTCGGACTTCCGCTGGATGCCTTTGGGCTGAACGACGGCCCCGAACAGCCGATAGCGTTCCCCCATCCGACACACGTGGAGGACCTCGGCCTCGACTGCACCTTCTGTCACCGGAACGTGACCGAGGGCGCCGCGGCCACCATCCCTGCGGTCGGACTCTGCATGAGCTGTCACATGACCGTGGGCGACGACAAGCCTGAGGTTGAGAAGCTGAGGAATTTCCACACGAACGGGATCCCGGTCGACTGGGTGCGGGTGCACCGTGTGCCCGATCACGTGAACTTCGTGCACGAGCCGCACATCAGGCACTTCTCGGAGCAGTACGGAGGCGCGTCCGGCACATGCCAGCTGTGTCATGGTGACGTGGGGAGCATGGTCAAGGTCAAGCAGGTGCGCTCATTAAAGATGGGCGACTGCGTGGACTGTCACCGTGACAACGAGGCTCCGACCGACTGCACGACGTGCCATTACTAGAAGGAGATATCCCTCCAACGAACGGGAGGGAAGTGAAATAGAGGGGATGTCCCTAACTCGAAGACAATTCTTGACGCTGATGGGCGGTTCGGCCACCGCGGTGGTTGCGGCCGCGTGCGGCGTTCCCGAAAAGGAGTTGCTCGTCCAGTCGTCGATCGAGATGCCCGAGGACATGGTCACGGGCCTCGACAACTGGTACGCGACGATTGACCGTCAGAACCGCGCTCCTCTCGGCGTCGTCGTGAGGGTCATGGAAGGCCGAGCGAAGAAGGTCGAGGGCAACGTCGACTATCCCGTCAACCGCGGCAAGCACAACGCCGTCGCAGAGGCGGGACTGCAGGGCCTCTACCACCCCGACCGCATCGGCTCTCCGCTGATACGGACGGGCCAGCGCGGCGAGGGCAAGTGGGAGCAGCTGAGCTGGACCGACGCCGTCTCCCGTGTTGCGGAACAACTGGGAGCGGCGAGCGGCGAGGAAACCGTCCTCATCACCGACCCTGTCACCGCTCACGTGGGGCTGGTCGTCAGCCGGTTCGCCCAGGAGCTCGGCGCGAAGCACATGAGCTATGAGCCTCTCGAACGCACCGTCCTGAAGGCCTCGATGAAGCAGGTCTTCGACCAGGACGCGATGCCCGACTTCGATATTGAGAATGCGGCCTACATCCTGTCATTCGGCGCGGACTTCTTGAACACTTGGGAGTCTCCCGTACGATACGCCCGCGGCTACGGCCACTTCCGCCAGGGCGAGAACAGGAAGCGTGGGAAGCTCGTACACTTCGACTCGCGCTTCTCCATGACCGCGGCGAATGCCGACGAGTGGGTCTACGTCAAGCCCGGATACGAGGGCGAGGTGGCGCTGGCCATCGCGAACGTCATGATCGGCGCCGGACTGCCGGACTCGCCCGCACTCCATAGGATCACCGGACAAGGCTCCAATCGCTTGGCGAGTTTCACCCCCGAGGCCGTCGGAAGCCGAGCGGGAGTCGACCCGGGAAAGATCGTCCGGATAGCCCGCGACTTCCTGGGACATCCGCCCGGGCTCGCCATCGGCGGCGGCTCGGCGGGGGCGCACTCCAACGGCCTGTTCAACCTGAACGCGATCTACGCCCTGAACTATCTGTCGGGAAGCGTGGACCAGTTGGGGGGAGTCACCTTCAATCCCTCCCCGCCTATTAGTGACCTCCCGACCGCGCCCGACGCGACATCGTTCTCGGACTTCCGGGACCTTACGGGCCGGATGAACGGCGGCCAGGTCAAGGCGCTGCTGGTACGCAATGCCGATCCCTTCTACGGCCTGCCGGAGAACACGGGAATCGCGCGAGCCAGCTTCAACGTTCCGCTCATCGTCAGCTTCTCGAACCGTTTCGACGACACGACGATGCTGGCGGACATCATCCTGCCGGAGAACCACTACCTCGAGGACTGGGGTACCGATATCCCCGACCCCGGGCCCGGCTACCAGACGATAGGCTTCCAGCAGCCGGTCGTTCGACCGTTCTTCGAGCCGAGAGGGCCGCATCTGGGAACCAAGAACTTCGGCGACGTGCTAATGACGCTGGCCCAGGTCTTGGAGAAGGACCTCGGCCTCGACGCCGACAACTTCAAGGGACTGCTGGAGAACGACGCGCGAAGGCTGCGGGAACTGGGCCGGGGTTCCGTTCGCGCGGCTAACGACAAGCTATTCTGGAACACCATCCTCCAGCGAGGCGGCTGGTGGGACACGAACGCGAGGGGAGAAACTCACGATCCCCGTTCGGGCCAGTATTCCTTCCCGACGGCGGCTCAGACACCGTCAACGGGAGGCAGTGGAAATTTCCACCTCATCCCGTTCGAGACGACCGGCCTGACGGACGGCAGGGGGGCGGACCTTCCATGGCTGCAGGCCACGCCCGACCCGATCACGACCGCCACTTGGCAGACGTGGATCGAGATCAACTTGAAGAAGGCCGAAGAGATGGGCATCAAGGAAGGCGACGTGGTCGAAGTGACGTCAGAGCAGGGCTCGATCGAGGCGCTCGCCTACCCGCATCCCGGCATCTCGCCCGACGTGGTGGCTATACCCGTCGGACAGGGACACAAGGGTGGCGGACGCTACTCCAAGGACCGGGGGGCGAACGTACTGTCGATACTCTCGCCGGTCACCGAGAGCGAGACGGGAGCGCTGGCGTGGGCGGCGACGCGCGTGAACGTACAGCGCACGGGCGAGTGGATTCGACTGCCGAAGTTTGAGAACACCGCGCCCGATCTCGCCACAGACGGGCATCGTAGGATCATCCCGCTAACATCGGAGTAGGAGTAAGGGGAAACGGAGCCGGAATAATATGGTAAGCACTAATACGCAGTGGGGCATGGTAATTGATGTCGACAAGTGCATCGGCTGTCAGGGATGCGTTGTCGCCTGCCAGTCCGAGAACAACATCCCCATAAACACCGAAGAACTCTTCAACCAGCGCCGCGCGATCGAGTGGATCCGCGTAGAGCGCTACTGGGAGGGCGAGTTCCCGGACGTCAAGGCGCGGTTCATTCCGATCCTGTGCCAGCACTGCAACGACGCTCCGTGCGAGCCGGTCTGTCCCGTGTTCGCCACGTATCACAACAACGAGGGCATGAACGTCCAGGTGTACAACCGCTGTATCGGAACGCGGTTCTGCGCCAACAACTGCCCGTACCACGTCCGGTACTTCAACTTCTGGGAGCCGGAGTGGCCGGAGACGCTGACGAACCAGCTCAACCCCGACGTTACCGTCCGCAGCCGCGGAATCATGGAGAAGTGCACGTTCTGTGTCCAGCGCATCCGCCGAACGAGCCGCGAGGCCGCGCGGGACGGTAAGGAGCTGTCCGACAATTCACGCGAGCTCAACCCGGCCTGCGTGAACGCCTGCCCGACCGACACCCTCGTGTTCGGCGACCTGAACGACCCCAACAGCAAGGTAGCGAAGATGGCGAAGGAAGAGATGGACGACGACCACGGACGCGGCTATCACCTTATGCCGCAGTACGGCACGTCGCCCAACGTGATCTATCTGAAGAAGGTGGACGAGTCCGCCTCGGACAAGAACGGCTCGCATGCATAACGGCGCTTCACATAACGGACACGGCGCGCTGATGACGCCCAAAGCCGTCGAGGACGACCTCCTCGACAAGGGCAGACTGCGTAGCTCCACGTTCCGCATTGCGGTGATAGTCTTCGCCGTCCTGTCGGTGCTCGGAGTCGTCGGATTCGTGATTCGCCTGACCGACGGATTCAGTAACACGCCCGTCTGGGGCTACCATGCCGCGCTCTTCGCGTTCATCCTGACGGCGGCCCAGGGCGCGCCGATGGTGGCAATTGCGCCCCGAATCGCCAACGCGCACTGGCGGCGGTCGATCTCGCGTGTCGCCGAGCTGTTCAGCCTCGTCGGCATCGTGAGCTTCGTCATCTACATCCCTGTGGCATGGGCCCTCCCCAGCATGGCGGACGGAAGACGGACGCTGTGGTTCTACGGCGAGCTTAATGTGCCCGCCCACATGCCGGAGATCACGACGACGCTCGTACTCCTGGCGCTGACAATCAACGGCCTCTGGCTGCTTTGGGTGTCGGCGATGCCCGACTTCGCCATGCTGCGCGACCGATCGACCGGAAAGAAGAAGGTCTGGTTCGGCCGCCTCGCCCGAAACTGGGTCGGCACGTCGGAGCAGTGGAACTGGCAGAAGCACCGGCTCGGCATTCTGGGGGCGTTCTACTTCATGATGCTGGTGACGGCGCACTTCGCGTTCAGCTTGGACTTTGGCATGTCGCTGGTGCCCGGCTGGATCGACGCGCTGTACCCTGCCACGCACGCACACAACTCGCTGCAGGCGGGCGTGGCGATCACGCTGGTGACGATGTATGTCATGTACCGCTTCGGCGGCTACAAGGACTACATCAACCTCGACCAGTTCTGGGGACTGGGCAAGCTGCTGTTCTCCCTGTCGCTCCTGTGGTTCTGGTTCTGGTTCTCGAGCTTCATCATCTTCTGGTTCGGCGCAAAGCCCGCCGAGGAGGCGGTGCTCGACCTGCTGTTCGTGGGTCCATACCTGCCGATCTTCTTTATCGTCTTCACGTTCGCGTTCCTCGTCCCGCTGTGGGCGATGATCTGGAACCCCCTGCGAAAGAGCGTGTGGGGCCCCGTCATCATCGCGTGCGGAGTGCTGATCGCGACGTTGTTCGACCGTATCCGCGTGTACGTTGCAGCGTTCTCAGTCTCGGAATTGGAGGACAAGCACCAGATGGTAGAGATACCGGGGGCAGTCCTGCCGGACGTGGCGGACGTGCTCATCTGGGTGGGCGGAATCTCCGCCTGCATTCTCATCTACATGCTGGGGACGCGGATCATCCCGCCGATAAACATCTGGGAACAGAAGGAAGTATTGCTGTACCGCATCCACAAGCCGTTCCACAGGACGGAAGTGCAGGTGCTGGGCAAGCCGGAGTAGTACGGCAGAACGCAGAGCCATGCAAGAACACGTACAGCTGACACAGAAACAGATCAACGACGACCTCCTTAGTTCGGTGCTCAAGACGCCGAGATGGTGGTGGCCGTCGGTGATCGTCACGGGCATCATCTTCCTGACCGGCATGGGCGCGTTCGGATACATGCTCAACCAGGGGGTCGGCGTAACCGGCCTCAACCGCCCCGTGTTCTGGGGCGCGTACATGGTCAACTTCGTGTTCTTCATCGGCATCAGCCACGCGGGGATAATGATCTCGGCCATCCTGCGGCTCACGCAGGCCGAGTGGCGGCGTCCGGTCACGCGCGCTGCCGAGGTACTCACGGTCTTCTCGCTCATGTCCGCGCTGATGGCCGCTCCGCTGGTGCACGTCGGACGCCCATGGCGCGCCGACCTGTGGGTGTTCCCATATGACTTTGCGCGCGGCATCTGGATCAACATCCGCTCGCCGTTCATCTGGGACCCCAGCGCCGTGATGACCTACCTGACGGCGAGCTCGCTCTTCGTCTTCATCGCGCTGATTCCCGACCTTGCAGTCATCCGCGACAGGGCCACCGGGTACACCCGCAAGCTCTACGCGGTGCTGGCGATGGGCTGGAGGGGGACACCGCGCCAGTGGAAGCTCCAAGCGGTCGCCGGAATCCTGCTCTCGGCCCTCGTGCTGCCGGTCTTCGTCTCGGTCCACAGCATCGTGTCCTGGGACTTCGCAGTGCAGATAGGGCCGGAGGCTTGGCACTCGACCATCTTCGCGCCGTACTTCATCATCGGCGCGATCCACTCAGGTGTCTCGGCGGTTGCCACACTCATGGTCATCATGGTCTGGTTGTGGGGATGGGACAAGTACCTCAAGCCCGACCATCTCGACGCCATCGGGCGGCTGCTCATCATCGTGGCGACGACGTGGTTCTTCTTCTTCTTCTTGGAGTGGGTCTTCGCCCTCTACACACTGGAGGACGCCGAGCTCGCGATGCGCGATCTCCAGGTGTTCCAGTGGCCGTGGAGCGCGCTTTTCATCGTGTTCCTGATAACGGCCTACTTCATACCGGTGCCCATGTGGCTGTTCAAGAGTGTTCGGAGAAGCTATTTCTGGATGTTCGTCACGACGATCCTCGTCAACATCGGGATGTGGCTCGAACGCTTCCTCATCATCGTGCCCGGCACGATGCGGCGGAGTGAGTTCATCTTCGACTGGGGCAGCTACCATCCGAGTATCATAGAAATCCTGATGGTAATAATGACGTTCGCCTGGGTCGTCCTGGGAATGTTGGTATTCACGAAGCTGTTCCCGCTCATTCCGCTCTTCGATGTCAAGGAGGCGATGGTGGGACGAGATGAGATACGAATCGGCAGGCGGGTAGTTCCCGCCTCGATCAGAGAGTAATGCGAGGTGATGCTATGGCACTGAGAAGCGTCATAGGACTGTACACGGACGAGGACACGGCGGCGAACGCGCTCGACGCGGTCGCGGGTGCCGGCTACGACCAGGGCGAGTACGAGATACTCACGGGAACGCCGTACCCGGAGGGCACGTTCGGTGAGGAGGAGCCGGTGCACAAGCTCTACCGGTTCCCGCTGATCGGCGCGGCCTGCGGGTTCACGGTCGGCCTTCTGCTGACCACCGCCACGCAGTTGGCCTACCCCCTGGTCGTCGGAGGCAAGCCGCTGCTGTCCATCCCGCCGATGGCGATCATCATGTACGAAGGGACGATGCTCGGAGCGATCCTCTTCACGGTCGTCGGCATCATCTTCGAGTCGAGGCTGCCGCGCATATTCATGGGGGCCTACGACACCCGCATCACCGAGGGCTACATCGGCATAACGATCACGGCGGACGAGTCCAAGATGGAACACGCCGAAGAGACGCTCAAGAATGCCGGGGCCGAGGAAGTCAAGCGCGGCTGGGAGCAGAACGACTTCTAACCCCTCTAAATGCGAGAAGAAACCACAGAGTTAGAAAAGATGCCTCGAAGTTCGCGCCATATTGCAGCAGTTGCCCTAGCGGTGATCATGTCACTGTTCGCCGTGGCGTGCTACAACGCCAAGTCGGGCGACACCGAGGTGTACGGCATCGCCAGGTTCAAGTTGCCCGTCGTCCCGGAGACCGGATCGCACAGGGTGATGGTCTTCTCCGAGATGCACTATCAGCCCAAGTTCGAGTCGCAGGACGTGCCGCGACTCCTTCCGGCGCCGGACTCCGTTCCCGTTACGGGACGAGAGCCGCAGTACAACTCACTCGAGGAATACAGGGAAGCAGCCATTCCCGAGCAGATCGCACAGGGGTACAACCGGGCGCACGCGGCGGAACTGTACAGCGTCAACTGCCAAGTCTGTCACGGGGTTGGTCTGGCCGGAGACGGGCCCGTCGTTCCCTACATGACTCGCGGGGTGGTACCGGCAAACCTCAACAGTGATGCGACGCAGAACTCGACCGACGGCGAGCTTTTCGCCTTCATAGGCGAGGGAGGCCGACAAGGCTACGCCCTCATCGAGGCCGGTCAGCCGTCGAACTCCCCCATGCCCGCTTTCAAGTACCTTCTCTCCGAAGAAGAGCGGTGGGCGTTAGTCAAGTTCCTCCGGGGCGAATAGCCTCAAGCTGGCGAACTCCGTACGACGAACGTACTCGTATTTGTCCTAACTGCTGGAGTAAGGGGCTTTCAGCTACCTGGCCCGACAACCTGTCATTCCGAGCGCAGCGAGGAATCTAGGATGTTCTGCCGCCATCATTGAGGTCATTCCACCTACGAAACTCCGTCTGAAGGACAAGGATTCCAGATTCTTCACTCCGCTTGGCTGCGGTCGGAGTGACAGATTCCGAAGTTGGATAAAGGGCTCCGAACGTCGGCATGAGACACGCCGTTCTGCTATCTTGTAACCACATCGTTCGTTTTCTCTAGTAGGGCCTCCCTAAACTCCCTCTCTAAGCGAGCAGCTATGCACATCTCATCCCTTTCACGAGCTATCTGGACTGTCCTTGCGACGATGATCTTGATCTTCGTCGTTGCCTGCGGATCGAGCCCGGAGCCTCCCGCTCTCCCGACCGAGGACGAACTCTCACCTCCACCCCCCGCCCAACAACCGCCGACGAATACCCCCACTCCACGCCCAACGCCCTCTGATTCGGGTGAAGAGGAACCGACTGCGGTCCCCACGGCTGTGAGCGACAGGGAGTACGATTCGGTGCTCCCGATGTCCAAGATCTTCCAGGGGATCAGCAGCACCGTATTCAACGATTTGAGTCCCAACCCCCAACTGGCCCTCGATGGGATGGAGTCGGCGCGACTCCAGGGCGATAAGTCCATGGTCCCCGTCATCGTCACGCTGATGAGGTTCATCAACAGACTGGAGGTGTTCGAGGAGGCGATCCTCACGCTCAACGAGCTTACCGGACAGGACTTTGGGACTACTCCCGACGCCTGGCCCGCTTGGTTCGAATGGGTCGGCGCAAACTTGGACGACTATCGCCCGCCCGACGGCTATCCCCAGCTCAAGCGTCGCTTCCTTGCAGGCATTCATCCCGGATTTGAACAGCTCCTGGATGGCTACGAGGAGACCTCGCGGATCGAGCCGTTCGAGATCGAGTGGGGAGGCGTCGCGCCTGACGGTATCCCGCCGCTGGAGAACCCTCCGAACATTCCTGCGGAAGAGGCCGACTACCTGGAGAGCCACGAGCGCGTCTTCGGAGTGTCCATCAACGGGGAACATCGCGCCTACCCCCTCCGCATCATGAACCCACACGAGATGGCTAACGACGTGTTGGGCGGCGAGCCGATCTCGCTGGCCTACTGCACGCTCTGTGGCGCGGGCATCGCATACAGCGGCAAGTTCGACGGCGTGGAGACGACCTTCGGGACGTCCGGCTTCCTGTACCGCAGCAACAAGATCATGTACGACCGCGAGACCTTCTCCCTCTGGAACCAGGAGTTGGGACAGCCGGTCATCGGCGAGCTGGCCGACAGCGGCATCCAGCTGGACTTCTTCCCGACCCTGCTGACCACGTGGGGCGAGTGGAAAGACGAGCACCCCGACACGACCGTGCTCTCCCTGGATACAGGCGTCTACCAGCCGGGCCGGTACTTCCCGGAGGACAACCCCAACGCCACGTATTACGAATACTTCCATACTCCCGGAACGATGTTCCCCGTCTGGATACGGGACGACAGGCTGGAGGCCAAGGACGTCGTGCTCGGTGTTAACGTCGGCGATGCTCAAGGGGCGTATCCCGTCAGCGTGCTTCAGGTGGAGCGCGTCGTCAACGACACCTTGGGCGAGACCAACGTCGTCGTCCTCGGGTCGGAGATATCGCAGGCCGCCAAGGCGTACGAGCGGGGCGATCAGGAATTCTCGCGTCTGGAAGACGACACCTCGACGGGAGTGCCGATGAAGCTCGTGGACCAGAACGGCCACGTGTGGAACGTCACCGAAGAAGCTCTGGTCAACGCGGCAGACTCATCAGAGACACTGCCACGCATACCCACCCACGCGTCGTTCTGGTTCGGTTGGTTCGCCTTCTATCCCGACACCGAGCTCTACGAGGGCGAGGGATAAATCAACACGGCCCCGATGATGTTCAATCCCTATACGTGATATACACGTCGACCGAGTTGACGATCAACGGGACGCCGATGCGTGAGTCGCGGTTGACGAGGACGACCTTCGCCGCGTGGCTTCCCTTCGCGGCCTGAGCGGGCGTCAGGTCCCACACGAGCCACTTGTTCTCCGACACTTCTGTCGGGTCTCCGCTGAGCGCTGCGGCGTCGCGTATCTCAGGATCGCCGAGCATGGCCCCGTCCAGGCTCACCTCCACCTCATCGTCGGGCGCCCAGTGCTCGAACTCGATCATCAGTCGAATCGCGTCTATGTCCTCGGCCTGCGCTTCCACATCGTCGAAGACCGGAACGTCGATGGTGGGGCCATCCTGCGTGATCGACCGGTACAGGACGACAGCCGTCTGCCCGTAGATGCGGTCGTTGACGGCGTTGGGCGAAATGCCTTCGAGGTACGTCGGACTCCTGTGCAGGGCAGTGTAGAGCTTGTTCCGGCCCGCAAGCGTATTGGGAGAGCCGAGGGTCGTGAGCAGGCCGCGCCATGGCTCCTTGCCGGGGAACCAGTTGAACGTGTATATCCCGTCCACGCCCTGATCGTAGTAGCCGGTCGCCACACCCCGAAGCCAGGCGTCGCGCCACTCGTCATGCGACAACAGACGCTCGGCCTTCTGTCGATAGATGCTGTCGAACCCGCCGTACAGGCGGACGTTCGTTCCCTCAGTCAGCGCCTTGAATTCGCCAGCCTCGAATCCCGGATCGGTCCCGGATCCCCCAGCGCCGATGATGATGTCCGCGAGGTCCTCCTCGACCCAGCGCTCCACGTCGTAGCCGATGTTGCGGCACGATTCGAGCGTCGTAGCCACCCGCGCGGCCACGTAGAATGGGCGGCCTCGCTGTTCCGCGATCTCGTCGGCCATCCGGCGAACGGCCCGCTGAAGGTCGGTCAGGGCATAGCGCAAGCGGTACCCGTAGTTCTCCGGCACATGGAACGGATGTCTCTGCCAGTCCAGTTCGACACCGTCCCAATCGGCCTGCAGGCACGCCTCCCGAATGTACGACAGCTTGTGCTCCTTGACCTCGGGATTTGCCATGTTCCATGACCCGATGCCCCGCTGCTCCGGCACGTCGTCCACGTCCAGCAGCCATTCGGGATGGTCTTGCCTGAACTTTGTGCCCCTGTTCAGCCGCTTGAAGTCCTCCGGGCGGGTACCGTAGAAGTGGTTGTCGTTCATCCGCATGGAGACGTAGACGTCCATCCCCAACTCGTGACCGCGTTCGACCATCGCCTGGAAGGGGTTCTCCCCCCGCTCGAACATGCTCCGCACGTTTTCGGAGTGACGCATCGCCCGCATCGACTTGTACACGCGCCCCTCCCCGTCGCCGAGCCGCTCGTGCACCTCCGACGGCCATTCGGCCTCGTGCGAGCCGATGCTCCAGAACATGGCGTCGACCTGCGTCCCCTCCAGCGGCCCGTAGACCTGTTCCATGAGGCGTTCGGTCGACTGCGGGTGCTCGTCGTAGTCCAGGGGCGCTCCGTCCCAGTTGAAGATAATCCGGTACTGCGGCGTTGCTTCCCTCATCCTTCCTCCTTGATGTGTACGCTCATCAACTCCTCGTACCTGTCCGTGCCGAAGACCTCCTTGCGGTTGATCCACCGGTACGGCAGAGGCTCGACGCGGAGACTGCGGTCTTCGAGAGGGAGCCTCACTGGAGCGTGGCCCCGCCGGTGGGACTCCCGCAGCGCGACAATGATTTCGAGCACCTTCGCCATGTTCTCACCGCTGCACCTCGGCGGCACACCGAGTTCCAGGCAGTCGACGATGGCCTGAATGCTTGCCTTCATGCGGTTGCCGGGATAGCGCCGGCCATGCTCGTCGTACGGCATCTCGTTCAGGCCGGCATCAGGTATCGCGTCCGAGATTCCCACGAGGTCATCGATCTGGGCCGTCTCACCATCAATGTCCCTGAGCTTCCACACGCGAAACTTGTTGAAGTCGCTGAACATCACGCCCTTCTCGGTCACGATCTCGATGCCCCGCCGTGACTCTGCCCTCATGTTGATGAAGCACTCGATACCGTTCTCGAACCGGATGCAGCCCCCCATCGCCTGGTCAACGTCGTCGAATGGGTCGTCACGCACCCATCCAACCACCCATTCCACGTCGGCGTCATCTGCGAACAGCCGCGCGACGCTCAGGTCCTGGCAGTTCGCGCCCCAGATCTCGCCGCGACCATCCCCCACGCCGAGGTAGATGTTTATCGTCCTGACCGGCCCTAGCTCCCCAGAGTCGACCATCTCCTTGACCTGCCAGAAGCCCGGGAGATTTCGCATGGCGTCCGCGGCGGACCAATGGACGCCGCGCGCGGTTATCTCTTCGACCATGCGGTCGGCATCTTCGAGGCTGTCGCAGATCGGCTTCTCGCAGAAGATGGCGGGGATGCCCGCACGCGCCGCCGCGATCACTGCATCGGGGTTCGGCCTCGCGGGAAGAATGGGCGCGGCGATGTCGAGACTTTCACGCGAGAACATCTCCTCGTAGGACGAGTAGGTGGACGTGACCCCGAACCGCTTGGAGAACCGTTCGAGATTCACCGGATCGGAGTCCGCGACGGCGACGAGCTCCGTGCGGGGATTTAGCATGTAGCCGATGGCGTGGTTCGTCCCCATGATGCCGGTGCCGATCAGCCCCACGCGGTACGGACGGCTTCCGCCGTTGTCCTCGCTCGTGTCGTGCATCATAGATGCTCCGGTCTCGCTTCCCTTTGCCGTCTAGCACGCCCGGCGCCTCGACCTTATAGACGCGGCGTTCGGTCGTCAAGTGCGGGCGGGCGTGGATGGTGTTTCGCACCGGTCGAGTCTCCAGACTCCGACCTATTTGAAGAGGCGTTCCACGAGCCAGGAAGTCATGAAATCGAGATAGCCTTCGGCGAAGTCGTCGCCGACCCTGACCCCGTGGTTAGCCTTCGGGAAGACCTTGATCGTATAGTCTGAGTTCCCCGCCTCTTCCAGCGCCGCTTCAAATACCTCCACACTCTTGATGACCGGTACACTAGCGTCACATTCGCCGTAGATAGACAAGACCGGACAGGTCAGTTTTACCAATACCGCGTACGGATCATGCTCATTCGCTTCCGAACCCTCGCTTCGCCAGTCATCCAAGTTAATCGCATCTCGCAAGTCTCTGCCTTCAGTCTCCGGTATCCCGACGTATAGAGGCAGGCCCGTCTTCCTGATCCTGTCAACTTGGGCCTCAAGTTCTTCCCAGCCTTCACCGGTAATTGCTATCTCATTCAGGAGATTCTGAAGATATGCTCGGTCATGCAGGGTCTGAGCAATCTCTTTCTCGGCGTACCCTTCGGCGCGCATCAGGTTTGGAATGGCGAATTGCATCTGGGCTTCACCATCGTCGCCAGGGCCTCCGACGCAGACCACAAACGCCGTCTTGTCCGACCGAGTGGCGGCCAGTGGCGCCAGCCACCCACCTTGGCTGAAGCCCCAGAATCCTATGCGCGTCGAGTCGATGTCCGGCCTCTCGCTCAAATGCAATTGCCCGGATATCGCGTCATCTGCGAGGTCGCCGAAACTGGAAATGAGATCATTGGGGAATTCTCCCGTCGAGTCCCCCACTCCTCTCTTGTCGTACACAAGACCCGCAATTCCATAAGACGCGAATCTGTCTGCGAAAAACCTCAAGTGATCCCGGGTATTCCTGCCTGAGCCGTGAATAAAGACCACCGCCGGGTGCGGGCCGTCCGTCTTGGGCAAGACAAGGGTTCCGGATAGCGTCACATCGGCGTTCGAGAATTGCACATCGACATCGCGGGTGTCTTCAAGAGTCATATATCGCCCCCTGTTTGGGCATGAACAGCGGACATTCATATATACTGCGATTCTGTTACTTCGATCCTGGCTCTTGTACCACACACCATGTTAGAACCATAAACAAGGGAACGGATTCGAGCCTCTACGCGTACCCGAACAGCGGCGGAAAGACAACGACGACAACAGCCGCCCACACGGCGTACACGGGCAGGTAGTTGACCTGCCAGCGCACAAGAGCTGAAAACTCGCCCCTCGCTCTGAAAAATTGCAGGTAGAGCCACGCCGACCACGCCAAGTTGGCGAGCAGCACGATGTTTCCGCCGAGGGCTGCAGCACGGTTGGGAGTGAAGCCGAATTCGGAAATGCGTCCCACAATCGCGGAGAGCGCCATGAGGTCGGCGGCAATGGCGGCTGCCACCAGTAGCAGCTGGAGCGCGTCGAAGACGCCGGGGCGCTCCCGTGAGTCCCTTGCCGAGACGGAGAAGAGCAGCAGCCCCAGCACCAGGGCCAGCATGATATCGAAACCGATGAGCATATCTCGGTCCATGTCGACCCACTCGCCGGTCAAGATCATGACTACGAGAAATATCGGCAGCATCACAGCGAACAACGGCGTGAATATGCGGGAGAGCATCGGCGCGATGTTTTGCGCGACGCCTTGCCGAGCTTCTACCAGCCAAGCGCCCACGAGCACGGCTCCCATCGCGCCGCAAGGTAGCACCCATTCGGCTATGAAGTCCCCGATATCAAGGTCGATGGCCTCAAACATTCCCCATGTGAGCAGCGAGAATACGCCGCCGCCGAGCGCTATAAGCACGTAGTAGATGAAAAGCTCGCCGGAGAACCGCACGAAGTCCGTTCGCCGCTCGACGTCACGCCACCGCCCGCCGACATAGGCGAACCCGACGACCAGCCACAGGGCGAACGGCAGGTGGAGCGCAGTGAGCAGTTCTGTATGCGCGTCTCGTTTGAAGGGAAAGACATTGGCGAATACCGCCGCCGCGACGAATGGCAGAACCAGCCAGAGGGTGCCCCGGCCACTCAGTCCTCGCTTCCACACAAAGTAGCCAGCGAGCATCGGCAGCACGAACAGACTGAGGTTTCGGGAGTACAGATCGCTGTCTTCACCCAGTCGTAAGCCGAACGCCTCGGGCGCCTTTACCGCCAATGCTGCCGCTACAGCGAGGCCAATGACGACGGCAAACTCAGTCCGCTCGAACCGAACGACCTGATCAATGCCTTCGTGCGCCGACTCGGGCGGTTCCCATAGCCTCCCGAAGTGCTCAAGCGCAAACTCACGAGAGACGGCGTCAGTTTCTCCGACCCGCCTGAGGGCTATGAGAAAAGCCTCGTCGTCCGCAAGTCCCGCATCATGGAGAGAAACAGCCTCATCACGCAGGCGGCCCTCAACCTCTTCTACGTCAAGCGTATGATCTGCCTCGTGGCGAAGTAAGTATGCTCGCCACTGAGCTATGAGGTCTTCCACCGTACCCCCGTCCGTGTCCCGCATTCTTCGTGAAAAGCCGTCCTTGCGGCGCGCGACTGTAGTCTCCCGGCCAAAACGCAGTATACGACACCCAATCATTGCTAAGCGGAGGCTGATGACTCGAGAGCCTGGTCGCCGGGTATGATAATCTATCGACCCAGCAATTTTGGCAGAGGCAGCGCATGGCGTTTATAACCGAGCCGACGGTGAGACTGGTCTCCCGCACAGAGGTAAACTGGGAAGCGGTCTCGGCGTTTCTTGAGCAAGAGGGAGTGCCGCCGGTGCCGGAGAGCATCCGGGCGGGTGACGATGAATCGGCCGCGGTTGTCGAGATATCGGCCCGGGTCTGCTACATGAGCTACGGCAAAGGCCGCCGCGACATCGAGGAGTTCATCAACAACCTCCTTTCGAAGGGAGACGGCAGCGTCTTCGAGCACGTGAACTATGGCTTTATGATGACGGGGGTGTCACGCGCCTTCACGCACGAGCTGGTGAGACACCGCGCCGGGTTCGCATACAGCCAGCGTTCCCAACGGTTCGTCAACGAGAGCGAGGCGGACTTCGTCATCCCCCCCGCTCTGGCCGAGGATAGGCCCGGAACCGAGAAGGCGCGAGAAATTCTGGAAAGCGCAATCGAGGACGCGCAGGACACGTACCGGAACCTCGTCTCGGAGCTCTACAAGGCCCTGCCACAGGACGAATTCGAGGCCCAGACCGACAGGCGCAAGGCCGTTCGACAGGCCGCCCGCGCGGTTCTGCCCAACGCCACCGAGACGAAGATCTTCGTCACGGCCAACGTGCGCGCGTGGCGTCACTTCATCGAGATGCGGGGAGCGGCCTTCGCCGACTGGGAGATCCGCAAAGTCGCGCTTATGGTCCTCGACATCCTCAAGGAAGAAGCCCCGCTGCTGTTCGCCGATTTCACGACCGAGGATCTGCCCGACGGCACGCGGATAGCGAATGCGAAGTACTCGAAGGTCTGAGGGCGCTCCCTAGGGAATCGCTCGCGTAACGCGAGCCAGGGTGCCTACTTGGTGGTGGAGGGAGGCTTTTCTTCCCGGCCCAGATCGTCGAGATTCAGGGTCTCGATAAAGTCGGTGAATGCTGAGAGGCTTCGCAGTTCCTCTTCCCGCAGGGGGCGCGGCTCGTCCATCGTCTGCCCCGTGGGGATGATGGCTTTGCCGGTCTCTTCGTCCATCTCGACG
Source organism: Dehalococcoidia bacterium (assembly GCA_009841605.1). Taxonomy (GTDB): domain Bacteria; phylum Chloroflexota; class Dehalococcoidia; order Lucifugimonadales; family VXLM01; genus VXLM01. The sequence continues at coordinate 25,177 of VXLM01000076.1, forward strand.
CCCGCCTTGTTGACGACCTCGTCGACGGCGTAGATGGGGGCCTCGGCACGGACGGCGAGGGCTATCGCGTCACTGGGGCGCGAGTCGATCTCCATCGTGCTGCCATTCACCTGCAGGATGATCTTGGCGTAGAAGGTGTCGTTTGCGAGATCGGACACGATGATGTGGTCAACGGTTGCCCCAAGAGTGGCGATGACGGAACTCAGCAGGTCGTGGGTCATCGGCCGCGCGGAACTGTACTCCTGGAGCTTCATCGCTATCGCGTCCGCCTCGGAGGGGCCGATCCAGATCGGCAGATAGCGATTGGACTCCTTGACGCGCAGGATCACGACACGCTGGTAGTTGAGCAGACTAACCCGGATGCTCTCAATATTCATTTCCAGCATTGCGCGCCTCCCTACCCACCTTTGCCCCATTGTAATTCGCCGTTCTTTCCAGTGTCAACGAAGGGTAGATTGGGGTTTCGCCTGCTTTCGCGGGGTTTGGGTATCGCATGGAATCGACAATGTTCCCCAATCATGTCGAGTCCGTCGGAGCGGAACTGCCGAAGCTGAACATACGCACTTTGCGGGCCTGACGGCCTGTTGGTATGATATCGAAAGACGTAACCGTGAGCCGCGAGCGAACGTTGTATCGGGTGTGTCTTGACGGCCCGTCCACACGAAAGGCTGCCAATGGCTTCGGATGAACGAAATCCACCTATAGCACCGCCTTCGTATAGCACTATGAGGGGGAACGCAAAGGACTCTTCAGTCTCGACTTCCAAAGACGAGGCCCAAATCGCATTGGAAGACGAAAAGCTGCTCCGCCTCATAGCTAATGGAGATCGCAACGCGTTGGAGGTGCTGTACGACCGATACGCTGGCGGGATTTACTCGCTCGCGCATCACATGCTGCAGGAACGGGGCGCCGCCGAAGAGGTGACGCAGGACACGTTTTTCAACGTGTGGCGCAGAGCGTCGACCTACAACGTGAGGCGCGGGAAGGTCGCTGGCTGGCTCTACTCAATAGGACACCATCGCATCATCGACGAGTTGCGAAAACGTAGACGGCAAGAGTCGATGATCTACGTTCCCGATGTCGAGGCCGTCCACACACAAGAGGATGAATCGGCTGACCCGAACACTTACGCCGAGCAGCGAATGCAGGGAAGCCGAGTTAGGGAGGCGCTGGAGGCCTTGAGGCCGGAACTGAAATCGGTGGTTGTACTGGCATATTTCGGCGGGCTGACCCAATCGGAGATCGCGAAAAAACTCAATCAGCCATTGGGAACGGTGAAGACAAGAACGAGATTGGCGCTCAAAGCCCTGCGGGAGAACTTGGGGCCGCAGGCCCGCAAATGGTTGGACGGCTGATGATGGACTGCACCAAGATTGAACAGATGCTTCCGGCCTATACGCTGGGTTCGCTGGTGGAGTCTGAGACGGCCGTCTTCACCGCACATATCGACGGATGCGCGTCCTGTGCGGTAAAGGTTCGCGAAGCCGGGGACACGCTCGTCAATCTGGCCCGGATGGTTCCTCAGAAGCATCCTTCCAAGAGGGTTAAGGACGGGATCTTCGCGCGGATTGATCAAGAGGGGCAGCAGGAGACGCAGCCCCCTCAGCCCTGGTTGGACTTTGTGCGATCACTGGGACGACAGTTGGCATTGTCTCCCGGCACGTCGCTTGCGGTGGTGTTCCTGGTCGCCGCAGTGATTGTCGGCTATTGGACCAGCCGGAACCTGCATGACCTTCAAGACCTCAGAGGCGACATCGAGCAACGGATGGAGAGTGTAGCGCAGCAGCAGAAAGACCTGAGGGAGGGTATCGAGCAGCAGCACAGGCTCATTGAAACGATTGCGACCGACCCAAACGTGACGGTGAAGCGGCTCTCTGCAAACCTCCCGACCGTGCCCCTGCCCGGGCATGAGTCGCCGAGTGGGGTGATCGTCATTTCGGCGAAGGAAAGCACGGTCACAATCGCTGCCATGCACCTTCCCCAGCTGCCCAGGAATCAGGCCTACCACGTCTGGCTCATCAAGCACGGTGGGCAGGAGGTCAGAACCGCAACGCTGACCGTCGATTCGACGGGTGCAGGCCATGCCGAAGTCGCCATCGACGCGCCGCTGGAAGAGTTCCGCGCCATTCTCATCACGATCGATGACGTGAATGCAGGCCCCGGGAGCGTCGGAAACAGCGCCTTGCGCGGAGATTTGTAGTACTCTCAAACCTGTCGTAGAATACGCCGATAGAGTCTACCCTTACGCCTTCGCTTGTGGTAGGCTATTCGCCGTGGGAGCAAATGCTTCCTCTGAACGACTCTGTTCATCACAGGAGGAATAGACAATATGAAGTCTAGGATAATCGCTTTACTTGCCCTGTTTTCGCTCCTTCTGGCTCTTCCGGTCGGCACGGGGCTGGCCCAGAGCGAATTCGAAGGTACGGGGGTGATATTTGATGACGCTGCGATGAGCGATGCCATCGCTATCAACATGTCGAATGTCCCCGCTCCCTCCAGCGGTACCGAACTGGTTGCCTGGCTCGTCCCAGACTATGAGGCTTGGCTCGCCGACGAGGCATCCTGGCTGAGCTTGGGGCCGATGGAGTTATCGGACGGCTCAGTTTCCCATACATTCGACAGCAATTCACGGCGCTACACGGGCGAAAACCTGATCGCCGCCTATAGCCTCCTTGTGATTACGGAAGAGACCGCCGGAGCAGACCCCGATGCGCCCGCAGGTTCTCCGGTGTACCACTTCGAGCAACCTGCCGCCGCATTGGCGCAAATCCGAAATCTCCTTGCCGACTCCCCGGAGGGGATCTTGGCCAATGCCATGGGACAGTTGGAGATTGCCCGCAACGAGGCTACTCTAGGAAAACTTGAGACCACGGCCGATGGGGCAAAGGCGCGCGGACAGCGTGTGCTGGACGTTATCGAGGGCGCTGACGGCGTGATATCGCATCTCGCAGACACCCAGCAGATCGGGTTCGCCAGGCAGGCGGCACCGGACTCAGAGGCCATTGCCGAACACGGCGCTCTGGCGGAAATCACCGCCGCAAACACCGCGAATTTCGTGAATCTCGCGGTTGAGCGAATTCAGTCTCTCGTCCTTCCTTCGGCCAACCAGGGGGATGCCACAAGGCACATGGCCAACATCGAGGGCCTGATGAACAACGCCCTGACCGGTCTCGACGCCAACGGTGACGGGACGAAGGAGGCCGTCGCAGGCGAGGCAGGGCTGGATGAAACGTATCGGCAGGTCCAGATGATGGCTACCTACTCGATCCAGGTGGGTGGACCTCCGACGCCGACACCCACGCCGACACCCACGCCCACGCCGACGCCGACACCCACGCCCACACCGGTACCACCACCCACGCCGGAACCGCCGGCCACGGGCGACATGAGCGTGCCCGCGCTGACACAGTTGGCGTTGCTGCTCGGAGGCATCCTGCTCATCGGTGGAGCCTTCGTCTTCGTAGCGACGCGCAAGGAAGAGGGTCAGGCATAGCGAATAGCAATCCGTAAAACTCGCTAGCGAAAGGCCCCGTCGCTGACGCAGTGACGGGGCCTTGATGTATAACTTGAAGCAGGAACGTTCGTCGACACGAGAGATTCGGGAAAACAAGATGAACGAAACCATACACCTAAACGTGGATGCGGGCCCGAAAAAACCCGTCGTGTGCGACATCTGCGGCGCAAGTATGATTGGTGTTCACTGCAAGCTGCGTTGTCTCTCATGCGGATTCACTAGAGACTGCTCCGATCCTTAGGGCCATGTCCATCGACCGATTTCATTGCGTATTGCTGATAGCGGTCGCGGTTATCGTCGCAGCGTGCGGACAGAGCAGCGCCGAACCAACCCCCTCCCCCACCGCGCCTCCCAGCCCACTATGATATACACCACTGACCCAGCCGCCCATCTGAAGCGGGTA
>VXLM01000017.1 GCA_009841605.1 Dehalococcoidia bacterium
TCTCATCCCGAACACATAAACACCAAACCTGTCATCCCGAACACAGCAACCCCAAAACTGTCATCCCGAACGTAGCGACCCCTCAAACTGTCATTCCGAAACGTAGCGAAGCGAAGTGAGGAATCTAAAATCGCTGCCGTCCATCACGAGCCTTACAACCCAAGACCCTCTCCATCGAGGTAGACGGGCGACGTGAGGAAAACATACCCCCTCTCCTGTCCTGGGAGAGGGCTGGGTGAGGGTCTAACACCCAGAACCCCCACTCTCCCCACCCGCGACGGCGAGTCTCCCTACTCGCCCTTCACCCCCGCCAACGCTGCCCTTGCACCCGCCGCCATCCACGAACCGTCGTCTCCGCACGTCACGAACCGGCACCCCTCGTCAATCCAGAACCTCGCAAGCTCAACTTCCCCAAGCGAAATCCCCGGTATCTTCCCCGTCTTGTGACACGCCGCGATCACCGACCGGATAGCCGCCGTGTGTTCCGGCGTCCCCGGCGTCGTCCCCATCGAGGCGGACAGGTCGCCCGGCCCGATCCAACACCCGTCGATGCCCTCCACCGCCATGATCGCCTCGGCGCTCTCCACCGCGGGAGCCGACTCGATCTGCACCGCCAGGAAAATCTCCTCGTTCGCGTGCTCCTGATAGGTGTCCGGGTCGTCCGAGAGGAACCCCGTACCGAAGTTTCCGCCCGACCTGCCGCCTAGCGGCGGGTACCGCGCCGCGAGAACGGCCTTCTCCGCGTCCTCCACCGAGTTCACCAGCGGCACGACAACCCCCATCGCCCCGATGTCCAGCAGCCGTCCGATCAGCCCAAAGTCATTGCTCCGCACCCGCGCCATCGGTAGCGCCGACCCCAGCGCAATCGCCCGGAACGCATACATCACCGACTCCTCCGTCCACGCTCCGTGCTGCATGTCCAGCACGATGTAATCGAACCCCACGCGCGACATCGCCTCCGCCGCCAGCACCGACCCCAATCCTGCCTCCGCCCCAATCGACGGCTCCCCGCGCAGCAGCTTTTGCTTGACCGTGTTCGTTCTCATTCCTGCCTCCTGCATAGATCTTGCCGACTCACTCTAGTGTCCTGTGTCAAAGATTCATCAAACAAAACAGCGCGTGAAAATCCCCTCTCCCGTCGTGGGAGAGAGCCTGCCCCGTACTCCGATACGGGGGCTAGGGTGAGGGTTTAACACCCAGAACCCCACACGCTCTCGCTCGCGACGGCGAGTCGCTTCTCCATCACCCGGATCGCCTCGGCATTATTGTCCACCAGGATAAATCCCCGCCCCAGCTTCGTCGCCGCCTCGCCCGTCGTCCCGCTCCCCGCGAAGAAGTCCAACACCACGTCTCCCGGATTCGAGTGCACCCGCACGATCCGCTCCACGATCCCCAGCGGCTTCTGCGTGGGGTACCCCGTCTTCTCCTTGCCGTTCGTCGGCACGATGGTGTGCCACCAAACGTCCGTCGGAGTCTTCCCCCGCGCCGCCTTGTCAGCCCCCACCAGGTCCGGAGCCATATACGGAATCCTGTCCACGTCCTCGTAGTTGAACGTGTAGTCCTCCGGGTCCTTCGCGTACCACAGGATATTGTCGTGCTTGGCCGGCCACCTCGACTTTGAGCGCGCGCCGTAGTCGTATGTCCATACGATCTCGTTGATGAACGACGGGCGGCCGAATATCTCGTCCAGCACCACCTTGCAGTAGTGCACTTCCCTGTAGTCCACGTGCAGGAAGAACGAACCGTTGGCCTTCAGCACACGCCGCGCCTCACGGAAACGCGGCTCAAGAAAACTGAGATAGTCGTCGAAAGTGTCCGAGAACGCCCTCGAACCGACCTCCACCGTCCGGTAACGGTTTCCCTGGAACCCGACGCGGTCGCCGTCCGCATCGTCGCGCACCGTGCGGATCGACCTCCGCTCCTGCGTCCGCCCCGTGTTGAACGGCGGATCGACGTAGATTAAATCAACCGCCCCATCCGGCAGAGACGTAAGGACATCGAGGTTGTCGGCGAAAATCACCCTTCGCACGGTCTTTCGCCCCTCTCTAATGTCTCGCACCTCTGCGGCGAGTCGCCCCTACGAGCGGTGCGATCCGTTCCGGTCGGGACCGTCGTCCGCGCTCCGAGCGGCCTCCCACTCGTCCCGCCGGATCTCCATTCGCACGAAGTCGTACCCGTTGCGGAACACCGTCCGCATCTCCCGGAACCCCGCCTTCGCGAACGACTGCCGAGCCCGGTCGTTCCACTTGAGCGTATGCAAATACACGCTGTCGAGGTCGGTCGTGGTGAAGATGTGGCTGAGTAGCGTCCGCACAGCGTCCGTGCCGTACCCCGCGCCCCAGTACCGCCGGTCGCCGATCATGATGCCGAGCTCGGCCACGCCCCGACGGCGGTTGATGTCGTAGTACATGCAGTTGCCGATGTGCACGCCGTCGTGCGTGTCGATGGCGAGCCGTTTCGACGTCGAGGTCGCGTACTGCATCTCCTCGCGGGCGTAGGTGCGGTACGCCTCGAACGACATCGTGATAGGCCGCGTCGCGTCGAGCCGCGAGAGTTCCTCGTCGACCCGCCAGCCATAGTCGTCGTCGATATCGCTCCGGCGCTTCTCCCGAAGGACGACCTTCTCGCCGACCTCGACTACCGCGCCCTCTTCCGCGGGCTCGGGATCATGCTCGTAGAGCCATGGAAAGGCCCTTTTTAACAACCTCTGCCTCGTTTCCGTAGCTCATGGTCTTGAGAGCGTCCTCGACCGAGAACCACCGTACCTCGTCGAACTCGTTGTCGTGCAGGGACGTGTCCCCTCCGGTCGAGTCCATCAAATAATAGAGCACCGTCTTATGGCACCGCACGCCGTCATTCGACCGCACGAACCAGTACTGGATGCTGTCGATGAAGCACTGGGTCCGCACCTGCAGACCTGTCTCCTCCGTCACCTCGCGGAGCGCCGTCTGCTCCCGGGTCTCGCCACGCTCCGGCGTCCCCTTCGGAAGCGCCCACAGCTGCCGCGGCATCCTCTTCCCGCACAGCACCACCTCAGGGCCGTCCCCGTCGTTGCGAAATACGACCCCGCCCGCCGATACCAACTCTTCCACAGAAGACTTATTGCTCATTCACTGCCTAGCCAATCCAAAGCCGCATTCTATGTGCTACCAAACCAAACAATCAAGGCATTTTCCCCTCTCCCGTCCTAATAGAGAGCCAGAGCTTGCCCCGCACTCGATGCGGGGTGAGGGTGTCCTATCCCCTCTCCCGTTCTGGGAGAGGGCTGGGGTGAGGGTGACTAACCCCTACACAAAACTTCCCACCTTCTCCTCTCTCTGCGTCCTCTGCGCCCTTTCCGCCCGTGACGGCGAGTCGCCTATCCCGGCACGTCAACCAGCCGTCCGCCCTGCCGGTGGGACTCCAGGAATCCCAGGAGGATCCGCAGGGCCATTCGGGCGTCCTGCGGCGATGAAATACTCTCCCCGCCATGCTCCATGATATCGACCAACTCCCGGTACGCCGCCACCGTCCCCTGGACCTGGTACTGCTCCGGATAGATCATCGTCCGAGTCGGTTCCCCCCTGACATCCTCCAGCACCGCCAGCTCCGCCGCCCGGTCGTTCCCGCCCATGCGAATAACCCCATTCGGCCCCGTGATCTCCAGACTGCTAATCGGCACCGTCCCCTTCAACGACCGGAAGATCGCCCTCACGCCGTTCTCGAACAGGACCGTCCCCGTCATTCCCGGATCGTTCTCCGGCAGCTTCCCCCCGTCGCCCCGGTACCGGTCCCAGTGATCGAACCCGTCCTCCAATATCGCCGACACCTTCACCGGCGCCGACTCCGCAAAGAAGCACAGCGCGTCTATAAAGTGCGTGCCGTTCCGAAACATCATCGCCCTAGGCCCGCCCAGCACCGCCGTCAACACCGTCGGCGTCCCGATGGCGCCGCTCCTGATCGTCTGTCGCACCTTGTGGTACAGCGGGAACCATCTCCGTGAGTGGTTCACCGACATCTTCACCCCGTTCCTCTCGCACGCCGCTATCATCGCGTCCGCCTCTTCCAGAGTCGTCGCAATCGGCTTCTCGCAGAATATCCCCCTCACCCCGCTCTCTGCCCCGTCGATAACTATCTGAGCATGGCGATGGTCCGAGGTCGCCACCGTCAGGATGTCGAGGTCTTCCCTCTCCAGCATCTCCCGATAATCGGCGTACAGCCGCGTCTCCGGCCACCGCTCCGACCACGCCGACTCGAACCGCTCCAGCGCCTCCGGGTTGATGTCGCAGATCGCCGCCAACTCCATGTCCGGCATGTAGGAAAGTCCGCTCACGTGCGATGTGGAAATCTCCCTGTCAAGCGGAGGCGACGGCTCCCCCCTCGGAGTGTTGATGACGATCCCACTGGCTCCGACGATGCCTACACGATATGCCATGGCTCAATACCCTCGAATGACTCTAAAGCGGCACGAAGTATAAGGTGGAAGCGAATGGCCGTCAAAGAGCACATGAGGCCCGAAACTTACGATGCTCTCCCGGTCTCATCCCCTCGCTGCAGACCGATGCCCCAAGTCTCCAAAAGCGCAACACGGCCTAGATGACATAGGGGCGGGTTTGAAACGTGCCCGAAGTCCACACCCTCATTCCCGTGCGGGAATACAGAACCCAACACACGTCCGGCGAAACGAGTGTTACCGCCCTGGCATGTTCATTTCGTGAATGATCTTCAACCCCGCCATCGTGAGGTTGTCGTTCACCACGTCGAAGATGCCCGTCTCCTCCGCGATGAGATGGGCCGGCCCTCCGGTTGCGATAACCTTCGATCCTCCACCCAGTTCCCGGTCGAATCGCGCGACCATTCCCTTCACCATCTCAGCGTACCCCAGCACGAGCCCCGACTGGAGCGCGTGGATGGTGTTCCGCCCGATGGTCGATGACGGTCGCTCCAACTCGACGTGACGGAGCTGCGAGGCGGCCTGGTAGAGCGCCCCGGCGGCGACGTGTATGCCGGGAGCTATCGCTCCGCCGAGGTACTCGCCATCCTCTGTCGTCGCATCGAACACCGTCCCGGTCCCAAAGTCCACGACGATGGCGGGACCGCCGTAAAGCGTGAGAGCCGCGGCGGCGTCCACGATCCGGTCGGCGCCAACGTCTCTCGGATTGTCGTAGAGGATCTTGATGCCCGTCTTGACGCCCGCTCCGACGACGAGAGGCGACTGCTTGAAGTACGACTCGCTGACCTCGACGAAGGCCGCGGTCAGCGAAGGCACGCCGCTGCACATCGCCACGGCGGCTACGTCCCGCGCGTCCAACCCCCGTGTGGGAAGCATGTTGGACATCATCAAGCCGTACTCGTCCGCCGTCCGACCCCGCTCGGTGTTGATGCGCCACGACGCAGCAGGCGTGTACGGATCGTCGCCCGGCTCGTCGGAGTAGACCCCGATCTTGATGTTCGTGTTGCCTATGTCGAGTGCGAGAAGCATTGTCTTGGTACCGCTTCTATATGATCTTGGCAGCTTACTTAAGCACCCTCACCCTAGCCCTCTCCCACGACGGGAGAGGGAATACGCGTCCTCGATTAGCCCGTCATATTCAAATGGGAACGGTTCTAGTGGTCTTTTGCTGGAATTGGGAGTCCGTTCTTGGTGAGTTTGTCGAACCATGAACGGACGGTGCTAGTCGGTGACCACAACCCCTTTCGCTTCCCACTCAGCCTTCATCTTCTGGTACGCCGCCTCGAACTCGGCGCTGCCGTCGTCCTCCCAGCGGTCGAAGTCGATGCCTCGTATTGTCCCCTCTTCCCTGCCGGTGATGATGCGCGGATTGGGGTTTCTCGGCGTGTGGTACGTCGTCCCGCCCGGCATTTTCAGGATGCCGATGACCCTGGGACGGTTTCCAAAAATTTGCTTGTTCGCCGCGACTTTCTTCAACATTTCCTCATCGACCTCAAGTCCCAGTCCCGGCTCTTCGGGCACGGGGGAGAGGCCCTCGCTCACGGGGATGCGTTCCGTGGTGATGTCCTCCTCATACTGGTCGTCGAGATTGATCGAGTGGCCGCTGGCGCTCGGCAGCACCGCCGCCAGGTGGAGCGTCATCGCCTTCATCAGCGTGCCGCCCGTAAGCTGCAAGATCACCTGAGCGTTCGCCTTGGACGCGAGGATGCCCCGCGTCATGATGTCGGCCACCGAATGCCCCATCATGTATGCGTCGGCCACCCCGTGTGCCGTCTCCGGGTAACCGCCCCCAATCGGGACGCCGCCGTGTACGATAGTCAAACTCGTATGGTGCCGGAGCTCGCGCCAGCCGTCGAAGTCGGCACGCGGCAGCGGGTCTTCGATGAACCCCACGATGGGGTAATCGCGCTCCATCTCGGCGATGAGGGGCTTGACCGCGCCGACCGTCCTGCCGCCGCCATTGAAGTCGAAGTGGATCTTGAACCCAGTGGGCAGGTCAAGGTCCGACGCCGCGGCGGCCTGCTCCAATGGGTCATACGATGCATTGGTGTGCATCTTGAACACCATGTATCCCTCGTCCCGCGAACGCTGCACCTCCTGGGCGAAAATGTCCGCCGGGCAGGGCCTCGTCCACGCGGCGACGGTCATCATGTCGCGCACCTTCTCCCCCAGCAGCTTGTAAACGGGTACCTCCAGGTACTTGCCCATGACGTCGTAGAGAGCCGAGCCGAGACCCAGGTTGAAGTCGTTCATCATGAAGTCGAAGGGGCTGCGGTCGATGAGGCGCTCGAACGTGGAAGCGGGCGGGGGAGGTCCGGGCCAGTCATAGTCGCCATACCCGACGATGCCCACGTCCGTCTTCACCTTGAAGACTATGCGACTGTCGATGCCGCCCATCCGACCCCGTCCGGCAGCGTTGTCATAGCGCTTCGCCAATCTCGGATGAATAGGAGTGCATTCGATGTCGGTGATCTTCATGCCTCACCTCTCGAGCAGTGGTTCTTGCGAGATTAGCCTACCACGTCCGCCATACCGTGAGAACACCGGAGACCCACGGGGCGCTTCGCGTTAGAGGTTGTTTAAGACCCCTTCCGTTCACCCTGGGCAGCCTTACGCCCCGCGCGCGGGGGGTGCAAAGAAATCAGTAACTGCTGTACAGCTACGAGAAAGTACGTTCGGCCTGAGCCTGTCGAAGGCCATGAAACGGAAGTAATTGTTACCAGTATGGAGCAGTTACTTGAAAGCCTGTCGAAGGGTCACGGCGACGTTCATTCAACGCCCGGTGTCATGCACTATCCCGAATCTTAGCGGCGTTCTTGAGGGCTTCGCGGGCAGAGAGTTTGCTGATGCGGTCGCGGTTGCGGGCGACGTAGTCCTCGACGGTGGGTAGGTCGGTCCATGCGAGGGAGCGCAAGGCCCATCCTATTCCCTTTCGGATGAAGAAGTCGGGGTGCGACAGGTTGGGATCGATGCAGTCGAAGAGGAGGGATAGGTCGGTCTCGTCCTTGCGGTTGATCTGGCAGATGATGGACGATCTGCGCTTCCACATGTTTTCGTTGAGGCTCCACGAGCGCATGGCAGGGGTCAGTTCATCCGGATATCGTTCGAGGAGCTCGCGCAGACGGTGGGTGGCGACCTCGTCGACGTAGTCCCACCAGGCGCCGGTAACGACGAACTCTTCGAGCATGGGCAGGACGTCTGGCGTGCGGTAGGCGAGGTACGTCGGCGCTCCGACGATATCGAGGGCTACGTAGCGCTCCTCGCGGAATTCGGCCTTGCGCCAAAGATCGAGAACGAAGTCCTGCCAAGCAGATTTTTCGCAAAACGAGTTGGTGCGGAGGAATGCGTTTACCACCTTGCGGCGAGCCGGTTTCTGGACGCCGCGAAAGGGCATCTCCGACTTCATGTAGGCCCTCATGCCTTCGGCCTTGTCGGGGTTGGCATTGTCGGCGAGGGCGTGGCGGATGTCTAGCACAAGCTGGGAGTTCATCGAATCGCTCGGTTTCAGTCCGAGGAGGAGTCCCTCCAGAGGTGGATGCTCACCCTTGTAACGAGTATCACGTATATGGTGTCTATGAGCACCCAGTAGGTCCCGCTGCCATCGTCAGTGACCAGTTCATTGAACCAGTTCCAAAAGTAGAGAATCGCCAGCGCCGCGGCGGCGTAGAAGCCCACGTTCACACGGATGTACGTGTTGGTACCATCTTCCCTACCGACGTCTCTCTTGGACAGATAGGTCAGAGCCAGCGCGACGATCACGCCAAAGGCCATGAACCAGTTGAGCACATTCCATACGTCGCCACTTTCCACCACGTCATCGTAGAACGGGCTGAGCACGAAATGAAGGAGCACGGCCAAGGCTGTGAGGCCGAGAATGACTGCCAGCGGCTTTCTGAGCGTCTCCATGGCTACCTCCCAAGGTGGTGAGAGCGTTCGGGCGACCGGTTGGGGCTATCAGAGCACAGGCTTGGGGGTAAGTCAAACGGCGAAGGTCGCGGGGCTTTCGATCTGCTAGAATCCACATGGTCGGTGAGACGCTCTACAAGCTATGGAGACAGAAAAGAAAATTCTGATCATTGCCGGGCCCAACGGCGCAGGCAAGACTCTCTTCGCTACCCAGTTTCTACCAAATGAAGCGAACTGCGCCACCTTCATAAATGCAGACCTGATAGCGGCGGGGTTGAGTCCGTTTCAACCGGAATTGGCGGCAGTTGGTGCTGGCAGGCTGATGCTGGGCATGATGCGCGACTATGTGAAACGCGGGGAGAGCTTTGCCTTTGAGACTACTCTGAGTGGTCGGGGTTACGTCCGCTCCATCCCTTATTGGCAGGAACAGGGTTATCGGGTAGAGCTTTTCTTCCTGCGGTTGCGGACTCCGGAGATGGCTATTCAGCGAGTGAAACAAAGGGTTCTTGAGGGCGGGCACGATGTACCCGAACCCGTCATCCGTCGACGGTTTGAGGCAGGATGGCGTAACTTTCAGACCGTCTATCGTGATCTGGTCGACGACTGGAGGATTTACGACAACTCGACGGAGGCTCCCGTGTTGATATGGAGGGGAAATATCGATGAATAACGATAATCAGGAAAAGCGAGGGCAGGCTGTGCGGCCTCGCGATCAAGATTTTGTTGGCGCCGAGGCCGCCATGCGCCGGGCATCTTTCATTGCAAGGCGTCGAGCTATCGAAACGTCCGGGTCGTATGCAGTTTACAGGGATGGGAAGATCGTACACGTCACGGAAATCCCCGGACTGTATGATGATGAGCCGGTAGAGAACTGACTGGACGTCGGGGCTTGTGCTACCCAGAGAATAAGACGAAATCACGCAAGGAGGACACTGTGCCAACAGTAGTGGTCTGCGGGGAAAACCCGAACGATGCGAACGGGCCGGCAATCCGGTTGTTGGAGGGCCGGGGGTTCGATGTACGAGTGGTGGATGACGTGTTGTTCGGGCAGGGCAATCGGAGCGACGAGGAGGAGATCGAGTGCCTCAAGGGGGCGAATGCCACGGTGGCATGGGGAGAGCGATACCCGGCGGCGGTGATCGAGGCGCTGCCCGATCTGAGGGTCATCGCGCGTATGGGCGTGGGCTTCGATAAAGTCGATCTCAAATCGGCGAGCGAGCGGGGCGTCGTCGTCACGGTCACTCCGAACGCGAACCACGAAGCGGTCGCGGAGCACGCGCTTGCTTTCATCATGAGCCTTGCCAAGCTGATCGTTATTGGAAACAAGCGGATGCAACAGGGAGAGTGGCCCTCAGGGCCGGGCAAGCCCCTTCGCGGAACCACGCTGGGAATCGTGGGGCTGGGGCGGATTGGTCGAAGCCTGGCAGTGCGCGCTGTCGCCATGAGGATGCGGGTCATCGCGACGGAGCTGTATCCCGACCGCGACTTCGTTGCCGAGCACGGCATCGAACTGGTCGACCTCGACACGCTGTTGGGGAGTTCGGACTACGTGAGTCTGCACTGCCCACTCAATGACGAGACTCGCGGCTTCATCAACAAGACGACGTTGGAGTCGATGAACCCGAACGGGGTGCTCATCAACACGGCGCGCGGCGGGCTGGTGGTGGAGAGCGACCTGCTGGATGCTCTCAAGTCGGGACAGATCGCCGGGGCGGGGCTGGACGTGTTCGAAGAGGAGCCGACCGACCCGAACAACCCCCTGTACGAGTTGGATAACGTCATCGTTTCGGCGCACGTGGCGGGGAACGACGAGCTTTCCCTGGTGGAGATGGGCCTTGAGGCCGCACAGAACATCGTCGACCTTTACGACGGGAAGTGGCCGGGCGGATCGGTCGTCAACAGGGACCTTGAGGGTCGCTGGAGCTGGTGACGGCGTGGATGCCGGTCTTGTCGGCGTAGACGGGCACGGGGTCTGATATTCGTTCTCCCAGTTCGTCCTTTGCGGTGGCGAGCAAGCGCCAGTCTTCCTTGAGCTTGACCAACTGGGCGGCGTAGAAGACCTCGCCTGGATCGTGCTCGACGATCTGGCCGGTGCCGTGGATACGGAACGGCCCAAAAGGGCTGTCGGAAACCATCGAAAAGTTCGAGCGTTCCGGCAGGCGGTCGCCGAATCGAGCGGCGTGCTCGGGCGTCAAAAACCGTCCGAGCGTGCAGAAGACGAGGTACCACCTGCCGTCGATGTTGTAGAGCTGCGGCACCTCCATCTCGTCGGATATGCGGTCGTGTTCCAGTGGAGGTAGAATCTCCCAACCGCGCATGTCCTGGCTGCGGGCAATCGCGACGGTTCCTCGCTCGCCAGTGGGGCCTTCGTCTCGGCGAGCGCATACAAGCTGGTAGACAACGTCGTCATCGTCGAACAGATATGGATCGCGCCAGTGGTGCATCTTGCGCTGGCCTGTGCCCATGCCCTCGTAGTGGGGAGCGGCTGCCTCGGTGACCGGGTTTTCAGGGAGCTTCGTCCAGGTGATCAGGTCGTCGGAAACGGCCATTCCGGCGCGTTGGACGCGGTACTGCTCTTCATGGGTGCTGTCGTTCAGGCTCGTCGCGGAGTAGGCCATCCAGTAACGGCCGTCGCGCTCGATGACGCTTCCGGTGCAGATACGGAGGTCGTCCCACGAACCGGGCGGGCCGGGGCGGAGGGCCGTCGGGAGGCGTTCCCAAGTCACGAGGTCGCGGCTGGTGGCGTGGCCGACGAAGGACGGGCCGCCTTCCAGCGGCTCTGCCAGGTGGAACATGTGGACGGTGTCGCCGTCCACGAAGTACCAGGCGTCGTGCATCATGTGGTTTTCGTAGGTGTACACGGTTGTCTCGGTTGACGATCCGTGTTCTATATCGGGCCTAGGAAACTGGAACTACCATGGTGGGCAGTTACTCCTAATCGAAAGTCACGTTCAGAAGTAACTGTCCTGTTTCACGTGGACTCCTGTTGGTGATATTCCCTATTGGAACCATTCTCGAGGCAGTTTGCTCAGTATCGCCGCAGGGAGGTCAACGAACAGCCTATCAAACAGCCAGTCTGGAATGACAGCAAGGAAGATACCCAAGGCGCACAGCACCGCCCCGGAAATCAACACCACTTTCACCCACATCGTTGATGATCACCTCTTCTGAGCCAGTTCGACCTTCCAGCGATACGGCACTCTCCACCGGTGGGCTGACAGGGGCATGTAAAACGGAGTTCCAGCTACGATCCGGCCCCATCTCACTGTCATTCCGAGCCTCCACTCCCTGTCATTCCGAGCGGAGCGAGGAATCTAAAGTCCATAACCGCAAGACCGGATTGCCAGTGCCGTGCTTGTATCGTGACCGAGAGTGAAAACAATGTGAGAATTCTGCATATCAATTTTACGTTGTGACAGACACTTTAGATTCTTCAACTCGGCTGCGCTTCGCTCAGAATGACAGTGCCGAAGCTACTTTTTCGTCAATGGAGAGCGGAGCGATAGTCAAATACATACCCCTGTCAGCCACTGGTGGAGGAGAGATTGTTGGAGCGCCGAGACCATACTGTGCCATTTGCCGCCCAACGTTTGACAGCGTTTGCACTGTTGACTATGATGCAACCGTGCTTTGGGGGAAGCCTCCGAGTCCGCGCAAAGGCCGAGCCTACCCCCTTCCACGATGGGACGACGAACACTCTTTTCTGCCCGATCACGCGGACGCCGGGCAAACGGAAAGGAGTGCCTATGCCACCTCAATCTCTGCCCGCGCGCCCGAGTCTTGAGCAGCTCAAGAATCAGGCCAAAGACCTCCTGAAAGCGTATCGAGCCGGACAGCCGTCTGCCGTCGCGCGCTTTAGGGAGTCGATGCCCCGCCTCTTCGGGGCGTCGAAAGACCATCCGGACCCACCGTCGGTCTCTCTCCGTGACGCCCAGTACGTGGTCGCCGCGGAGTACGGGTTTCCAAGCTGGTCGCACATGCACTCACACATCCAAGAAAGGGAAAATATTCTCATGTTTGAAATGACCATCGAAGGCGTAAGGGTAAATCCCAAGAACCAACAGCGAGTGGTCGTGCTCAAGGGGAAGGAGGTAAACAAGTACCTGCCGATCTGGATAGGGCCGTCCGAAGGCGACTCGATTGCCATGAAGCTCCTGGGCAAGGAGACTGTTCGTCCGCTGACTCACGACCTGATGGACTCGATGATCGGCGATTTGGGCGGGACCGTAAAGCGCGTCATCGTGAGCGAATTGAAGGCGGAAACGTTCTTCGGCAAGATCGTGCTTCAAAGAAACGGCACGACCATCGAGCGCGACTCGAGGCCGAGCGATGCGATAGCTCTGGCCGTCCGCACGGGGGCGCCCATCTATGCTGAGGACGCCGTGCTCGACCGGGCCGGAGTGGAGTTCGACCCGGAAAGCGGCGAGGCCATTTCTACGAACTCCCAGTGGGATTTGCGCTCTTTCAGCGAGATCAAGGAGTCTGATTACGCATTCTCGGAAGAGGCGAAGAGGCTATTTGGGGAAGCCGGCAAGCGCGTGTTCCGCCTCGGACATGAGGAGGTTACGCCGGAGCACATTTTGTCTGCGCTTCTCGAAGAGGTCGAAGGGGCCGGAGCGAGGGTGCTGGCAGAACTCGGTCTGGACCTTGACGGAGCGAGAGCAAAACTCGAAGAACACGCCGAGCGTGGGAATCGGGAACCGGTGAGGGAGCTGCTTGATTTCAGCGAGGCGAGCCAGCGCGTGCTCCATCTGGCAAGGACGGAGGCCTACATGATCTTCCACGGGCAAGCCGGGTCCGAGCACCTTCTGTTGGGCCTAATATTGGCCGACGAAGGGCTCGCCGCTCAGATCCTAAAGGAGAGTGGAATCAGGATCGAGGCGGCGCGGGCGGCCGTGCGCAAGATGATCGACAGCGCGGAGTAGGGGCGTGAGCACCCCCTCTCTGTATCTCTCCCCCGTTTGACGGGGGAGAGATTGTTGAACCCTGTTTAGTCTCTCAGAGGGTGTTTACGAAGGTTCAGTCCAGCAATATCATACGTTCGCCCTGAGCCTGTCGAAGGGCGGTTCATGGTTCGACAAACTCACCATGAACGGTTTTGCAAACTTCGGAAACGCCCTCTCAGACGTGCTGGTCCACAAGGATCGGATTGCCGTCCGGATCCAGTGCCACGAAGCTGGCAGGACCGGTACCGCTTTCATCCGCCTCGGTGTGCAAGACAACGCCGGAGGCCTTTAGCCGCCGCTGCAGCTCACGCACGTCGGTGAAGGAATCGAGAGGCTGAGCGTGTTTGTCCCAACCGGGATTGAAGGTCAGGATGTTCTGCTCGAACATTCCCTGGAAGAGGCCTATCGTGTGGTCGCCGTTTCTGAGGATTTGCCAGTTCTGCGAAGCGTCTCCGCCCACAACCTCAAACCCGAAATTTTCGTAGAAGTCCCTCGAAGCTCCCAAGTCCTTAACTGCCAAGCTTACCGAAAACGCACCGAGTTCCATTCCTTGATACTCCTTGAAGAATTGAAGTCTCCAGCTTGAGTTTTACCTTCAATCACGAGGGGCGGATAATTAGCGGGACGACGATCGCCGTGAGTCCAAGTGTCGCGATTACCCCACCGAAGAGTAGGTAGCGCACGCCGTAGTTCGACATGAGGGACGGGTCGTAGTACCTGTCGACATCGTTGTCGCGGTACATGGCGACGAGGCCGCCGAGAAGTGTGCGGCGGTTGCGCCTCCCAAGGACCAGCGCCGCCACTGCGACGATGTTGAGCACTATCGTCATTATGATGAACACGGCTAGCATGACGTCGTATGTGGCGGTCGATATGGGATCGTGAGTGGCGGCGGACTCCTCCGCTATTGCCGCCGTGGATATGCCGGAGTTGACGGCAAGGACGATGAGATTGAAGACGATGGCAGTAAGCACGAAGATGGTGTCCGTGCGACTGCTCTCGCCAAGCTCGCGGACGATATGGTCGTGGACCTGACCGAGCATCTTTTTCCCCTTTCGTTGGTGGTTATGGACAGGCTCGATCCCGTTGAATTGTCCTTCGACAGGCTCTGGACGATCAAGCAATGGACCTCAATGGCACGTTAGCGGCGCGATCCGAGTGGCTAGTATCGTTCCCATTTGGATATTACAGTCGAATTGAGAGGCGCGTATCCCCTCTCCCGTCGTGGGAGAGGGCTAGGGTGAGGGTATTTGAGTAAGCTACCAAAGTCATATGGAACCTGTACTAGCTTCAAAACGGCATCGCCCGGCCCAGCCCCTGTTCTTTGGCCATATTGTAGACGCGGATTCCGACGGTGATGTCCTCGATGGCAAGGCCCTGCGACTCGAAGAGGGTGATGTCATCGTCGGAAGTTCGTCCCGCGACCTGGCCGGTCACCACGTCGGAGAGGTTGCGGACGTGGTTCCACGTGGTGATGCCACGGTCGATGGGATAGACGAGGTCGCCGCACTCAATCTTGGCGTCGTCAACGTCGTCGGCGACGATCACGGAGGAGCGCTTGACGACTTCGTAGTCGATCTCCTGCTTCATCCAGTGGTTATTGCCGGCGGCGTTGACGTGCGCGCCGGGCGACAGCCACTCACCGAGCAGGACGGGCTTGGTGGCCGAGGTGATGACGTTTACGATATCGGCGCCGTCGACGCACTCCTCGCCGCTGTCGACGGGATGGACATCGATGCCGAGTCGCCGCTCCATGACGGAGGCGAGACGCTCCCGGTTTTCCTGGGTGCGGGAGTAGATTCTCGCGCTCGTGATGTCTCTCACCCTGCACACGGCTTCGAGCTGGGTGCTCGCCTGGTAGCCGGAGCCGATCATGCCGACCGTCGATGCGTCGGCGCGGGCCATATACTTCGTGGCGACGCCGCTGGCCGCGCCCGTGCGGACCTGTCCCATGCCGTTGGCCTCGATGAGGGCGATGAGCTCGGTCGTATCCGTATCATAGAGGTAGACGTAGAATCGCGAGCGACCGGAGCCGACGCCGTAGGTCTTCATGCCCATGACGCCGAGGTCGGGCGCGGTGGCGGTCATGAAGTTGAAGGAGCCCCTGCCGTTGGGCAGGCGATTGCGCGGGAAGTTGAACGCCGTCCCCTCCGCGAGGTGAACGAAGCCCTTTTCCACCTCTTCAAGGGCGATGTCCATCGTGAGAACTGCGGCGACGTCTTCTTCGGTGAGGTACAGGGCCATGTCGGTTCTCCGTTTGCGGGTGGGTGAGTCGCGGGGTTAGCCGCGGAGCATATAGAAGTGGTTGAGGGGGCCGTTGCCCTTTCCGATTGCGGGGGCGAAGCGGATGGCATCGGTGACGTACTTCTTGGCGTCGCCGACGGACTCACGGAGGGACTTGCCCTTGGCCAGACCAGCGGCGATGGCCGACGCGAAGGTGCATCCGGTGCCGTGCGTGTTGTCGGTGGAGATGCGCGGCGACGTGAAGGCCTTGGCCTCACTGCCGTCGAAGAAAATATCGGTGGCAGGGCCCTCCATGTGTCCACCCTTGACGACGACGGACTGAGCGCCGAGCGCAACGATATCCTCCGCCGCGTCGCGCATGCCTTCCATGTCCTCGATCTTGCGACCAACCAGCGCCTCGGCCTCCGGGATATTTGGCGTGACCACGGTCGCGAGGGGGATAAGCACGGTCTTGAGGGCCTCGACGGCGTCCTCGCGTAGCAGCCTCGCGCCGCCCTTTGCCACCATAACGGGGTCGACGACGAGCGGGGTCATGCCGTGCTCCGTGATCTTCTCCGCCACGGTCTCGATGATCCCGGCGCTGGAGAGCATTCCCGTCTTGACGGCGTCCGCGCCTATGTCTGAAATGACGGCGTCGATCTGCGACCGGATCATCGAATCGGGCATATCGACGACCTCGGTGACGGTCTGCGTGTTCTGGGCGGTGATGGCCGTAAGGACCGAGGTGCCGTAGACGCCCATGGCGGCGAACGTCTTCAGGTCGGCCTGAATGCCCGCCCCGCCGCCGGAGTCCGACCCGGCAATCGTCATCGCTTTCGCGAGGTTCATCATGGCTGTGTTATTCGTCTCTTGTTGGGACTATCGCAATTGGGCGTTTAGTATGACAGATGCCGTCATATGTGCGAAAGTGGCAGCAGGTCTCGGTTGCTTCAAAGGCTCTCCGGTGTATAGCATCAGCGCAGTCCTTGGGTTGGATTGGCGCTGAAGGGTGAAAGGCCGGCTCTAAACAAGAAGGGAGAGTTAGAGTGGCGCAGGTAAAAGTATTCGGACTAAGGAGTGAACTTCAAGACATCCGACAAGAGCTTTCCGAAACGATTCACTCCTGCGTGGTTGATGCCTTGGGCTTTCCCTCGGAGAAGCGGTTTCACCGGTTCTTCCCGTTGGACCGCGAAGACTTCCTCTTTCCTCCCGACAGATCAGACCGGTATACGATCATCGAGATATCAATGTTTGAGGGCCGATCACAGGAGTCCAAAGGCACTCTCATCCGTATGCTCTACGAGAGGATCGGCAGGGACATAGGGATCCCCGCACAAGATCTCGAGATAACGTTATTCGAGTCGCCAATGCAGAACTGGGGCATCCGTGGCATGGTCGGCGACGAACTTAACCTGACCTATCGGGTGGATGTGTAGGGAGCGTGCAGTATGAGTGGCCGAGAATTCATTTCTTGCCCTCGTCGGCCTGTTCGGCTTTACGCCGGATGATTTCCTGAAGCTGCCGAACGCTTCGCCCGGATACCCCCATCCGGCGGCTCTTCCGTCGTTTCTGCTCGCGGCGCTCAGCTTTGGTCGGCTCGTGGGCGTCTTCTTTTGCCATGTCGCTATGGTACCGGAATGCACGTGGGATTGGGGATAGCAAAATGTACAGCCGCCTTCGCCTGCATCGTGTAGTATAGGTGCCGAGCGCGGCGGGGCCATGGGGTCGCGCCGATAGACCCCTTACAGCGTGAGACATGCGACGACGACGCACGATCTACCATAACGACGCTCGGCATTATTATCTTTGGCTGTGGGACCCACCGATGCGGATGAGGGACGCGTGGCGACCCATCGACGAGGTAGCCGGGACGGCGGTGGACACGTTCAGCTACTGCGTCGAGCGGGGTGACGGGGCCTTCTATCCGACGAAGGTCGGCATGGTGTTCGGGTCGGACAGTCAGCCGTTCACCAACCCCATCTCGTGGCACTCATGGCACGCGATGCAGAGCCTCATGGAGCGGGGTCTCGACCCGCTGAAGGTCCTCATAGACCGCGCGCACGAGAAAGGCATGGAGTTCTGGGCCGATCTGCGACTTGGCAGCTATGGCGGCATGGACCCGAAGCTGAAGGTGGATAACGGTGGAAGGTACTTCGCTGAGGTGGAGGTCAGGGACCACCTGGCGGCGATCGCGCGGGAGTTGGTCATCGACTACCCCTCAGACGGGCTGGAGCTCGACTTCGCCATAGCCAACGGTAACCGTCCGTCGTACCTGAGGCCGGAAGACGTGGAAGAGTACACGCCTGTCATTACGGAATGGGTAGCGGAACTTGCGAAGACGGTGCGGAGCCGTGACGGAGGCGGGACCATCGGCGCGAGAGTATTTCCGGTCGAGGAACTGAACCTGCGTCAAGGTCTGGACGTGCGGGCGTGGCTGAGTGAGGGGATCGTCGACTTCGTCGTGCCATTGATGTACGAGTACAACCGGCTCGACCCGAATATGCCGATTGACTGGCTGATTGAGGCGGCGCACGAACGTGACGTATCGGTCTACGGGATGCTCCAGCCGACTGTGCCCTCGCAGGACGTCGCGCTGGTGCAGGACAACAGGGTATACGCATCTATCGAGCAGCTACGCGGCGCCGCTGCGAGCTTCTGGTCGCGGGACGTGGACGGCCTGTACACGTGGTTTCTGAAGTGGCCGCACGGGGACACGGAGCGCGCGTTCCTGTCGGAGATGGGCGACCCCGACCTGATCGAGGAGAAGGACAGGACGTACTTCGTGCTCCGGCGTTCCGGTGAGCCGGACAACCCGGCGTACGGCGCGGCGCTCCCCATCACGATACCCGAGGCCGACCCCGAAAGTCGGTACGAGATACCGTTCTACGTGGCCGACGACATCGCCGAATCGGACCGTGTAAGCTCGGCTGTGCTGAGCATCAAGCTGATGAACCTCATCATGGGGGACAAGCTGACGCTGACGCTCAACGGGCAGTCGATTGGTGACGAGCCCGTCACCAGAGACTTCGCCCACAACACGCCCCACATCGCTCCGAGGGGACTTGATCTGCAGTTCCACCTGCGGACTGTCCTGCCGCGCAAGGGCTGGAACACGCTCGAAATATCCTTGGACGAACGGCCCGATCTCATGGCGGGCGGGATCACGGTCGATTATGTCGAACTGCGGGTGTCGTATAGCCCCTACCCGTCGGTGAGGTAGCTCGATGGACTGGCTGAAGTCGCTGTTTGGACTCAAGGACGACCCTGATCGTCTGGTACGCGTCGGGGGACTGATGCCGGAGCCGGAGGCGCAGATGTGGGTGGGTGTCCTCAAGGGCGAGGGAATTGGAGCGGTGGTGCAGAACGAGGGTCTTCCGCCCTACACAAGCTCAATGGGTTCCAACTATTCGGTATGGGTGAGGTTTCGCGACGCCGAGGCTGCGGAGCAGATGATAATGGGCAGACTGCACGGAGGAGGGCCGCATGAGACGACGTAGGACGATCTATCACAACGACGCGCGACACTCGTACCTGTGGTACTTCGAGCCGCCGATGCACTTGGAGGACGCATGGATACCCATCGACGAGGTGGCGGGCACGGCGGTGGACACCTTCAGCTACTGCGTCGAGCGCGGTGACGGGGTCTTCTACCCCACGAAGGTCGGGAAGATGTTCTCGGTGGAGGACGGGAAGCCGCAGTCCAAGCACAACTACGAGTGGCGAGCGGCGGCGTGCATGTTGAGCCTCATGGAGCGCGGCCTCGATCCGATGCAGGTATTGATCGATCGAGCCTACGAGCACGGCATTGACTTCTTTGCCGACCTGCGTCTGCAGCGGCTCGGACGGATGTACCCGGAGTCCGAGCTCGAAAACGGCGGGGGCGGATGGGCAGAGGAGCGCGTCCGGGACCTCAAGTTCGATATTTCGCGAGAGCTCGTCATGGACTATCCGATCCAAGGATTGGAGTTGGACTTCACGGCGGCTTTTGGCGACGGGCCGCACTTCTATTTCAAGGACGGTGGGACTCCGGAAAATACCGCGACAATGACCGAGTGGGTGCGTCGAGTATCTGAGATGACTCGGTCGAGATCAGGAGCGCCCTGTGAGATCGGAGCGCGAATCTTCCCCACGGAACGGGGGAATCTCGAACAGGGCCTCGACGTGCGGACGTGGCTTTCCGAGGGGCTGTTGGACTTCGTGGTGCCGGTGGCGTACGTCTACACCGTCCTCGATCCGAATATGCCCTTCGACTGGGTGGTCGAGCCGGCGCACGAGTCGGGCGCGTCGGTGTACGGTTTCCTCCAGCATTACCTGCAGGACAATAACGTTGGGGCAAAGGGTAGGCTCTTCGCCGGCCTCGAGGAATTCAGGGCGGCGTCGGCCAACTTCTGGGAGAAGGGCGTGGACGGGCTCTGCACGTGGAGCTTGGACTGGCCGCTGGGCGACGTGGAGCGCAATCTTCTTTCCAATATGGGTTCCCCGGAGCTTGTTCGGGGGCGGGACAAACGCTATGTCGTCTCGCGCAAGGATGACATCGCCGCGATGGTGGACTACCGTCACCATATTCCGCACGAGCTCTCCCCGCCCCTGCCGACGGCGGCGCACAAGATACCGTTCACCATCGCGGATGACATCGGAGGAGACGACAGCAGGGTCAGCGAGACGACGCTGCGCATCTACCTGACGAACGTGGTATCTGCAGACAGGTTCAACATGGACCTAAATGGGCAGTCGCTGGCGGGAGAACCGATGAGGCGGGTATGGAAGAAGGGACGCGACGCTTATCCCTTCACGAATCCACGAAACCACTATCTGGAGTTCGCGCTCGTCGACATTGTTCCCCGCAAGGGTGAGAACCTGTTGGAGATTTCCCTGGAGAGTCGACCCGACGGACTGACGGGCAACGTCGTGATCGAGGAGGTCGAGGTGGAGGTGCGGTATAGTCCGTATCCGGAGGGGCTGTGATAAGGGTAGCAAAATGCGAATTGTAGCTATGATCGGCCTCCCCTCCCTGTCATTCCGAGCGAAGCGAGGAATCTAAAATCCATGACTGCAAGACCGGACAGCCGGAAGGGCTGGAGTGAGCAGAAAGTTGGCAGTAAGTCAGGTAGACATGTGATGGGCGAGATCAATAGGAACTGGTCGTTGTCTTATGCAGTTGGTATGAAAGTGAGCGACAGAACCCCATATCGTCATTCCCGCGAAGGCGGGAATCCATCTTTGGTCGTTGCCGAAACCCAATTGGCGCCAATGAACACAATTCCCACTTTCATTGCTGGGTGTGCAGCCCGCAATGCTGCGTGAGTAATCCTCGTGCTATCGGGCGAAAGCGGCGTCTCGTGAAGTTACGGGACTGAGTGCGTCAATTCGGAAGCACAGGAGTTATCGGTCATGCCGGACTATGAGCCTATCGACCTATCGGAACTTTGCAACGCGGGGGCGGACTCACTTCCGCCGGACGACCCGCCGGCCGTTGGGACGCAAACGTTTCGTGGGCTGCCGTTTCAGGTGGGCAAAGAGGGCAGTCCGAGCTGTTTCATTCGGCTGAGCGAAGGTGACTCGCCTGTCAGTATTTCCGTTGGGAAGAAAGCCCGGCACGTAATCTTCGTACACCGGCTCCTGGAGACCGACGTTCCGCAAGGCGGTCAGGTAGGCAACCACGTCGCGGACTACGTCTTTCACTCCTCTACCGGCAGCGCCGAAATGGAGTCCGTACGGGAGAGGTTTCAAATCTCGGCGTTCGGGCCGCCCTACGCCGCGGGGACATATACCGGGGCTCCCTACGCCCCCTATCAGTCTGTCCCCGATCAGAAGGCCAAGCTATATCCTCGTTACGAGGGGGAGTTCAGCGACGCCGGAAACCGCCAGACCGACGCCATGCAGGCGGATGCCCGGTGGTACTACCTGTGGGCATGGAAGAATCCCGACCCGGATAACGCCATCGAGTCCATCGAAATCGTTCCCAGGGGCGGGCCCTTCATCATCGCCGCGATCACGTTGGGGCACCTGGACGAGCACCCCTTCTACCGTGAAGCCAACCGGACGGTAAAGATCGAATTTACCGACCCGGACTTGGTGTCTCAACCCTTTGATGTCGAGGTCGACGTAGACAGGGGTGAGGCGACGTACGCCTATCCTCTCCCAAAGGCAGGCGCGGACGAGTTCATTCAAGGGCCGAACAAGGGCTGGGGCGAGAAGCAAAATGAGGCGGCCAGCCCGTCGTACGTGGAGGTGTCGGCAACCCCGTCGGCCACGCTGAGCGTCAAGCAGGGTGGTGAGACCGTTGCACGGGCCAATTGGGACGCCATCGTGTCGAAGGGCTCGGCTGCCGGTCCCCGTGCGCGCATCGAGTTGGTCGACCCCGGCAAGAACTGGGTGAACGTCTCAGTCGTTGACGACGACACCGACCAGCCCGTTCCCTGCCGCATTCACTTCAGGTCGCTTGATGGAGTCCCCTACCAGCCTCACGGTTTCCACAATCACGTCAACTCCAATCTCGATACGTGGCACAAGGACGTTGGCGGCGACCTGCGCCTAGGGCAGATCACCTATGCCTACATCGACGGCACGTGCCAGGGATGGCTTCCCAGGGGCGAGGTAGTCGTCGACGTAGCGCGAGGTTTCGAGTACGAGCCGCTTCGCGAGAAGGTACAGATCCAGCCCGGTCAGCGGCGACTGAACCTGCGCCTGAAACGCTGGACGAACATGAACGAGCAGCGCTGGTTCAGCGGGGACTCGCACGTCCACTTCCTCACGCCGGAGGGCGCTCACCGCGAGTCGCAGGCCGAGGACCTGAACGTGGTCAACCTGCTCCAGTCGCAGTGGGGCAGCCTGTTTACCAACACGGAGGACTTCACGGGCGCGCCGAGCGTCTCACGCGACGGGAGCAACTACGTCTACGTCGGACAGGAGAACCGGCAGCACGCCCTCGGACACATGATCCTGTGGGGGCTGAAACAGCACGTAATGCCGTGGTGCAGCGACGGCCTCAGCGAGGCGGAACACGCAGGCTCGATGGACACAAACTTAAGCGACTGGGCCGACCGCGCTCACGCACAGGGCGGCTCTGTCATCAATCCCCACTTCAACAGTCCGAACGCCTACGGCGAGTACGCGACGCTCATCGCCACGGGGAGGATGGACGCCATCGAGATGATATCCCTCTCCTCGCAGCGGTACGGGGACTACTACGGATACCTGAACTGCGGGTATCGCCTTCCGCTGGTGAGCGGCACCGACAAGATGACCAGCTCCGTTCCCGTCGGGGGGCACCGGACGTACGCCAATATCCCCGAGGACGAGGAATTCACCTATGAGTCGTGGTGCCGCAACGTCGTCAAGGGGCGGACGTTCATCAGCGGCGGCCCGATGATCGGCTTCACCGTGGACGGCAAGGAGATCGGCGACACCGTCGAGCTTTCCGGCGCTGGAACCGTGGAGGTCAAGGCTTGGGCGGAGAGCATCTTCCCGATTCACAGCCTGGAGATCCTCAGCGCCGGACGTGTGGTTGCCTCCACGGAGTCCCGGCAGGGAACGCGACGGCTGGAGCTGACCGAGCAAATCGCAGTCGAGGGCCACACGTGGCTGGCGGCGAGGTGTGGAGGTCCGGGCTACTATGACAACCGCATCGAGTTCGGAGCAGGTTCCCATGACGTGTACGCGCACACCTCGCCGGTATACGTCGCTTGCGGAGGCGACTGGCAGATGTTCGACCGGCGAGTAGCGGAGAACATCCTCACGTCGGTCGAGGGATCACTCGCTTACATCCGCGAGAACACCCTCCAACACAACCCCGCGAGAACAACCCACCACCACGGCGAGGACGACCACATGGCCTACCTTGAGCGCCCCTTCATCGAGGCGCGTGAGGCTGTACACAAGCGAATGCACGAGTTGGGTCTGGCGCATTAGAGGGTGTCTAAAAACCCTCCCGTTCACCCTGAGCCTGTCGAAGGGTCGATGCGCTGTTCAAGGTTCGACAATCTCACCACGAACGGTTTCCGACGACTTATTAGACACCCTCTTAGAGAGGCGATTTTCACCTTACCTCCATCGACACTGGTATAGGAGAAAACCAAAAACTCTCTTGAGAATCTGCCAGCCTCCTTCAGTTGTGGTAATATCCTCCGCGAAAGCAGCGTTCCCATAGACTGTCATTTCGGGCTCACATGTTGGTTAGGTAAAACTAATCCCCGAGGCAAAGTTGGCGTATGAGCTTTCTCACTGATGCTTGGCGTCGGATCGGCACGCGCCTCTACTTGGCATTGGGCTTTGCCGTGCTATTGACGCTGGGGTCAAGCATGGTCGGCGTGTACTACTTCGAGCGAAGCGGAGACCTGAACTTCCAGGTCCGCTCGGAGTCGGTTCCTGCCCTGGAGGCCGCATGGTCCGCCGCGAGAGAAGGCGAGCGGATACGCTCCATAGGCCTGGGTCTGCTTGGTGACCCCGGCTCCGTTTCCCCCGCCCCACAGGCGGCGTCCGTAGAGGCGGTTCTCGGCAGGCTGGAGACCGCCCTGGGCACCGTCGGAGCCGTTCCCGCGTTGGCATCGGACGCGCAGGAAGTCTACGACTCGGCCTTTGAACTCACGAGGGTCATCGACGACCTTGCGCTGAACCGCAACACCCTTCTGGAAGCCAATGCCATCGCGTCCGGGCTGCGTTCCCGCGTGGAAGCGGCCTCGGCGGACACCAGGGCCAACCAGGCCGCGCTGGCCGCACTGAGCCGGATGTTCCTGGCGTCCGACGAGCCGGCGTTGGACAGACTGTGGGACGAGTTCGCGGCTCTGTCAGTGACCGGCGGCGTCGACACTTCCCTGGGTGAAGAGGTGTACGTCGCGCGTGGACAGCAGCTTGCCCTGCTCGCCAGGGCCGGAGAGTTGGCAGTCGCATTCGACGGCGCCGGCGCGACCTTAAGTAATTCGGTGACCCGCATGCTGGAGGGCGCACAAGCCGAGTCGGAGGCTGCCTTGGAATCTTCCGGACGCAGCTTCGATGAGGGGCGGCTCCTTCTGGCCCTGATCAGCGTTGCCAGCGTTGTAGCGGCCACTCTGGCGGCATGGCTGTGGGTCGGCAACGGCCTCGTGCGACGGCTATCACGCCTGTCGGAACGTATGCGGGGGATGGCCGCCGGAGACATCGAGACGCCGATACCCGAAGTGAGCCGCGACGAGGTTGGCGAGCTCGCCGGAACGCTGGAAGTCTGGAGACAGCAGGCGCTCGAAGTGCAGCGCCTGAACTTGGTTGAGCGACTCTACGGCGAACTCCGCGAGGCCAACGCAGAACTGGAGCGGATGCAGGAGCGCCTGGTCGCGCAGGGGAAGCTGGCGGCTCTCGGCGAGCTCGTGTCGGGCGTGGCTCATGAGATCAGCAACCCCCTGAACTTCGTCAAGAACTTCACCGAAGGCTCGCTGGAGTCGTACAGGGAACTAACCGACGTCCTGAACGACTACCGAAGCGAGATGAAGGAAGACGACGTCGCATTGCTCGACGAGATCAGCGAAGACCTGACCGACAGCCTGCAAAGGGTGCACACCAACGGGACGCGGGCCTATGCCATCGTGGAGCGCATGAGCGGGCTGGGCGTCGTGGGTGGAGAGCTGGTCCCGACCGATCTCCATAATGTCCTGCGGACGGCTGTGCAGACAGGCTGCGACACCTTCAGGGCGAATTGGGAGGACTTCGAGGTCATGCCCGAATTCGACCTCGACGACTCCATAGATAGGATCCCTATGGTCGCGCAGGACTTCAGCGAAGCGGTCGTCAACCTCGTGACGAATGCCTGCTACGCCATGCGGCAGAGGCGTGAATCCGAGGGCGACGGCTATACACCGGCGTTGACCGTGTCGACTCGCCGGAAAGAAGGCGAGGTGGCAATTCGCGTGCGGGACAACGGCACAGGAATCGCGGACGACGTGGTCGAGCGCATATTCAACCCGTTCTTCTCAACGCGCGAGGGCATCATGGGCGCGGGGCTCGGACTGCCGATCGCCGCCGACGTGGCGCGAAGGGCCGGAGGCGACCTCTCGGTCGACACCGTCTATGGCGAGTACGCCGAGTTCACATTGACCCTGCCCATAGAAAAGGGCGAGTAACACAGCGTCCTGTGGATCTCCGGCGACCCGAGGCCACGTTACCGGCGGGCAACGAAGTGGGCATGAAAGAGGTCGTCCAAAACGAGCTCCGCTCGCCCTGAGCAGCGTTACGCCCCACGCGCGGTGCCATACCAGGGTATCAGTAACTCCTGTGTAGCTACGAGAAAGTACGCACGACTTCAGCCTGTCGAAGGCCGACCAACAGACCCCCTCTCCCTCGTGGGAGAGGGCTGGGGTGAGGGTAAAAGCCTCTTCATAATAATTCCCTCTCCCCCTCTCTGCGTCCTCTGTGCCCTCTGCGGTGAAATTCCCCTTCTTCCCGCAAAAGCCAAGGGCGAGGAGCCGACACAGCCCCTCGCCCTTGCTAAAGGACACAAAGTCCTCGACCTCAGCCTCTACCTGGCAACCTCTTTACGCTGTCGCCGGGAAGCGAGGATGAAGACCTCTCCCGCGATGATCAGGACCGCGCCGCCAACGCCCATAGCGAGCAGCACCATACCACCCGGAGCAATGTCACCGGTCACCGGAGGCGCGGGTTCAGGAAGTTCTTCCACCATGGGGGTATCGTCCGTCGCCGGAGGTGCCGGTTCAGGACTCTCATTAGCCGACATGCCGACCGCATGAAGCGTCATGCGAGCCGTCGTGGTTTCCGTCCAACCGTGCGTCTCCTTGCTCAGGTCCGCGTTCCCCACGATTCCCGCGTGGAGCGACCTCTCGCCCTCTCCCAGTCCCTCCGACAGCGCCGCTTCCGGTCCACCCAAGCACGGAATCGTCGCCATCGTCTCGTCGTTCGCCTCCGAACCCGAATCGAAGACCATGGCCGTCGCCGGGCCGCCGAATGACACCACACCGCCCGCCGACATCACTCCGCCCGTGACCCGTATGTACGCGTCGTTGGTGCAGGCGAACATCGACACCAGTGTCACGTCTGCTCCCGACACGCTGTAGAGCTTGCCTTCAGTGTACGTCGCGCCCGGAATGATCGGCCCGCCGCTGTCGATACCATAGACCCACACTACTCCCGGCGTCCTATTCAGTGTGGCTACCAAGTCGACCTGCACGCCGCCTTCCGCCAGGTCGTCGATGCCGTCCAGCTCATCGGGGCTCATGTAGTCGAACACGTCGATGTTGGGATCGTGCACCACCACGACCGGCGGGGTGAGTGGCTGACCGGATGTCAGGTTCTCCAGCGTGAAGCCGAAGTCGACCGCTTCGGGGGCCGCCTCGCCCGCGGGCGTCACGAAGATCTGCATCGCAGGTCCGTCCCATCCGTGCATCTCCTTCGTCAGATCGGCCTTGCCCTCGATGCCGGGATGCCGCACGACCATCCCCTCGCCGAGACCCTCCGAAAGTCCCGCCGCAGCGCCTCCGAGACACGGCACCGTCGCCGACGTCTCATCGTTCGCCTCCGTCCCCGCGTCGTACACCCCGCCCGACGACATCGCGAACCCTCCGCCGTCCTGCGTAAAAGCCGCCGTCCCATACGCAACGGCGTCGTTGGTGCAGGCCAGCATCGAAATGACGCTCATGAAATCGCCCGGCATGGCGGAGATTGATCCGACCGTGGCCTCAGAACCGCCCGGAATCGGGCCATCCACGGGCACGATCGTGGCCGACTTCACGCCCTCGTACTCCCCCACCGCGGCCACGAACGCCGAGGGATCACCAGACTCCGCCAGGGCCGCGAAGCCCATGATGGCCTCCGGGTCCTCCGGCAGACTCACGAGCGAACCATTATGCACGATGACTACGGGCGGGGTCAGCGGCTGCCCCTTGGTGACGTTCCGAACGGTTACATCGAGACCCTGCGATTCCTGGGCGGCGACCTGTCCTATGGAAAGGAGGGAAGCCGTAAAGATAAATATTGCGAGTACCAATACTGTTGTAAACGGCCGTTTCATGAACACCTCCTGGTGCGATGACAGCTTCCTACCGACCGGCCTAATGACACTTCATATCTATTACCTCCATCGCGATTGGTTTGAACCGAAGATGATGGCTGATAAATCGCGGACCGCTCCCGCGTGTCCTCTATGAATAATGAAACGTCCCGGCACTCCACCGGTTGTCAAAACGACGCGACGTTCTCCTCGTCCCCTCTCCCGTCCTGGAAGCTGACAGGGGTAGGCAAAACGGACTTGCACCTACGATCCGGCCTCACCTCCCTGTCATTCCTCGCTACGCTCGAAATCTAAAGTCCATGACCGCAAAACCAGATGGCCGGTGCCGCGCTTATGTCGTGACCAAGGGTGAAAACAACGTAAGAACGCTCTATGTTGGCTTTACGTTGTGACAGACGCTTCAGATTCTTCGACTGCACTACGTTCAGAATGACAGTGCCGGAGCTATTTTCTCGTCAATGCAGACCCTCTCTCCCGTTCGCGGGAGAGAGCTGGGGTGAGAGTAAATACCTACCCCTGTCAGCCCGTCCTAGGAGAGGGTTTAGGGTGAGGGTAAACGAGATAAACCGCCCCCCCCAATTTGACCGAACGGGGCTCTTATACACATCTGACGCTGCCGACGATCTGACGCGGGGTGAGCTCGGTGGGGGCGGTATCATGAAAATAATGGGGTGGGGGGGGGGGGGGG
>VXLM01000113.1 GCA_009841605.1 Dehalococcoidia bacterium
CCAACCGGCCCGGAAGGCCGGTCGTGCAGGCCCCGACTACGCTGGTGGCGAAGATGGACGCGGCGGTCGGGGGCAAGACGGCCGTAGACCTGCCGCAGGGAAAGAATCTCGTCGGGGCGTTCAAGCAGCCGGAGTTCGTACTAGCCGACGTGGAGGCGCTTTCGACTCTGTCCGAGCGCGCGCTCGTGTCCGGCTGGGCCGAGGCAATCAAGCACGCGCTGATCTTGGACGAGCCCCTGCTCCGCGTCTTCGAGGAGAACGTTGATTCAGTCGCATCACTCGAACCGGAAACGGCGAGTGACGCGCTCCGTCGGAGCGTCGCCATCAAGGCCGACGTGGTTTCACGCGACGAGCGGGAGACGCTCGGCATTCGCGCGCTGCTCAACTACGGTCATACGACCGCCCACGCGCTTGAAGCCGTGACCGGCTACGAACGCTACCTGCACGGCGAGGCGGTGAGCATAGGCATGATGGCGGCAGCGGATATCTCAAAGAAGATGGGCCTGTTGAGTGACGAGGACATCGTTCGGCAGCGCTCCGTGCTGGAAGCGTACGGGCTGCCACTCAAGTACCGGGACGCCGATCCGGCAGCCATCAAAGACGCGATGAGCATGGACAAAAAGACGGTGGGCGGAAGAATCCGATGGGTGCTCTTGGACGGCATTGGGAACGCCGTGACGCGAAGTGATGTTCCGCCCGAGTACATAGACCAAGCGTTGCGTGAGGTGTCAGAGTAGTGAGATCACGGTCATAGACTTGCCAGATGGTTGAATGGCTGGCGCTGGTGATCCTTGGCTGCGTGACGGCCACCTTCGGTGTCATGGTCGGCACTGGCGGAGGGGTCATTTTCGTTCCCATGCTGCTCCTTCTGTTTGATTTCGATCCCGAGATCGCGGCAGGCACTTCTCTGACCCTTGTTGCTTTGAACAGCTTTGCAGGTACGCACACCTACACGCGCTTGGGGTTCGTCGACCTGAGGAGCGGGATTCTCTTTGCCGCCGTCGCAATTCCGGGCTCTATGATTGCCCCTTTCGTGGTCGCGAACATAGGCGGCAGTCTGTTTCGTATTCTATTTGGCCTACTGCTGGTCGTCCTTGCAACTCAACTGCTTGTACGGTCTTATATGCCAAGGAGAGTCAAAAGGCCCAAGAGAATGCGGACTTTCAGGTCGTTCATAAAGGAGCGTAGCATCGACACAAAGCGCGGTCAGCGATTCCGTTACCACTTCAACGAACCGCTGGCCACCTCGATGAACTTCGCCATCGGATTCGTATCCGCCTTCTTCGGTACGGGCGGAGGGTTCCTCAGAACTCCCCTGCTTGTGAGCGTCTTCAACTTCCCGGTGCGCGTGGCGGTGGCGACCTCTGTATTCGCCCTCTCGTTCTACTCGACCGTAGGATCGGTGGTACACGCCTCCCTCTTTCACGTCCAGTGGTTCCCTACTGTGCTATTCGCGGGGATTGGCATCCTCATCGGCGGACAGATCGGGGCACGCCTCGCTGTGAGAATTCAAGGTGCCTGGCTTGTCAGGCTGCTCGTCCTGCTTCTATTCGTAATGGGTAGCCAGGTACTCTATGAGGGCATTCGGGGCTAGAGAGAGAAAGAGACTTCCGTGAGGCGAAAAACATGAAAATAAGTAAAGAAGCAAGAGACATCCACTACTCTGCGCTCGTCGTCGACACGCACTCGGACAGTCTCGCATGGCCCACCCGCCACGGCGTAGACATCGGACAGCCCCAGGAGAAGACGCACATGGACCTTCCCCGCATGAGGGAGGGCAACCAGAACGTCCAGTTCTTTGCCTGTTTTGCTTCCCCAAGCTGGATCGAAAAGAAGAAGGTCGTCCAGGTAACACTTGACTACATGGACTCGTTCCACACGCTAATACGCAACTACCCCGATCAGATCGAGCAGGCCACGACGGCGGACGACGTGCGACGAATCACCGACGCAGGGAAGCTCGTAGGCGTCCTGTGCGTCGAGGGCGGACATTCAATCGACGACGATTTGTCCATCCTGCGAATGTATCACCGGCTTGGCTCGCGCTACATGACGCTCACATGGAACAACACCAACAACTGGGCTGACGGAGTGCTCGACGAACCGAGGCACGGGGGGCTAAATCACTTCGGTAAGGAGGTGGTGCGGGAGATGAACAGGCTCGGAATGCTGGTCGACATCTCACACGTCGCTCCCGCCACCTTCTGGGACGCCATCGCGACCACGATCAAGCCGGTCATCGCATCCCATTCGTCCGCGAAGTCCGTCTGTGCCGCCCCTCGAAACTTGGATGACGACCAGATCCGGGCAGTCGCCGACAACGGAGGCGTCATCGGCGTCAACTACGAGATCACCTTCGTGGGCGAGGCGTACCGTGTTGCCAAGGCCGCCCTCGACGATGAGAAGTCTGAAGCTGTCAAAAGGGCCGAGAAGGATCATCCGCAAGACTCGGACAGCCTGAAGAGCGCCCTGCGGGAAATTGACGATCTTCAAGACGAGAAGGTCGCCGAACTACGCAAACCGCACTACACCGAGATCGTCGACCACATCGACCACATGGTATCGGTCGTGGGAGTCGACCACGTCGGACTTGGATCGGACTTCGACGGAGCGACCATGCCAGAGGGAATGGAAGACTGCACGAAAGTCCCGCTGATCACCGATGAACTGGTCAGGCGCGGCTACTCCGAAGGAGATGTCCGCAAGATTCTTGGTGAGAACTTCATGAGGGTTATGGAAGAAGTTCTGACAGACTAGAGTTTGGCCAAGCAGTCATGGAGATCCGCAACTCTATCGGCCGCACACACGGGGCGGGACACGGCAAACCGTGACCGGTACGCCGGGACTATGTTCTGAAACTCTACGCGACGGACGCGTGCGGGTTGCGGTCGGCTAGCTCTTTGATGACGGTGTCTTTGTCGGTCTCACCGGTCCAGGGAGTTGGGAGCCGATTCGTACCGAAGATGCGCGTCATTATCGGGTCATCATTGCCCTCGCCGTCGGAGTGGACCGTATACCAGACGCTCTCTTGCTCGTCCAACTCGACCTTAATGTTTCGTACTTCGCCCGTCCAACCGAAGCTAACGTATCCCATGTCGAACCCTCAGTCGATTTCTTTGTGTCGGTTTCGGCGAACTATGATACTCCAAGCCGTTGCGTTTGCAAACCGGAGATGCCCAGCGCTTCCAGTCCTCCACGCGCCTTGTCGAGCGTCTCTTGGTACTCGGCACCGGGATCGGAGTCGGCAACGATGCCGCCACCGACCTGCAAGTAGACCTGCTGCCCCTTCGCTAACATCGTGCGTATAGGGACGGACAATTGCATGGAGCCGTCGAAACCGATGTAGCCGATGGCGCCGCAGTAGACGCCCCGCTGCACAGGTTCGATTTCGTCGATGATCTCCATCGCCCGGATTTTCGGCGCGCCGGTAACCGAGCCGCCGGGGAAGCACGCCTTCAACAGATCGACCGCATCGTGCTCTGGCCGGAGCCTACCGGTCACCGAGGAGACGAGCTGATGCACATTCGGGTACTTCTCAACGGTGAACAGCTCCGGCACCCGGATGGTTCCCGGCAGGCAGACCCTGCCGAGATCGTTGCGAAGGAGATCGACGATCATGATGTTCTCGGCGCGGTCCTTTTCGCTTGCGGCGAGTTCCCTTCCGAGACGGATGTCGTCTTCGTTATTAGCTCCCCTTGGACGGGTACCCTTCATGGGACGGGTTTCCACAAAGTCGTTTTCTACACGCAGGAACTGTTCAGGGGAAGCACTCAGCACACTAGACTCAGGGAACCCTAAGTAGGCCCCGAACGGCGCGGGAGCCGTGTTTCGCAGGGATTGGTAGAGTGTCCATGCGTCCGTATCGACGTTGGCCTCGAATCGCTGAGAGATATTCGCTTGGTAGATATCGCCGGCGGCGATGTACCTTTTCACTCGCTTCACTGCCTCGACGTACTGCTCGCGCGTGAAGTTCGACCGAAGACTGGTAGCGATAGTGGGCAATCCATTTGTATGGGGTGAGGAGACGCTCGTGTTCATGATACGGTCCCTTACCCATTGGGCGCGCCCTTCCCTGCTGAACTTGGTTGTTACCAGCCATGACCGGCCACTTGCATGGTCAAATGCGACGACCCAGTCATAGAATCCGACGCTCATGTCCGGCAGGCCAAAATCATCGACGGCGGTTCCCGGCAGTCGTTCGAGCAGACCACCCATCTCGTAGCCGAAATAACCTATCGCTCCCCCCTGAAACGGAGGCCCATCCTCGCAGCGATTCGTCTTGAAGTCCGCAAGCAATCGATGGAGGACCGAAAACGGATTGTCCTCCTGTTCAGTAACGTCACCGTGCTCGATCACTTCAACTTGCCTACCCTTTGAGCGCACGACAAGGAAAGGGTCAGCGGTAACGTAGGAATACTGCCCCAGCCCCGGTCGCACGAGAGCGCTATCCAGCAGTACTGGGTAATCGACATCCAGAAAACCGGACATTACCCCAACGGGATCAAGGTGCGGTCCCAGCTCTTCTATCCTGGTTTCGGTTGAGGTGGGATGGAGTGTCTGCAAGAGTGTGTGGGACAGCGCGAACGTGGATTGAGACTCAAATCCTCTACATGGGCGAGTCTACTGAAAGCGACGACGACAATACTGTATAGTATTTGTCGCATCCGACACCACCGAACAGCTTCTGCACGTCAATCGCCATGGCCCTTCGACGGCTTCAAGACCGTCCTCGCATCCTCGAAATCGCGTATGTAGCGACGCTTGCCGCTCTGCGTCTTTTTCGCAACGGACTGAATCCGGGAGGACTGGTTGAGAAAATTTTCGTACCCGGCGAGAGAGTTACCAAGGGCCTCATCTTCGACTGCAAGATGTGTGGGGATTGCGTCCTGCACAACACCGGGATGACGTGTCCCATGACCTGTCCCAAAAACCTTCGCAACGGCCCGTGTGGAGGCGTTCGCCTGAATGGGAACTGCGAGATTGAGCCCGACATGCGCTGTGTGTGGGTGGAGGCCTGGGAAAGGTCGCAGAGGATGTCGCAGTTCGGCGCCGGAATCCACGAGATTCTCACACCTACCGACCGAAGGCTCGAAGGGACCTCGTCTTGGATCAACGACATCAGCTCCAGCGTAAACAAGCGGCCAGCCGGGTGGACTGAATGAAGTCGGGTTCCCGACTGGAACGAGTCCTCAGGGCGGGCCACTTCGCGGTAACTGCGGAATTGCTCTCCCCTGACAGCGCCGACCCGCAAGCCGTGCTCGACCACGCCCAGGTCATCGGCGACTCATGCGACGCCATCAACGCCACCGACGCATCGGGCGCGACCACGCACATGTCGAACGTTGCCGTAGCTGCCCTCCTCCGACGGGCGGGATACGATGCGGTCGTCCAACTGGCTTGCCGCGACCGAAACAGAATCGCGATGCAAGGGGACCTGCTGGGCATTGCCGCTCTCGACGTGCGAAACGTCCTGTGCCTAACCGGCGATGGCGTTGGGACGGGCGATCATCCCGAAGCAAAGCCCGTATTCGACATGGACTCGATTACGCTGCTGAGAACTGCGCGAATTCTCCGCGACAAGGGTCAGTTTCTCAGTGGTCGCCCCATTGATTCACCACCGCGCCTGTTTCTCGGAGGGGCAAGCAACCCGTTCGTTCCGCCCTACGACTTCCGTCCGCTGCGACTAAAGAAGAAGATCGAGGCGGGCGCGGACTTTATTCAGACGCAATACTGTTTCGACGTTCCGCGCTTGAGGTCGTTCATGGAGCGCGTCGTCGACATGGGGCTTCAAGAGCGTGCGTTCATTCTCGTGGGCGTCGGACCGCTTCGGTCGGCGAGAGTGGCCTACTGGATGAGGGAGAACATCCCCGGCGTCGTTATCCCGGACGCCGTAATCAGACGTTTGCTCGGCGCAGGGAAGCGTTCGCGTACCGAGGGCAAGCGCATCTGCATCGAGATTATCCAGCAAATCAAGGAGATTCCGGGCATCGCCGGAGTACACGTGATGGCCTACCGACAGGAGCACCTCGTACCGGAGATTCTCGATGAAGCGGGCTTGCTGCCCAGACCCGAACCCGAACTCTTTGATGGTATTCATGCGTCTTCGGCAGATGTGGTGGAATCGAATCGGTGCTAACCGGACGGACTTCCCGCACACGGTGCCTGATGCGCCATACACAGCCTGATGAAAGACACCCCACTCTGGTTATCATTCAAGTGCGGGGAGAATCCAACACGACTTTGGTGCCGGCCAAGTAGTCGTGGACGCAACGCCGGTTTTTGGCGAAGATGAATGCGTGGTCGATGACGACGTAAGGGGGGATGAGGATCAAGAGCCAGTTCACGAAGTAACGCAGCACGATGTTCTTGAAAATGGGGCCCTTGACGCCAGTTTCCTCATCGACGATTCGGATTCGCAGCAATAGCTTTCCTACAGTCTGCCCCTCCCGCCTAAGCAGGACGACTTGGTATGGGACGCCGACGATGGCGAGTACGAGGAGCGCCACGGTCGATATCGCCGGCCCGCCCATGTCGGCCGAGAGGATACCCACGACGAATGCGGCAGGAGACAGCGGCAGATCGATAATCCAGGCCACCAGACGTCTCCACCTTTGGGCGGGGTACAAGACATCCAGAGGTTCATCGGTCGAGCCGCCCAGCGGAGTCCTGCACCGGCGACACCAGCGGAAGCTGCGCACATTCTTAGTCTGACATCGGGGGCAATTGATGTCCTGAAGCGGCTGACGGGTCATTGTCCTCCCCGCCGTTGTTGACCGACCTAGGGGGCGAGACTACAATAGCGCCTCAGTCGAGACGCATTCCCAGAGGAATCCAACTATGGCGGAGCTTACCCTAAGTCCTGCAGCCGTTCAAGCAGAACTGCACAAGAACGGCGTGACTGACGTTGTATGGCTGCCCGATACCGAGAGCGGTCACATGTACAACCTGCTGCAGGCGGACCCTTCGCTTCGAATCATTCCGATCGCCCGCGAGGCCGAGAGCATGCCCATAGCGGCAGGACTGTGGATCGGAGGGCGAAAGCCCGTCGTGATGATCCAAAACACCGGGTTCTTCGAGTCAGGCGACTCGGTTCGCGGGATGGCCGTCGACATCGCCGCGCCACTCGTCATCTTCATCGGATACCGTGGGTGGACTCGTCGGGGCGTGACGACCGACTCGGCGGCACACATCACCGAGCCGACGCTTCATGCTTGGAGGATGACCTACTACCTCGTCGAGCACGACGGAGACGCGGACCGAATCTCCGTAGCATTCGAGGACGCCGAGAGGATGCAACGACCGGTCGGGGTGCTCATCGGCGGGGAGTATTCGGGGTAAGCGCATCCTCCACCAGGGGATGCCAAGCCGCTTCAGGTGTTACGTCGCTCGATGTCGAGCACCTTATTGAGCCGACGCACGTACTTCTCCTCATCCTCGATGAACCTCGCCGAGAGGAAGGCCGTTACCACCTCTTTGGCCAGTTCCTCCCCAATGATGCGAGCGCCTATGCAGACCACGTTCATGTCGTCATGCTCGACACCCTGCCGCGCGGAGTAGGTGTCGTGGCACAGTCCGGCGCGAATGCCGCGAACCTTGTTGGCGGCGACGCTCGCTCCGACACCACTTCCACACACGATCAGGCCGCGCTCCGCTCTACCGTCGGCAACCCGGACCGCGACCGCCTCGGAGAAGTCGGGGAAATCGTCGAGCGCGTCGTACTCGTAGGCGCCCGCATCCACGACCATGTGGCCGAGCGACTTGACGTGCTCGGAGATCAGGTACTTCATATCGAAACCCGCGTGGTCTCCACCCACGGCTACCCGCATTTGCAGTCTCCTGCGTCGTCGGTTCTCGGTTCAAAGCTTACCACAGAGGGCGTCTCACCTTTAGGTGATAGAATTCAGAAACTCACTCCCCTGCGAGCAAACTCCCGTGGTCAACAGACATTCAAGCCCGGTTGTGGTATCCGAGCGTTTCTTTGCCAGTCCGGCACGCGTTCGGAGATTGTTGGATGAGATAACCGAGGGCGACGGGCAGATGAGGACGCTGTACCTTCGGCCTTCGGAGGTGGGAGCAACGCCCTTTCTGAATCTCTCCCCCGTCGGGGAGGAGACGGGAAGCCCCGCCCTTCGTGACTGGATTCGAGAGGTCTTGGCAGCGGTCCCCGAATCGGAGAGCGGAGCGGCAATCTTCTGGAATGACGGCAAGGCATGGGCGGTGCTTCCACCATTCTCCATCGAGGAAGACCGGTGTGCCGATGGGACCGATGTTTCGGGCCTCGAGGAGGTATACGAACGCGACGTAACGGTTGGGGTCGTGCTCCTGAGGATGGGGAGATACGCCATCGGTGTCGTTCGAGACAAAAGCCTGCTCGCCTCCAAGACGGATACCCGTCACGTCAAGAACCGACATCGAGCGGGCGGGTCGTCGCAGCGCAGGTTCATGCGAAGTCGCGACCGACTGATTAGAGAGCTGTACGACGAGGCATGCGCGGTGACCCGACGAATTTTCGAGCCGCACCTGGATACCATCGACTGCGTTCTGACAGGCGGTGAACGCCAGACGATCAACGGGTTTCTCAAGCGTTGCGAGTTCCTTGAAAAGTCGGACCTGCCGGTTATGAAACGGCTACTTGCGGTCGAACGGCCAAGCCACAAGGCCTTGGAGGGCATCCACCGAGAGGTATGGAAGAGTCGCGTCCTCGTATTCGACAGGGCCGAATGACGGCTACTGGGCAGTGTACCCGCCGTCTACGGGTAGGTATGAGCCCGTCATGAAGGACGACTCGTCCGAGGCCATGAAGAGCGCGGCGTAGGCAACCTCTTCGGGTTTGCCAAGTCGCCCCATCGGGTGTCGCTCCTCTATGGACGCCTTCATTTCGGCGTCCTCCGTGAGCGATCTCGTCAAGGGCGTCTCCGTAAAACCGGGGCCGAGGCAGTTGACGCGGATGTTTTTCGCAGCCATGTCGATGGCGAGGTTTCGGGTGAACTGGAGGACTCCGCCCTTCGAGACCGGATACGGGTTGAACCCGCTCTTCCAGCTTGGCGGATAGCCCACCACGCTCATGATCGAACCGAGGTTCACGATCGACCCGCCTCCTGCCCGCTCCATCTCCGGGACGGCGTGCAGAGCCATGAGATAGGTGCCCTTGAGGTTGACCTCGATGACGCGGTCCCAGACCTCTTCGGGATGCGTGGTCGGCGGGAGGCTCCGGGCTGTGATTCCAGCGCTGTTCACGAGAATGTGCAGTCCACCATAGGCATCGACTGCACTCCGGACGATGCTTTGTGCCTCACCGGAGTCGGTAACGTCGCCCGGAACCGGGATGGACTCCCCTCCCCGTTCGACGATTGCGTCTGCGGTCTTCTCTGCGCCGTCTTGGTCGATGTCCGATGCGACGACGCTGGCCCCGTGCTCCGCGAAAAGCAGAGCCGTCGCCTCTCCGATGCCGGAGGCGGCTCCCGTCACGATTGCGACCTTGTTCTTAAGTCTCATCCCATCCTCATGTCAGTTGAGTTCGACACCGACCTCGCGGGCCACGCTGCGAATGTACTGCTGTCCCTGTACCGTCTGTGGGAACGGAAAGTGTTCAGCATGTATCGTTACATCGTGGTCGAGGGCATCCAAACGCCTCAACATGGTGCGGTAGTCCATCGTACCCTCGCCCGGAACGGCCTCGCCGACGTGGCTTATGATCTTGCCGCCACCACTGACTGCGACGTCCTTCGCGTGGAGTCCGCCGATGGCGCCGCCGAGCTCATCGAATATCTCATCAATCAACTCCGTCGTGCGGTACGCCATATGTGGGTGTACGAGGTTTACCGGGTCCATGAGAATCTTTAGCCGGGGCGAAGCTACGGTGTCGAGCATCTGCTTGAGGCGGTCCACCGAGTACAGGCAGGACATGACGTGAGGATGCGCCCCGATATCCATCCCGGCTTCCTCGGCAAGGTCGGCTAACTCTCGAATACCGTCAAGCACCTGCCGCCAAGTGTCTTCCGCCCACATCCTGGGCGTACCCCGTCCTACGAGCGTGCCGAATCCGACGAGATGCGCGCCCAGAATCTTCGCGTGCCGTAGCTGGCGTTCATACAAATCAAGTGTGTACCGGTGGTCCTCGCGGTCGTAGCCGCCGAGACCGCCCCAGGGTCTCGTGCCTTTGTAGAAACCAGTAAACTCGCCCACACTCAGGCCATTGTCATCGAGAAAGTCGCGGAGCGAGCGCACATCGTCATCGTCATATTCGGGATTCACCCTCTGGACGGTGATGGTCGTCACATCCATCGTGGCCGTGCTTTTGAGCAGTTCACTTCGGTCGGCCTCACCTTCAGGTCCGACGGTAAGAAATTGGCCGAGCGGGGGACTCATGATAATCACAGCGTTCCTCCAAGTGTTCGGTGCTTGCTGCTAGGGTGATTGTACCTGAATATCGCCGAATCGTCCGCCGCCTCAAATGGACTATTCGACCTTCACGATTGCCGACTGCCCGCTTAGCCCGACTATTCGCGCCCAGGTGATTTCATTCGCCAGCTCGAGGTCGGAGTGAGCAGCCACCCGGATATAGTTGTCTGTAAGTCCTACCCACTTGTCGGCCTTGCGTGATTCCCACAAGACTCGTCTACTCGTCCCGACGAAACCGCTGCGGTAATTTGTCCCCTGTTTCTGTGACAGTGCAATGAGGCGCCCTACCCGCTCCGACTTGACTTGCGATGGAACGTCGTCGCGGAAATGCGCGGCGCTCGTGCCCGGTCGCGACGAGTATGGGAAAACGTGCATCGAGGCGAAACCGACGTCGCGGCACAGACGATAAGTCTGCTCGAAATTGCCCTCCGTCTCGTCGGGGAAGCCAGCTATGACATCCGTCGTGATTGCTGCGTCGGGAATGGCTTTCCGAATGGCGTCGACGGCGCCGAGGAACTGATTGCTATCGTATCTCCGTCTCATGCGTTTCAGGACGGCGTCGCTTCCGCTCTGGAGCGGAAGGTGAAAATGTGGAGCAAGCCGGTCGTCCGACCAAAGCGTCAGCAGTCCATGGTCAATCTCGTGGGCCTGCAGCGACGAGACCCGAAGCCTCGCCATGTCACACCGATCCAGCACGTACCGGATCAAGCCGGTGAGGTCGATCTCCTCCAGATCGAAGCCGTACGAGCCCAGTTGTGTTCCTGTTAGGACGACCTCCTTGTAGCCCCGGTTCGTGTATCCATCTATCGTGCGAACGATCTCGTCCGGCGGAATGCTCCGCTCGCGCCCTCGTACCTTGGGCACGATGCAGTAGGCGCACACCTGATTGCAGCCCTCCTGTATCTTGACCATGGCGCGCGTTCGAGCGGCACTCGGACTGATCGCCTGCACGTCGTCACCGGTAGCGCAGGGAACGAACTCATCCCCGGTCCAGTCGATCACGTGTCGCACGAGTGACGCCTTCTCGGTATTGCCGACCACCAGATCGACTTCGTTGAGCTGTCGCAGAGTCTCCGGCGAGCGCTGCGCGTAGCAACCAGTAGCTACTATGGTGGCGTTGGGATGCCGTCGCCGGGCGGAGCGCAGCGCCTGTCTGGCCTTCGAGTCGGCTACGTGGGTAACGGTGCAGCTGTTCACAACGTATACGTCGACGGGCGTGTCTTCACCCACGACCTCGAATCCCGCGTGGGCAAACTCCGTCGCCAGACCGCCGGAATCGGCTTGGTTAAGCTTGCAGCCGTGCGTCTCGATGGCCACTCGCGGCATTGGCTGTAGTTCGAGATCGATCATAGGGATGGCTCCGCTTGATTCTACCATGCCGACCGCCCTACCAAAGG
The DNA here is from genome assembly GCA_009841605.1 of Dehalococcoidia bacterium. Taxonomy (GTDB): domain Bacteria; phylum Chloroflexota; class Dehalococcoidia; order Lucifugimonadales; family VXLM01; genus VXLM01. The sequence continues at coordinate 11,799 of VXLM01000113.1, forward strand.
AAGAGCCGAGTCGTTTGATAGCACGGGCGGCTGCGTTGTACGATGATGGCAAGCGGTTCCGCACCGCATGATTGACGAGGAGGAGAACGCATTGAGCAAGCAGGAATCACCGTTTACGGCACGACGTGGTGCGGGGATTGCAGGCGAGCCAAGCTCTTCCTCGATACCCGAAAAATCGGCTACGACTGGGTTGACATAGAGGTGGACGCCGAGGCCGCCCTCAAGGTCATGGAGATCAACGGTGGGTACCGGAGCGTCCCGACAATCGTGTTCGAGGACGGCTCCATTCTTGTCGAGCCCAGCAACGCCGAACTTGCCCAGAAGTTCGTCGGCCGCTAATCGAAGCGTCGAATGTCGATGAGTGGTACGGTAGGCGATGCTTTTGCAAAGGCTCTAAAGCGCGGCGGAGTGCCATACGTATTCGGCATCCCCGGCGGAGGGAGCGCGATAGACCTCATCGAGGCCTGCCGAACCGTAGATATTCCCTTCGTTCTCGTTCAGCACGAGACTACAGCTTCCATGTCCGCCATCGTCGCGGGCGAATTGACCGGGTCGTGCGGCGTCTGCATGTCGATCATGGGCCCCGGTGCTGCGAATTTAGTCGGCGGATCCAGCTTCGGACTGTGGGAACGTCACTCCGTCCTGAGCCTAACGGAGTCCTACCCTACCGCTCAGGCTCCGCGAATGTCGCTTCAGCTCATGGACCACTCGCAGATGTTCATGAGCTTTTCCAAAGCGTCCGAAGTGCTGAACGACGATCATCCCGGCGAGCAGGCATCGAGACTGATGAGCCTCGCCCTCGCCGAGCGTCCGGGCCCCGTGCACCTCGACATCCCGAATGATCTGCTGACGCGACAGGCAGCGTCGGAAAAGCAGTTAGACTCTTATGCACAGGAGGATGCTACAAAGGTCGTAGGCGATCTTGATGCAATCACGGACGCAATTGATAAGGCCGTCAAACTCGTCCTTGTCGTCGGCCCTGCGGTCGTCCGCGCAGACGCCCGTAACGAGCTCCGGATGCTTGCCGAGCGGCTCGGGGCTGCGGTAGTAACGACTTCAAAGGCGCGCGGGGTCATCCCGGAAGACCATCCGCTGTGGGCTGGGATCATTACCGGTGTATACGGCGACATGACATTTGAAGGACAGATCATCGGTCAAAGCGATCTGATCATAGGTGTCGGTCTTGATCGCATGGAGCTTCTATCTCCATGGAATTACTCTCAACCGCTCGTTTGCATAGACTCCATCGACACTTCCGCAGAACAGGTCGGGAGTCCAACCCACTCGGTTTCCGGGCCGCTCAAAAACATTTTGCGTCAGCTTGCGGAGGCCATTCAGCCGGCTGAAGCATGGAGTATGACGGAACTTAGCGAATTCCGTGGCTACGTGCGTTCGGCGCTCCTCGCGGACTCGGATGACCTGAACTCGGCCACCTTGCTGGAACGCGCTCAGAGCATGGCGCCTGCCGACACGACACTTGTCACCGAGACGGGCATCTACAACGCCGTGAACCTGTTCACCTGGAAGGTACACGCGCCCAACCTCTATTTCGGCTCAAGTGGCGCGAACACGATGGGGTTCTCCATACCGGCCGCATTGGCGTCGTCACTTGTTCGGTCCACACAAAAGACGGTTGCTCTCGTCGGAGACGGCGGGTTCCTGATGAAGGTGTCCGAGTTGGAGACGTTGGCGCGAGAGAAGCTGGCCCCGATCATCATCGTGTTCAACGACCGATCGCTCGGTCTGATCAGGATCAAGCAGGCCGCGAAGGGGTATGAGCGCGACGCCGTCGATCTGGCGCCGGTGGATTTCGCCAGACTGGCACAGAGCTTCGGGGGACGCGGAGAGCGAGTCGATACTCTTGCCGCATTCGAAGTCGCTTTCAAGGGCGCGCTGGACGACGACCGGTTCACCGTCATCGATGCCCGGCTCGATCCCGATGTCTACGCCTCACACATGGGGCCGATCAGAGGATAACTTCTCCAGTGTCCACCACGTTAATGTAAGCGTTCATTATATGCGCTAATTCTGGAAGCCCAACGCATGCCGCACGTCACAATTTCATCTGGGACACAGCTCTACTACGAGCGCATCGGCTCGGGCCCTCCCCTCCTGCTCATCATGGGCACCGGACTCGACCACTCGGTATGGGACGCGCAGGTCGAGGCCTACCGAAATCAGTTCGAGTGCATCGTATTTGACAACGCGGGGACAGGAAAGTCGGGGCGGCCCGACGAACGGCTTACCGTGAAATCAATGGCTGCCGATACTGTTGGGCTGCTTGAGGCGCTTGGAGTAGATCGTGTCCACGTCTCCGGTGTGTCGCTGGGTTCCTGCATTGCACAGGAAGTAACGCTGGCCAGACCGGACATGGTCGCATCGCTTCAGCTTCACGGGACGTGGGCGCGGACCGACGGATACGCCGGGAGAAAGTTCCGGGCCCAGATCAGGCTCATCGAGATGCTGGACATGCGCGACTTCTATGAGATCAACGTCCTGTGGTTCATCACTCCGGAGTTCTTCGACGCGCACCCGGAACGGGTCGAGGCCCAGATCGACGCTATCGTTGCCAATGCGCCGAACCGCGAGTCGCTGATCGAGCAGTACCAAGCCGATATCGAGCACTTCACGCTTGACCGTTTGCCGCAAATCGAAGCTCCCACGCTCGTGACGGTGGGGAACTGGGACGTTGCCGTCCCGCCGATGTACGGTCGAGAAGTTGCAGAAGCGATCCCCGGCGCGGAGTTCGTGATGGTCGACCCAGGAGGACATCTCCACAACATGGAGAACCCTGTGAAGTTCAACCGGGTGACGCGCGATTTCCTGCGTCGCGTTGGAGGTGTTCCCTAGCACATCGCCTCACGCAATATTGGGGAAGTGACGTCCCCTAGTAGTCTCCGGTCCAGGAACACAACACTCTTTGCGATTTGGTATCATTAATTGGATAAGAGGATGAAACGACTGCCTTAGAGGAAGGAACCTGCATGAAACTCGAGAGAAATCTCATTCCAATAGTAGCTATTGCGGCCATTCTCCTGTTGGCCGTTCCCGCGGTGGGAATGGTCGTGGGGATGGCTTTGGCTTCCGATCCCGGGGACGAATCTTCGGCCTCTACAGGCGAACCCGGACTGGCGCCCTTCGAACTTCCGCCGCTGCCGGAAAAAGAGTTCGGACTGACTGAATCGCCTCCCGACGTATCCTCTATAGGTTCCCGCTCCGACTCGGTTGGTTCTACCAATCAGGGAGAAATCTACACGTATGAGGACGGAGACAGGACCATGAGTGTGGTGCTGCAGGGCGATTTAGTCCTCAAAACTAACTCAACGGTAACATCCGAAGACAAGGTGGTTATGTTGGGCCCAGCTCAGAGCATCGTCAAGAGTGCGAATGGTGGCGGACAGGGAGGACTTCCCGTATTTCGTTCCGAATCGGGAGGAGCGCTGATGACGCTTCCAGGGGGAGTCCTGCTGGCGCTGGATCCGGAATGGGACAAGGCCCAAGTTGACAGTTTTCTCTCCGATAACGGCATCTCGCCGGAGCAGGTTTCCGAGTTGGGATTCATGCAGAACGGTTTCCTCGTGGAGACAGAAGCTGGTTTCCCATCGCTGGAACTGGCCAATTCCCTGGCTGGTCAGGATGGCGTAGAAGCCTCAACGCCCAACTGGTGGAACGAGGTCAAGTCAAGGTGAGGACAGTGTCCCCACCGGCCTATCCTCCAAGCGCCCACATACTATACTTCCGGAGAGAATCACTCATGTCCAGCATCTCGAACCATTTAGGCCCCTCATTGTTCTCTGCCCTGAAAACGCCTATCCTCATTCTCGCCATCGCCTCCTTCCTTGTGCTGAGCACGGGCGATGTTGGTGGACAGACCGTTGAAGACGACCACGGCGACTCGTACGACGTGGCTACGCTTGTCGAACTAGGCTCCTCGCTAAGCGGGCGCATCGATCCCGGCGATGATCGCGACGTATTTAAGATCGACCTGTCGGACGCATCGGGAGAAACCGACCTCTGGGTGTATACGCATAACCCGGAACAAGATGTCCCGTTCGACACCTTTGGCGGATTGTACGACAGTGTCGGCAATCTAGTTGAACTCAACGATGACGGGTTCCTTCGGGACTCCATACGCAGCTTCGGCATAAGGAGTGTCGTTCCACCGGGCGTTTACTATGTGATTTTGGTCGGTTTCACTGGCGATCCGGGAGACTATACTTTCTATGCTCAGGCAGTTACCAACCCGGGAAGCACCATCGAAACGGCAAAGCCCCTGATGGTAGGGTCGCAGGACGGGGGACGGATCGATACCCTGAAGGACGCAGATTTCTTCAAGCTCGATTTCACTGAATCCAACCACGTGATCATCGATGCCCGGAGTGCAGACGTTTCGCCCTTGGACGCCGTTCTGCTTGACGCCAACGGCGAAGAGGTGTCCTCAAATTTCGCGCCGCTCAGCCTACGAGGATTTGGATCCCTCTTCCCAATCGGCTTCGATATTGAGGAGGACTTCGAGCCGGGCACGTACTACCTCAAGGTGACGAGCCCGTTCGCACCTGAGCCTGGTGAGGAGGAATCCGAAGAACCACAACTTCCATTTAGGTCCAATCCTTACTCCGTGCTCTTCTTTGAGGATACGGATTATATTGAAATTCTTGAAGATTGCGAGACCCAAACTGACGCGCTGAATGATCCGCAAATCACTGATCCGCTGTACGCATGCCAGTGGCATTTGAGTAGTTCCGAGAGGCAGGATATCAACCTCGGATCGGTCTGGGCCGACGGATTTAAGGGTGAGGGAATCAATGTCGCCATTGTCGACGACGGGATGTACCACGCCCACGAGGACCTGCAGGGCAACGTCGACATCGACCTCAACTTCGACTACGGTGACAACGAGGACATCTATAGTCGCTTTGAGCATCACGGCACTCACGTTTCGGGCATTGTAGCGGGTAGAGACAACGACATAGGCGTGCGGGGTGTGGCCCCCCGGGCAACGGTGTACGGTTACAACTTCCTTGGAGGACGAAACAGCACAGTATTGAACCTCCTCGACGCGATGACGCGAAATGCAGAGGGAACCGCCGTGTCCAACAACAGCTGGGGTTGGTCAGATGGACCGGGGCTTAGTCCATCCCTGTCCTTCTGGAGAAACGCCATTAGGTACGGGACCACCTTCGGCTACGATGGCAAAGGCACTTTCTATGTCTTTGCCGCAGGCAACGGACACCTTTTGGGTGATGACTCCAATCTTGAGGAATACAGCAACGACTACGGTGTGACAGCCGCGTGTTCCGTGAACAGGGAAGGCACCAGAGCGGGATACTCGGAAATGGGCGCTAACTTGTGGGTCTGCGCACCTTCAAACGATCGTCCGAGCAATCTTGGCGGAGTCAACGGCATCTTGACGATCGAGAATTCCGATCGCTACCACCATGATTTCGGTGGCACCTCCGCTGCAGCCCCAATTGTATCGGGGGTCGCGGCGCTAACGCGCGACGCCAACCCCGACCTCACCTGGCGTGACATCAAGGTAATTCTCGCCGCATCCGCCCAGAAAAACGATCTCGAAAGCCCCGGGTGGGATGACGGCGCTCCCCTGCATCCCGTCTCGTCTACGGACAAGTACTCCTTCAACCATGAATATGGCTTCGGCGTGGTCAACGCCGAAGGTGCCATCGACCTTGCGAAGCGATGGACGAACCTGCCTACCTCGCAGAGTACGACCGTACAGTCGAATCTTCTTACTGTAACAATTCCCGACGCCAGTACCGATGGAGATCCGTCGACGTTCACACACACGCTCACTGTGGACTCCGGCATTGGATTCACTGAGTTTGTCGAGGTCACTTTGAGCTTTGAGCACGACTCCTTCCGTGACCTGGAAATCCTGTTGGAGTCGCCTTCCGGGGCCATTTCAAGAATTTCCGTTCCGTTCAACACCTATGATGCCCTCAGCGCCTTCTTTGGAGCCGCTTTTGAAACGTTGCATGGATCTTTCCAGTTTGGGTCGGCTAAGCACCTGGGAGAAGATCCCAACGGCGAGTGGAAGCTTCACGTGACCGACCGCATTCCCTCCGTGGACGGTACCTTCGTCGGGTTTGGCATAACCGTCTACGGACACGAGCGCGCTCCGGGTGTTCCCACTTTGGACTCAGTGGAGGTCCATCCCGGCGGAGGGATGCTCGACGTAGCCTGGACCGCTCCCGACGAGACCGGAGATTCGGACATCACCGCATACGACATACGCTACATTCCTGCTGATGTGGACGAGACAGATCCGTCCAACTGGACTTTGTTAAGGTCCGTCAACGTAGGTGGTGAATTGAAATACACAGTCACCGGACTGACAGACGGCACGGAGTACGACGTACAGGTGCGTACCGCCAACAGCGCCGGCCCCGGCATATGGACGGAAGCCGCGAGCGCAACTCCTCGAATCAGCCAGTGCGTGCTCGGAGAGGCGGTGCGAGACAGGGCAAACGCAGGATTGATCCACGACTGTGAAACGCTGTTGGAGGCCCGTGACGCTCTGGCAGGAAGCGGAACTCTCAACTGGTCCACGGATACCCGCATCTGGGCATGGGACGGTGTCATTCGCGAGGGTGACCCTGTGCGCGTGACCAAGCTAGTCCTCCGTGAGAAAGATCTTGACGGCACAATACCCTCCGCGCTAGGCAACCTGAGCAGCCTAGTTGAGCTGAACCTTCGCAGCAACGAGTTGACAGGCAGCATTCCCACGGAGCTTGGCGATCTAGCGAATCTGGAGAAGCTGCTGCTCCACAACAACGACCTGACTGGAACGATTCCTGATCTGAGCAGCCTTAGTAACCTCAAGATGCTGTGGCTGTCCGGCAATGACTTGGGTAGAGACGAGGGGATACCGACGTGGCTAAACTCGATGAGCAACCTCGAGTCGCTCAATATGTGGGGCAACAGAATGGGTGGCGCGATTCCCGACTTGAGCGGGATGACAAGTCTGAAGCTGCTGAAGCTGCAAAGCACCGATCTGACCGGAGAAATCCCGGCGTCCATCGGTGAAATGGACAGTCTTAGTGGTCTGTACCTCCACAAAAACAGCTTGAGTGGAGAGATACCGGAAGAGTTTGGTCAACTTACCAACCTTAGACGAATTTGGCTCCACACCAACAACTTGACCGGGAATATTCCGTCCGAGCTGAGCGGCATGACCAGCCTCGTGGATCTAAACCTCCGCGACAACAGATTGAGCGGACCGATTCCTGCAGAAATAGGTGCAATGACCAGCTTGGAGAAGCTGCGACTCCACTACAACCAGTTGAGTGGGACTATCCCGAATGAACTGGGTGACCTCGACAACCTAACGGGGCTCTGGCTCCAGGGGAATCAGCTGAGTGGCTCCATCCCGGCAGAGTTGGGCAATCTGGGCGACACGTTGACCCAGTGGCGGCTTCGGGATAACAGGTTGACCGGGTGTGTGCCAGCGGGTCTGGCAGCCGTGGAGGATAACGACATGGCTGCGCTTGGTCTCCAACCATGTCCATAATCGCTTGACGCTCGAGTAATCTTCAGCGCCGCTGGCACGGCTCAACTGAATCGGTCAGCGGCGCTGGACTTATATCGAATGTTCAAAGGAAACCTTCGTGGCTGTGCATTAACACAGTGACGATTACGAGTTAGATATGGCCAATGGCGCGTCATCGGAATGCCGAGCTATCGTCAACTCTTGCCTCTTATTTACGGAATAGCATAGTGATCTACGTCATCTTCCTTTGACGTGGTCGGTTGAAGAGGTTGAGTCCATGAGACATCGTTCAAGGCTCGCCAAGAAGTTTGTTGACGGCAGAGAACTGGACCAACTGGGGCTGTCTCCTGGCTACCGAGTTGGTCACTTGGATGGGACTACCAATTACGTCACCGACTTCCGGTTTGATCGAGGACCGTACGACCGGCTTCACCGTGAATTGATAGTGGTCGACGCCTACTCCGCCCTGGTTGATATCGAGGAGCTGCTGCGGGGCCGAGTGAATGTCGTGATCCAGGCGCTTGGTCCCGAAGAGTTGTTCATTCAGGAGGAAATGCAAGACCCGTCCGACGAGCCTCCGCGTGGCATCAGATCGTGGCTCCCAATCTTTAAAGGTGAGGAACTGGTTGAGCGCATCAAGATTGGCATCGACGAGCACTTGAGCTTCGCGAAGGCGCATCAAGAGTATATCGAAGTCGTTTACACGGAATCTGACGTTAGGAGAGTTGTTGCCGATGGCCGAATCGCGATGGTTCTCATGCTTGTCAGCGGTTACATCGCCGATAGTTTGGATGTATTGAAGGAATTCCACGAACTCGGTATACGCGTCATTTGCCCGAGCCACCTCGCAGCGACTTCCTGGGCCGATTCAAGCGCAGAACTGAACGATCCCCCGGGGTTAAACGCCTTCGGACGCGATGTGATCAGGACGTGCAACGAAATCGGAGTCCTCGTCGATCTCGCCCACTGCTCAGACTACACCTGCCGCGACACCCTGAAGATAGCCAGCAAACCCGTGATAGCGACACACACGAAGGTGAGGTCCATAACCGGGAGTCTACGCGACATGAGCGACGACGTGCTTCGCGGCGTGGCCAACACCGGTGGAGTGGCCTGTGTCTTGGCGGCAACACCTCGGACTGCGCAGGAGCGTCACTCGGCAAGACTCAAGCGCGACCGCGACCTCGCGGAGAGATACGCAGACCCCTTCGATCTTACTGAGGCGAAGCTTGCCGACGCTCAAATATGGAGCACAAAACTCGATATCGAGTCAATTGATCACGCCGTGAACGTTGCGGGCATAGACCATGTTGGGCTTTCGTCTCACGCCCAAAACGTCCCGCAGTGGAAGGAGTTTACGGAGACGCTCCTTGAACACGGATACACTCAGGAAGATGCCTCAAAAATTCTCGGCGAAAACGTGCTCCGTGTTCTCAGAGAAACCTTTTGACGACTCCAATTTCCAAGCCTGGTTCCGTCCGTTGTAAGGACTGGCGCCCCGCTTCGGTAAGTGAATTCAACAAGCACAAATCGTCGTCGATCATAGATTGGTTAATCCGACTGCTTCTGCCTGTGCTTCGTTCAGTGGGGAACGAAAGCTCACATGAGTGCAACTTTGCCTTCAAGAGTACAGCCTTGGTTCCACACAGATTTTCACTAGCATCTTCCCAGCCTATTGATCCGACGCTGTATCAGGGCTGTCAGTCTCTCTCGCCCACAGGCGCTGCATCTCGGCTGAGGTTGTGAGCAGATCGTCTACCGTCCCCTCGGCTTCGATGCGACCGTCCTTTAGCACAATGATATGATCGGCGCGACGGAGAGCCGAACGCCTGTGGGAAACAGCAAGGACGGTGCTGTTCGGGAGTTCGGACAGCCGCTCCCAGAGGGTCTGCTCGGTCTCCACGTCAAGGCCACTCGACAGATCGTCGAAGATGAGTAACTCCGGCTCCCGGACGAACATGCGCGCGGCAGCGGCCCTCCTCTGCTGTCCGCCGGAGAGTTTTACACCACGCGGCCCGACGACGGTATCCAGCCCGCTTTCGAGGTCGTCGATGTCGCGTTCAAGCACAGCGGAGCGGACGGCTCCGGGTAGGTCTACTCCGTTCTCGGGAAGGCCCAGCAGGATGTTGCCCCGGAGTTCTTCGCTGAACAGTCGCGGGACTTGGGACGTGTAGGCGACACGTGGCGGTATCAATACCTTGCCGGCGTCCTTGACTTTCTTGCCATTCCACCTCAGCTCGCCCTCCTGCAGAGGCAGGGAACCCAGCAATACGCGCAGCAACGTGCTTTTGCCTGAACCGACCCTTCCCGTGATGACGGTGAACGACCCCTTCTGTAGGGAGAGGTCGATATCGTGCACGCCGTGCTCCGAGTCCGGGTACACGTAGGTTACCCCTTGGGCCTCAAGACTTTCGAGGCGATCAGCTTCGGTCTTCTCGACATGGATGGGGTCGGCCGCTTTTCGGAACAGGTGCGTTGGGTTACGCTCGACCAGCTTCTCCGGCGGGGAACCCGGCATCAATTCAACAAGCCGCTCGATGCTGACACCGGTCTGCCGATATTCGGTCAATGTCCCACCAATGCCCGCGAAAAGCATCGTGAACGCCTCCAAATAGAAGACGAACAGCACGAGGTCACCAACGGTGAACTGCCCACTGAGTATTGCCTGGCTGGCGACGATGAGAATTGCGCCCGTACCAAAGCTCTGCACGTTGAGGAAGATGGCGCCTAGTGTCTGAGTAAGCAGTGTGTCTTTCAGCCCGGCGTGTTTGCGCGCCGCGTTCACGCGGTCGAGCTCGCCGAGGACATGCGGCTCGGCTCCCGCGACCTTGATTGTCTCGGCGGAGCCAAACATCTCGCCGAGGAAGCCGACCACGTCGCCGGTTGCCTCGCGGCTTCTCTTTCGCGTCCGTCCAATCAGGGTTCTGGCGACGATAAAGATGGTGAGTATCACTATCAGGGGAATGAACGCAACAAGCGTTATTACAGGAGAGATGCGAATCATGATGAAGACCGCGACTGCGGCGAATGCGGCCTGCGAAGCGATGAATTTCGGCGCAATAAGAAACCCGCCGACACTTGAGGCATCATCGCGGAATCTGGTCACGGCCTCGCCAGGCGATGCGGGAAGGAGGCGGTCACCACGCAAATTCATGAGATGTGCGAGAACGTTTCTCTGCAAGAGGGCACCGATCATGAACTCGTTGGCGAACTGCAGGGCGAATGTGCCCACGAACACCACAAAACGGGCAGCCGCAAACCCTACCAGCACCGCGCAGAGGGTCCACACGCTCAGAGACGTCATCGCATCCCCGGTTAGGGTATTGAAGACCTCTCTCAAGGTCAGAGCGACTGCCTGTTCAAGCCCGACGATTACGACTACCGAGCCCAAGAGGTCGAGTGCAAGCGTCCACTTGAACGTCCACGAGAGAGAAGTGAGGTACCTCCATGTGCTCATGACAGGACCTCCTTGAGACCGGTCTGAAGAAGACGGTGGAAGCGGGTGGTCGGATCAGACGCAAGTGCCTCCCGCTCTCCGGCCTCCACGAGCCGTCCGTTTTCGAGGATTACGATGTCGTCACACCTCTGAATGGTAGCCAGGTGATGGGCGACTATCAAGACGGTTCTTCCACGGACCAACCTGTCTATAGCTCGCTTGATGGATGCCTCGGTACTGGGGTCTAGTCGCGACGTGGCCTCGTCGAGGATCACGAGACCAGGGTCCTTGAGGAATACTCGCGCGAAGGCGAGCAGCTGTGCTTCACCGGAAGAGAGGCCACCGCCATCCGGTTGGAGCATCGTGTCGAGGCCGTCAGGCAACGTGTCGTACCATCGCGTCAGGTTCATCTCGCCGAGCACGTTGAGCAGATGAACGTCAGGCACGCTCCGGTCGAAGAACGTCAGATTGTCACGCACCGTTCCATGGAAGAGCCGGACGTCCTGCGGTACGAGGCCAACCCTAGCGCGGAGATCGGAAATCCGCGCCTCTCTGATGTCTTCTCCTCCTATGAGTACCCTGCCTTCGTCGGGGTCGTAGAGGCGAAAGAGGAGCCTCGTCATCGTAGTCTTACCGCTTCCCGTTCTTCCAAGGAGTCCAAGTACCCTTCCTGCTCGGAAGTTTAGGGTCACATCGCGCAGGACCGACTCACCGCTGCCGTATGCAAAAGAGACGGAATCGAACCGAACCGGGAGCGGGCCATCGGGGAAACGGACACCACGTCCATCGATAACCTCTGGACGGGCGCTGAGAAGGTCGTGGATTCTGATGACGCTCGCCCCGGCTTGCTGGAGTTCTTCCATCTCGTAGGACACACTATTGACTGGCCGATTGAGCAATCTCGAGTACTGGTAAATGAGGAATACAGTGCCGATGGTGATCCAGTCCTCGTAGAACAGATAGGCCCCAACGAGCAACGACAAGGCCAAGCTCGCGCTGTTGATGAACTGCGCTGTATTCGCGACAACACTGGCAATTGCGTATGCCCTGACGCGGACGCGGAACCAGGACCACATATGGTCGAAGTAACCTTTCATGATATGGGACTGGGCGCCACTTGTTCGTATGTCCTCCCGACCCGCGAGACGCTCCTCGATGAACCCGTACGTCTCAGTGCTCGCCTCTCGGTTGGCCCTCCAGCTCGCTACGGACACGTTTCGCATGCGTATGATGACCACTATCGAAACGAACGCGAACGTCGAAAGTGCGAGACCGGCCAGCCAGTTTTCGCGGAACAGGAGCGCGAGGACGGCCACCAGCATGATGATGTTGCCCAGAATATGGACGGCAAAAGTGGAAAAGAACCCTCCGAGCGTCTCCGAGTCCCCGTCGATGCGCTCGATCATCTCACCCGGCGTGCGGCTGTTGTGGAAAGGCATGTCGAGCGAAAGCGCGTGACGCGCGAGGTCGGACCGCAGGGCGTTGGTGGCATTCCACCCGACCTGGCCGCTCGTGTAGGTCGCCAGCACGCCGATGACCTGCTGCACCAGGGCCACGGCGATGAAAACTCCGGCGGCAGCCACGAGTCTGCCTAGGGGACTACCCGCCACCGCCTCGTCAATGAAGTACCGCATGATCTGCGGGTTGACGAGCTGGAGGCCGATGTTGGCCAAGATTAGCACGGACGAGAGCGCCACGAGGCCCTTCTGCTGCCGAATGTACTTGAGCAGGAGAGCACCGTACTGTCGTAAGGGCACCCTCGTTCGAGGTCCCATCAGACGTTGTAACACACGAGTGGTCATGGCTTATCTCTTCACTCTCGAAGGTTATGTGATTCTACAGGAACCTCACCCGGACAGTTCCGACCTCGTAGGGGAGCACACGAAACCTGCAGAGTGCCTGTTCGTCGGATCTTTGTTCCAATGGATGACAAGGATCAGACGGAGCGGAATCCTGAGGTGCAAACTTCTGAAGTAGCCATGAACAATGAGGCAGAGCCTTATGGCAAAGCGCCTCCACCGTATAATTGACAGGCTCTCACTCTAAAGTTCAATTGAGCGACCTAGTGAAAAGTGCCAGCAGCTCGCCGACTGGTTCGCGTCCAGTTAGACGAACTGTAATCAATACCCAATGTGGTTCTGCCTACGGTAGGAAACGCCGGGGTAAAGTGACCCGCCTCGGAATCGAACCGAGAACCTACTGATTAAGAGTCAGTTGCTCTGCCTGATTGAGCTAGCGGGCCACGTGCGTGCGCGACGAAGAAGCTAAAGGTGCGGCGGCTTCCATTGTAGCGGCGGCTCGTTTGGAGCGTCAAGGAGAATGAGGAACTCGAACCCGTGTTTGGGTTATACAAGCTCATGCCGAGGGAGGGCGCTCTCTGGTAGAATCCCCTGCACTCCTCGCAGGCACGAATACTGATGTAATTCTCTCATTGGCGCGAGACCGTGTTCGCCGTGTTTCTCGTGTGCGCGTTCGCCTGTGGGAGTTCCGAACCAAGTTCTCACGGTGACTGAACCGTAGCAATCTGCATGGTTCAAAATAAAGGATAACGAGATGCCAAAGAGTGACTACGTCGGTGTGGACGGCTGTCCGTCGGGGTGGTTCAGCGTTGGGTTCGACTCACTAGGTGGCTATGAGCTGAAGGTGTTTCCGGCGTTCAGCGAGCTATTGGGCTACTACAGCGAAGCAAGTCTTGTGTTGGTGGATATTCCGATTGGGCTGCCTGAGGAACCGGGCGGACGAGAGTGTGACTCCAAGGCTCGTAAAGTGCTTGGAGATCGCAGGTCGAGTGTGTTCTCGGCGATGACACGGCAGACGGTAAGGCTGACGGCGAAGTCTCCTAAGGACAAGAGCAAGACCGCCTACCGTGCAGCCAACAAGATTGAGCGTCGAGTCGCCATGAAAGGAGTAAGCTGGCAATCCTTCGCAATAGCCCCAAAGATTGGCGAAGTCGATAAGGTGCTAAGGGGCCGTGGCTCGAACGCGACACCAGAGGTGCGAGAAGTGCATCCTGAGATTTGCTTCTGGGCATTCAATAAGCGTGACCCAATGAAGCATCGGAAGAAAGTTAAGAAGGGACGAAACGAGCGTATCGGTGTTCTTAAGCGTACGGAACCCCGAACCAGAGACATTTATGAGAAGGCCCTTACTCAATTCCGCAGGAAGTGTGTGGCCAGTGACGACATACTCGATGCTCTCGTAGCGGCGGTGACTGCACGGTTCTGTCATGGGCGGCTTCGGACGATGCCCGAATGTCCGCCGACGGACTGCGAGGGGCTGGCGATGGAGATGGTGTACTGGGAGGCGTAAGGGGTATCTGCCCTCACTCCTGCCCTCTGAATGGTATAGAGAAGACTGTGATGCTTGCAGAACGCTTGCAATGCTGTCATAATGCATTCAAAGGAGTTATGACATGGCAGTTCAGATCACCATAAGGGGTGTCCCCGAAGCCGTCCGCGACGAGCTTGCGGTTCGCGCGTCGCTTCAACGCCAGTCCATGCAAGAGTTTCTGCGCGGAGAGTTGGAGCGCATAGCGTCCCGCCCGTCGGTTGACGAATGGGTGCGAGAAATACGCGAACGCAAGGCAGCATATGGGACTCACGTCCCAACTTCCGCCATTCTGACCGCCCGGGACGCTGACAGGACTTGACCAAGGTCGTAGATTCATGTGTCCTAGTCTCGGCCCTCGTGGATTCGGGCTTAGACGGCGCGTGGTCGGAAGCGGTCGTAGTTGAAGAACCGTTGATCGCCCCCGAACTGGTTCTGGTCGAGGCCAGCAATGTCCTCCGTCGCCTGGAACGGTCTCGCGAGATATCCCACGTCGAGGCTTCTTTTGCACACGCATCCTTGCTTCGCCTCGAACTCGACCTATTCCCGTTCGCCCCGTTCGCTGAGCGAGTCTGGGAACTGCGCGAAAACCTCACCTGCTACGACGCATGGTACGTGGCGATCGCCGAGGCGTTCGGGTGCCAACTCGCGACGCTTGATCATAGACTCAGCCGGGCGAGCGGTCCCAGGTGCGAGATCGTTACGTCGCCGAGATCAAAAGGGACTTAGGCGTGAGACCTAGGAGAAAACTCCCTCCTGAATGAACAAGGCAACCCAGGCGATTACGCACAAAACAGCGCCAATGTTGACCACCAGTCCCACCTTTGGAAGACCTTCAACGCCCGTTGAGAGCATTCGCGTATCCCGGAAAGCCACCCATGAGAGTGTCAGGCCTACGCCTGCACAGACAGGGGCCGCGAATATCAAATACGGAGAAACGAATAACAAAATGGTACAGCACAGTATGCTAATTGTCCCAAGAACAGTCCCGACGACAGCCATATTGCTTCGCCCTCCAGAGTTCTCGAAATGGTGAAGCCATCGAAAAGTTACGTCGCTACGGTAGACTTATGTTGTGGGGCTCGGTAGGCTATAGCTTGGCTGAATTTCCGTCAACCCGACAATCAACAGGTAGGGTTGGCCGTAGCATCCGCAACACCAGATTACTACCCCACCAGCAACCTCGCAAAGCATAGGCATAGAAGGCGAGTCGCTCTTCGTAGCAGGACTAGACACGTGCAGAATCCCATTGACATCGGAACCAATCGACAATTGTTTCTCGATGACCTCGCCATCGACTCCATGAGCGGCGCGAAAAGGGTCATGCACTCACCCACTCGACGAGAAACGGTGCTCGCGGGCGACAAGCCGTGGGATGAGGCGAGCGTCGCGTACATGTCGATCATTCGTGACGGCGACCTTTACCGCGGGTACTACCGATGCGATCGCGAAGGCTCCGATGCAAGAGGGACCAGTCCGCGTCACACGGCATATGCCGAAAGCACGGACGGCATCCACTGGGAGAAACCGATCTTGGGGCTGCTCGAGTTCAATGGATCGAAGGACAACAACCTCATTTGGATGAAGCCGGGCGCAAACCTCTGCGTCTTCAAAGACGACAACCCCGCCGAACCACCCGAACGACGGTACAAGGGCGTCGTGCGGACAGGACGTATGGAGGGAGAACAGCTGGGCGCGCCCGGGCCCTGCGTTCTCGCACTGTCGTCGCCGGACGGCATCAACTGGGGATTGATGCAGGACGCGCCGATCCTCACCGACGCCCCCTTTGATTCATTCAACATTGTCTTCTGGGACGAGTGGGCGAATCAGTACGTGATCTACACGAGAGGTGTCGGCGGGTCAGACGGCCCCTTCAAGGGCGGGGTTCGCTGGATAAGGCGCGCTACATCGGACGATTTCCTCAACTGGAGCGACCTTGAACTGATAGATACCGGAGAGGTGCCCGACGAGCACCTGTATACCAACGCCTGCGTCCCCTATGAGCGGTCGCCGGGCACCTACCTGATGTTCCCTTCGCGCCTGGTGCTCGAACACACGCCTGAACC
>VXLM01000035.1 GCA_009841605.1 Dehalococcoidia bacterium
GCGTCAGATGTGTATACGAGAATGCTGTGGGGGGTGGGGCGCGGCGGGGGGGGGAGGGGAAGGCGTGGCAGGCGTCGGTGCGGGCGTGACCTCCAGCAGGCTGGGGAGCTTGAGGAAGTCGCGTTCGAGAGCGCCGCGGATAGTTGAATTCCGAAGGGCGGCGGCGGGATGGTACATCGGGTAGATGGTGATGCCGTTCCAGTTGGCGGGAGTTCCCCGCAGCTTGCCGATGGGTTCGTCGGGGAAGAACTTCGCCGTGGAGTACCTGCCGAGCGTGACGATCACCTTGGGGGCGATGAGTTCTATCTGCCTGTCGAGATAGGGGCCGCAGGACCTGATTTCTATTGGGAGCGGGTCGCGGTTGTTGGGCGCGCGGCACTTGATCATGTTGGTGACGAAGACGTCCTCGCGTCTCAGGCCGATTGTCGCCAGCATCTCGTTGAGGAGCTGCCCCGCGCGTCCTACGAACGGGAGGCCCTGCTGGTCTTCGTAGTAGCCTGGCCCCTCTCCGATGAACATCAGGTCGGACGTGCGGGAGCCGTTGCCGGGCACGGCCATCGTCCTCTTGGAGCCGAGCGTGCAGAGGGTGCAGCCGTTGATGAGGCGGTCTATTTCGTCGAGGTCTGCGGTGAGGACGTTGTCGGTCATGTCGAACTCCCGGCGCATGGTAGCAACGGGATCGGCGCAACGTCAATCGAGCGCTTT
Source organism: Dehalococcoidia bacterium (assembly GCA_009841605.1). Classification (GTDB taxonomy): domain Bacteria; phylum Chloroflexota; class Dehalococcoidia; order Lucifugimonadales; family VXLM01; genus VXLM01. Next base: position 706 of record VXLM01000035.1, read on the forward strand.
CCGGGGTACCCGTTTACTCTAACGGCGCGGGGCAGTCTTCAGGAGTTTCGCATTGCAGGAAAGGCGGTTCTTCAGTGGCAGTTCCGCTTACCAGCACGTAGACCGCGACTATCACGCCGACGACCACCGCAGCGGTGAACACTGCCAGCACCAGGCTGCGCACTCTCCCGATGCCGCGCGCATGGACACCATGGGCGTTCACCCCAGCCCGTTCCGCTTCCGCCAATCGGGCTTCGTACCTTTGGACACCCTCTTCAAGCCGTCGTTGATCGGCTTCCCAGTCAGGGTTTTCTTTCATGGCTTCACCCTGTTCTCAGATGAACGACGTGCGGCTATGGGCCGTCGGCAGCCAGATTGGCGGCTTTCAGGGTGTTGCGGAGGAGCATGGCGATGGTCATGGGACCGACGCCGCCGGGCACCGGGGTGATGGCCGCCGCTTTTTCGGATACGGAGTCGAAGTCGACGTCGCCGACGAGACGGTAGCCGCGCCTGCGCTCCGGGGCATCGATGCGATTGATTCCGACGTCGATGATGACCGCGCCGTCCTTGACCATGTCGCTGGTGATGTAGTGGGGTCGCCCTATTGCGGCGATGAGGATGTCAGCCTGGCGGGTGATGGAAGGCATGTCGATGGTGCGGGAGTGGCAGACGGTGACGGTGGCGTCGGCGCCAGACTGCTTCTGCATGAGGATGGAGGCGATGGGCTTGCCGACGATCTCGCTGCGCCCGACGACGACGACGTGCTTGCCGGCGGGGTCGTGCCCGTCGCGGATGAGCATCTCGCGGATGCCGGCGGGAGTCGCCGGTGCGAACCGCTCGCGACCCTGGGACAGCAGACCGACGTTGAAGGGATGGAGGGCGTCCACGTCCTTCAGCGGGTCAATGGTCTCGATGACGGGGTACTGATCGAGGTGATCAGGCAAGGGAAGCTGGACGAGGATGCCGTGGACGTTCGGGTCGTCGCCGAGCCGACGGACCTCGGCTATGAGGTCACCCTGAGTCGTCGACGCGGGCATCGTCACGTCGCTGGTGGTCATGCCGGCCTCGGCGGCGGCGCGGTGCTTGTTGCGGACGTAGACCCTGGAGGCCGGGTCTTCGCCGACGAGGACGACGGCGAGGTGCGGGACGAAGCCGTGCTGTTGGGAAAATGCCTTGACGTCTTCACCTACCTCGGCCCGCACATCGGCCGCAATCTTCGCCCCGTCGATGATGTTCGCGCTCACGTGTCCCCTCGCTGTTGTCGTAAGTGTGGTTAGTGGTTATAGGTGCGATTGTAACATGGGCGCGATCGGCATCTATGACGGGTTGAGGTCATGGAGTAGATTGCACTGCCGGGCGGTCCGGGTGGCACTCGCGCAACTACGGAGGCACAGTCCAAGGTTGAGGAGGATGTCGGATGGAGATACGCGAGGCATTTTCGTAAATTTGTGGCATGGTGTGGCATTTTGTGACATTTTCTCTCGTTATTGTAAAGTTGGACGGGGTTAGCCGGGTGATCGAAGGGATGCAGGATGGGCAGGGGTGAGCACCCGCCCAAAGAGATTTTTCTTTATTTTTGTTCCATTTTGTTCCATTTCCTCGTTCTGCGAGGACTTGGCGGTGGGCGACCGCCTGTATTTAGTGTGGTACATGTGTTCTTGCCTGTCAAATCGGAGGGAGTGAGGGGATCCTCCACCGAGGGCGTGGCGGGCTAACAGGGGTATTGGATTCCCGCTTTCACATGCCTCGCATCATTGAGAGGGCAGTCTGCAATTGCGAGGGCAGCAAGGAATCTAGGGTGGCTTGGTTTCGTGATCGAGGGCCGTTCCAGCTACGTGACTTCGCTTGGAGGACACGGATTTTAGATTCCTCACTTCGCTGCGCTGCGTTCGGAATGACAGGGGGGCGCTACGTTCGGAATAATTCATGTCGGTTGTCAACCGGCACCGCTTGGAATGAAAAAGTGCGCGGGGTGGAGGCGGGGGGGGGGGGGGGGGGGGCGTGGGGGGGGGTGGCTGGGGGGGTTTTTGTTTAGTAATGGAAAGAGAGTTTGGTACAAAGAA
>VXLM01000060.1 GCA_009841605.1 Dehalococcoidia bacterium
TCTTCAAGAACGCGCGATTAGACAAGGTAAATAGTCCGACCGAGCTCGTGGGCGGCGTCCTCAAGCTCATCGGCACGTACCGCGAGCCGAACCCGGGCATAGACCACTACGCCGGTGCGACCGCTCTCATGGGACAGCAGCTTATGGGGCCCCTGACGGTTGAGGGCTGGCAGACGGGGTCAGGCTGGATCAACGGGGGCACGCTGAACGAGCGGGTCAACTTCGCCGTCGATGAGGTGTCCGATCCCGACAAGCCGGGCATACGGGATATCATCGAGCGCCTGCGAGGTCGGAACGGCAGCACGCTGACGCCGGAGGAGCTTGTGGACGGGTGTCTCGATCTCATCGGGCCCATCGAGGTCGGAGACGACACGCGACAGGAGTTGATCGAAGAGGCGGCGGCCCAGGGCAACGTGGTCTTCAACGGCAACCGCGAGGCGACCGACGAGCGAATCGTCAACATGCTTCAGCTTATCGTATCGACGCGGGAATTCCAGTTCGGATAGACGGGCGGCACCGTACGCAGAATCGTAAGCGTTCTCACGAAAGGAGAACCATAATGACAACCGCAGAGCGAGACCCCGTACTGGTAATCGTGCAGTTGGTCGGCGGGAACGACTTCATGAACACGGTCATTCCCTACACGAACCCGCTCTATCACGACGCGCGGCCTGGCCTCGCCTTCTCCCAAGAGGAGGTGCTCCGCATCGACGACACCCTAGCCTTCAATCCGCACGCCGCGCCGCTCAAGGATATGTACGACGCTGGCAAGATGGCGGTCGTGCAGGGGGTCGGATACCCGGACTCCAGCAGGTCGCACTTCCGCAGCACGTACATCTGGCACACGTGCGAGCCGGAGACCATCGCGACCGAGGGATGGCTCGGACAGGCCATCGGCGAGATGGACCCTGAAAAGCAGAACTCCCTGACCGGAGTAAACTTCGGGCGTGGTCTGCCTCAGTCCTTCGTATCGAAAGGCGTTCCGGTAACCTCGGTTGCCGATCTCGACAACTACGGCCTGATGACGAGCATACCCGATCCGGACCGACGGAGCCTGTCGCTTGAGCGGTTCAAGAGGATGTACGCGCCGGTGGCGGGCACCGGGCCGGTCATGGACTACCTCTCCGAGACGGGCCAAGGAGTGCTCAGCGGCGCAGACGACCTCAAGAAGGCCCCGGCGATGTACAAGTCGGACGTCGAGTACGCCTCCAACCCGCTGGCAAAGAGCCTACGGGACATCGCGCGCGTGCATCTGGCCGATCTGGGCACACGAGTCTTCCACACGAGCCACGGCGACTACGATACGCACTCGCGCCAGGAGATGACCCACGAGCAGGATATGGTCGAGCTTTCCCGCGCCATCGTCGACTTCTTCCAGGACCTCGAAGAACACGACGCGGCGGACAACGTTCTCATGCTCGTCTGGACGGAGTTCGGGCGCCGGCTGGCAGACAACGGGTCGGGCACCGACCACGGCTCGGGCGGGGGCGCGTTCCTCATCGGCAACATGGTATCCGGCGGGCTGTACGCCGAGTACCCGTCGCTGGAGCAGCCCAAGCTCGCCAATGGTGAAGACCTGGCGCACACCTACGACTTCCGCGGTCTCTACTCGACCATCCTGGAGCAGTACCTCGGCCTGGACTCGAAGCCCATCGTGGGCGGGACGTTCGAGCAGCTTCCGGTGTTCAACTAAGGGACCGGATACATGAGCAACACCACGCTCAGGAATATCGCCGTTGTCATGGGCATTATCTTGTTCGTGCCGGCCTTTGTGATTTCCCCCGGGTTGGCGATCGTTTTGGCGTTTATCGTCGTAGGGGCCGGGTACGTGACCACGCGGGCAATCGGCAAATCCGAGGTACGGGTGAAGAAGGACCGGCAGTCCGACCTGCTGGACAGGATGTGGATTCCGGTACGAGACGAACTGTCCGAGGTGGTGAGAATGGGTGGGAGCGTGACGGCGGCGTCATCGGTGTGGACCGGCGTTCCGAACCTTTTCAAGCAGCAGACGCCGGCCACGTTCCATCAGGGAATGGAACGGTACGTCAACCAGAGGGCGAGAGTTGCGGCACTGGTAGCGAGTGCCTCCAAAACGGAAGAGAGACGCAAACAGCAGGAAATCGAGCAGCAGAATCTCCTGTTCATAAGCCGAGAGCTGCATGATGAGGCCAGGAAGGTCATCAAACTCATACCGGGCTCCGAGGAGGCCGTCAGACGGGCCAACGCGGCGCGACCCAGACCTTCGGCTCAACGGCCACGGCCCGCCACGACCGGATCGAGGACGACGACGCGACAGCCGACCCCCGCACGCGGGACCACCTATGCGCAGACGGCGACTCCCACACGCACCGTCAGCGCTCGACCGTCTCCGTCCCGTCCCGCGCCTGCAACCATGAAGAGCGCCGTCGAGACATCCACGAAGCCGAGCGCGCCTCGTCCACCGTCCCGTCCTGCGTCTACACCGCTGAGGATCACGGATACGCCAAAGCCACCCGAACCTGTCGTGCCCCCTGGGGTTCCCGCAGAACCGGAACGTCCTATAACGCCGAGCGCGCCTCCCGCACCTGCTCCCTTGAAGATCACGGATACGCCCGCGCCGCCGGAGCCGACCCCTCGTGAGCCGGAACCGCCACCCCCGCCGAGCGTTCCTCCGGTCCCTTCGCCTGTAACTGCGTCGGTACCGGAGCCTGCGATGCCGGTCAAACCGCCTGAACCCGTCGTCGCCGCACCTGCTCCCAGCCAACCGGAGCCTGCCTCCCAGCCGAGCGGCCCGCCGGACGACCTGCGCCTCGACGTGGCGTCGGTATGCGAAGAGCTCTTCGATCCCAAGGTGATGAGCTACGAGGCCAACCGACTGTTCGACGACCGGTACAAGGACGCGACGGTTCGATGGAAGGGGACTGCGCGGCGTGCGAGCACGTACTCCTATGACTTCAACTTCGGGGACGGAGGCGGCACGAAGGCCGAGTTGGACGTCTACGAGGTGAAGCAGCAGTACGGGAGCCGCACGGTGAAGGCATTCGTGCAGCTTCCCACGGAGGATGCCGATAGAATTGGCGCGCGCATCGGAGAAGATATCGAGTTCGAGGGCCGCCTGATGACCTGCGAGGGGTCCGCCAGACGCCTGTACGTCGCCGATGCCCGCATGGTGGACTGAACCGGAAGATTTTTCGTTCGATACGCTTGGAAAGAAACTCTCGGCGTGACCGACTATGACCTATAGACGTTCCTTAATCTTCACCATCGTAGTGGGCATCATCTTTATCGTGCTCCTTTACAACTATTTCCACCAGGGGCTGGCCATCATCATCGCCCTTTTTTCCATTCTTCTTATAGGACTGGGTTTTGTAGTTCAAAGGGCATACAACAAGCAAGATACTCTTGTGGAGCAGTACGGCGGAGCAGACATACTGAACAGGATGTGGTTCCCGATTCAGGACGAGTTGACCGACGTCGTAAGCAACCAGGGAATGGTGACGGAAGCGGCATCGGCGTGGAGCACCGCTCCGGGTCTCTCCAAAAGGGAGACCCCAAGAGCATTTTACAGGAAGATGGAGGAGTACGTCGGACAGCGTAATTTTGTCGCTTCACTTGCCGGGGGCGACCTGGAGACCGAGGAAAGCCAACAGCAGCTGATGGCCGAGCAGCAGAGATTACTGTACAAGGCCCAAAAGTTGCTCGAAAGTGTTGACAAGGCCATTAAAGCGATACCGGGGTCGGAGAAAATAGTCAGAAGGCCCCGAAAAGCGCGACCGAGACCGGCAGCCCAACGGCCCCGTCCCGCCGCGACCAGGCCAAGCGCGACGACGCGACAACCAACCCGCGCGCACCGAAGCGCACAAGCGCAATCCCCAACTCCCGCTCGCACCGGTTTTGAGCGTCCTACCCCGTCCCGTCCCGCGCCCGCGCCGATGAGGATTGCTGAGACACCTACGAAGCCGAGCGCACCCAGTACGCCATCTCGGCCTACACCGCTGAGAGTAACGAGTACGCCGACACCACCGGAGCCAGCCGTTCCTCCGCCCGCTCCTCGCGTGCCGGAACCGCCACCCCCGCCGAGTGTGCCTCCGGCCCCATCCCCTGTGACTGCATCCGTGCCGGAGCCCGCGGAGCCGGTCAGGCCGCCTGAACCCGTCGCGGTCACGTCCGTTCCTGGCGAACCGGAGCCTGTCTCCCAACCGAGTGGCCCGCCGGACGGCCTGCGCCTCGACGTGGCGTCGGTGTGCGAAGAGCTCTTCGATCCCAACATGATGAGCTATGCGGCCAACCGGCTGTTCGACGACCGGTACAAGGACGCGACGGTCCGCTGGAAGGGCACTGCCCGCCGCGCGAGCACATACTCGTACGACTTCGAGTTTGGGGACGGAGGCGGAACGAAGGCCGAATTGGATGTCTACGAAATAAAGCAGCAGTACGGGAGCCGCACGGTCAAGGCGTTCGTGCAGCTGCCGGTGGAGGCCGCCGACGTTCTCGGAGTTCGTATAGGAGAAGATATCGAGTTTGAGGGGCGCCTGTTGACCTGCGAAGGTTCCGCGAGACGCCTGTACGTTGCCGACGCCCGCATGTTGGGCTGATAAGCAGTATTTGAAAGGAGAGCACGATGCCACAGCCATACGCACTACTCAGAGCCGGATTCCCGTATTTGAAGACGGTCGGGGTCAAGAACGTCATCGACGATCCCCTCGATGTGGCGTTCGGAGGGGACGGTCGTGTCTACGTGCTGGGCGCCGCGCCCATTCGCATAACGAACATCGACCATGAGGACCTCGGCACCATCGGCCAGCGCGTTAGCAGTGTCGAGTACGGCAGCAACGGGGACGTTATTTCCGTGGACGAGGGGGGGCTGTTCATGCCGGTGCAGGTTGTCCTCGACGGCGAGGACAACCTCTACGTTACCGATGAGGCGTGTCACATGGTCTCGATATTCTCTAAGGGCGGCGACTTTCTCGATCGCTGGGGCGAATACGGCACGGAGGACGGCCAACTGAACCGTCCATCCGGCTTGGCGTTCGACGCCGACGAGAATATCTATGTCGTCGATACCATGAACCATCGCGTCCAGCAGTTCACGAAGGACGGACGCTACCTCAATAGCTGGGGCAGTTTCGGCACGGGTGAGGGTGAGTTCAACATGCCGTGGGGCGTGGCCATCGACGACGACGGCGACGTGTATGTCTCCGACTGGCGCAATGACAGGGTGCAGAAGTTCACGCCCGACGGCGAGTTCATCTTCGAGTTCGGCAGCACCGGAACCGGCAGGGGAGAGTTCGTGCGTCCTGCGGGACTGACCGTCGACCACGACTTCGACATCTACGTCTGCGACTGGGGAAACAACCGCATCCAGCTATTCACTCCCGAGGGCCGGTACGTCCAGCAGTTCACCGGCGACGCCACGCTCTCCGAGCCCGCCATCGCCGCGATGCGGACACGCCTCCGCACCGTCCGTCTCCGCACCATGGCCGACCTGGAGACGGAGAAGATGTTCCGTGGCCCACGCTCCGTCCGCGTCGATGAGAATGCCCTCATGTGGGTGCCCGACTTCGAGTCGTACCGCTTGCAGGTCTACCGCAAAGAGGCGTTCCATCTTGAGCCGCATCAGCTCGCTCCGCCCCTGAAAGCGCCGTCGCTGCAGCCGAATTAGGGGGCGTCTAAAAAGCGTTCCGTTCACCCCCGTATCCAGCACGGGGCAGGCTCACCATGAACGGCGTTGGTCGGCTATTTTGCCCGGTTCCCCAACCACCGTTCCTGCAGACGACGTATAGAACCGTACCACTCGCGTCGGCGATCCCACAGATCGTAGGCGAACAACATTGAGCCAACGACTATGAATGGAGTCATTGCCATGTGAAAACGCGGCCGAACCTCGATAAGGATATGCGGCACCCACAGTAGAAGGACAATCAGCCCCAGGGCAAGGAGTATGCTAGGTCGGCGCACTTCTCTTGCGAGCATTAGCAAGAACAGTAAAAGCGTCACCCGGTAGACCCCATCCAGACTGAGTAGTACAAGCGGACCAACCCTAAACTTCAGTGGTTGGCTTTCGTCGGCAATATACTCGGTTATCATTGAAAAACGGAGACCGGGAGATACTGAGAAAAAACGCCAATGTTCATAGGGAAGGTCCACATCTCCAATCGCCCATATGTAGAGCCTATGTTCTCGGTCCCAAAGACGCGCCACCTTATCAGTCAGCGCTAATGATATGATCCCTACCGGGTCCTTCTCTATTCGCTCTATTGCGATCTCCAATGCCCTCCTATTGATATCAGCATTCATTCTACCGGTATATCCAACAAGGTCCCTGTCGGCAAGGTTAAATCGGCCACCTTCTTCGATATTGGTCCCAAAAGGGAGATTGAGTCCAGCCCATTTTGTCACCGAGAGCTGGAACCCTTTTCCACTCAAGTGAGAAAGATACCCATGAGCAAACCAGACTACGAAAAATGAAACGAACACTATCGAGCAAAGGGCCAGGGCGTGTCGAAAACTCCGGGATGCCGGTGGAAATGCTCCTTCTTTAGCGTTCGCCGAAGACCACCTCCACCCGGCGCCGATTACGAAGATGCAGACTGTCAGGCCCAGAGCCCCGTTTCCTCGTGTTAGGAACAGAGCGGCTGTCGCTATCCCAAGGAAGATGTACAGATACGGGAAAGGGCCTCTCCCGGTCAGGTGCCGCGAAATCAGCCATGCGCAAACGGCAGAAAGCAGAAAGAAGACCGATTCCGAGCTGACGACTGGTGAAAACACCATGAAAGTAGGGCAAAGTGCCAGACCGGCGCATATAAACCTAACCTTTTGCCCATCGTCCACGAAGTATCTCAAGGTTTTGTACGTGAAGGCGACACCGCCGGTCCAAGCCACTGACGACGCTATGTAGTTCGTCAAATTGGTCGGTCCCAGCAGCCAGTGAAATAGAGCGTGGTATCCTATGGCAGTTGGCGATTTCCCGCCGAATAACTGCTCGAAAGTCCCTGAACTCACACTGACTGCATCCTTGTAGATATTTAGGAAGTCGCTCGTAGGAACGCTTTCAATGAAAACACCCCAGAGAATGTAAGCCGCGAAACTCAACGCTAAAATCGTAACGATACCAAAAGTTCTGCTCAGCGCGTAACACAAGATAAGCCACAGAATGCCAATCGTTAGCTCCACACCCAACAGCAGCGGATTGTAGAAGTCCGCCTGGTAGGTCGCGTTAAGAAAGTAAAGGAAAACAAGTACGGCGAGGGCCTGTAAACTACCCTTTACGAGCCTTGGCTTAATTCGCGTCATTGTCACAAGGTTCTGTTTGGAATGTAATTCCCAAAGGTTTCGTTCGTCCCCGTGTTGGGTAGAGGGCAAGCTCTGAACCTGTCGAAGGATAGTTCAGGGTGAGCTTGTCGAAACATGAACGGTTTCCCGGCAGCCTATTAGACACCCTCTTGGACTTCCTAGCCCAACTGCAGGAGCTCCAGCCAGTTGCCGTCGGGGTCTTGGATGTAGCAGGCGACGCGGCCTGGGGCAAGCTCGGCTGGCGGGTTCATGGGCCTTGCGCCGCCCTCGATGAGCCTACGTTGGACGGCCTCGATGTCGTCGACGAGGACCGCGACGTGGGGAGCGCCGATGGTGTTGCGCTCCGTGGTGGGCCGCTCGGAGGGAGGCGGGTTCAGGTACTGAATGATCTCCAGGATGTGGCCTCCGCCGAGGTCGAGGTTCGCGATTATCAGGTGGGTGTTCTCGTAGCCGATGACGGCGTCAATGCCGGGGCCGATGCGCTCGTACTCTGCTATGAGTTTCAGGCCGACCACGTCGCGGTAGAAGGCGACGGACTTATCGCGGTCGGTCACGACGAACCCGGTGTGGTGAAGCTGCTTAATCATGGGTTGACTCCTAGCATCCTGTTTCTGAAGTTCATTACATAAATTGGATGGATGTGTTCCGGGGAGGTACCCTCACCCTAGCCCTCTCCTACGACGGGAGAGGGGATTTTCACGCGCTGATTTGTTCGATGAATCTCTGACACAGAACACTAATCAAAGCGGTCGATGGCGGCCAGGGCATGGGTGATCCGTTGTCGGAGGGCTGCCACAGCCTCGTCGTTCCATTCGTAGAAACCTTGTCCCGACTTGACGCCGAGGTCGCCCCTTTCCAGCATCTCGGTGATCGTGGGCGAGTTTTCATCGCTCGTGTCGAGATCGGGGTACAGCTCGTCGATGATGTGCGAGATGGTGTCCCATCCGGCGATGTCGAAGACCTCCAACGGCCCCGCCACGGCGAGCCGCCTGCCGAAACCGGTCTTGACGACGGTATCCACGTCCTCCGCCGAAGCGATGCCCTTGTCCACCACGGAGAGCGCCTCACGGAGCAGGGCGAACTGCATCCGGTTGCCGATGAAGCCGAGCGACTCCTTCTGCAGAACAACGGGCCGTTTGCCGATTCCTTCGAGGACGCTCTTGGTAATCTCGATGGTCTCGTCGCTGGTGTCAGGGCCGCGCACGACCTCGACGAGGGGCAACAGGTGCGCGGGGTTCCACCAGTTGGCGACCACGACCTTGTCGGGGCGATTGGTGGACGGCGCAAGCTGGCTGGTCATGTACGACGACGTGTTGCTCGTCAGGACGGCGTGGGGCGGGCAGTGCGTGTCGAGGTCGGCGAAGATGCGCCGCTTGAGATCGAGGTCCTCAAATACGGCCTCGACGACGAATCCGACATCGTCCATCGCACCCTCGATCGACGTGCTGGTGCGTATGCGTCCGGGCACGGCCTGCGCGGTCGTCTCGTCCACCAGTCCTTGCTCCTGAAGCACTCCCAGCGTCGCAGAGACGTCTTGCATCGCCTTGTGGAGGTTTTCATCGGTCGTGTCAATGAGGACGACCTCATGACCGCCTACTGCGAAGTTCATGGCGATGCTGTGGCCCATGAGGCCCGCGCCGATGACGCCGATGCTTCCGATGGTGTTCGAGTCCATGTCTAGATCAGTCCGGTAAGTGCGCACGAGTGTAGTCGTGGTATGCTCGCGCGTCAACATACGGCAGTGCGCGTGACACGCTACAATAGGCGCATGGTTTCGGAACCGAACATAGTGCTCGCGTCGGAGTCGCTGCGCAGGCGCGAGATCATACAAGCACTCGACTCCGCAGTCGAGATCGTCCCGTCGAGGATTGACGAGCGTCCGGCAAGTCCCGACGAGCAGGCTGAGGATTACGTAGTGAGCATAGCGACGGACAAGGCCCGTGCCGTGGCGGCCAACGGGCATTTGAGGGCACTCGTGATAGGGGCCGATACGTCAGTCGTCTTGGAAGGAAAAATCCTCGGCAAGCCGGTTGATGATGCAGAGGCACAGGCAATGCTGACGGCGCTGCGAGGGCGTTCGCATCGCGTCGTTACGGGCGTGACTGTGTCGCGCGAAGGCGCGGGGGCATCCTCGGTCACGAGCAGCGAAGTTGCGATGCGGGAATACTCCGAAGACGAGATGGAGGCGTACATCGAGTCGGGGGAGCCGTTCGACAAGGCTGGCGGCTATGCGATACAGGACCCGGTATTCGCGCCAGTATCAGCCCTGAGCGGATGCTACCTTAATGTCGTTGGACTCCCGCTGTGCGAAGTAATCCGCCTGATGTCGGAGGTTGGTGTGGACGTGACACTGAAGCCGGAATGGCGCGTGCCGGAGCGGTGTCCGTCAAACTGTCCGGTCCGTGTGGCTAACGAGGTGGCGGTCGCGTGAATATTCTTGGAATGGGCCCGCTCGAAGTCCTGGTGATTGCCCTGATAGCCTTCATCCTGCTGGGGCCGCAGCGGATGGTTGATGCCGCCCGTCTGATGGGCAAGGCAACGAAAGAGGTCCGCCGGATGACGGACGAGCTGCCAAAGATCGTGCTCGACGAGGAGCAAGATCCGCCGTCGGGGGCGTCTTCGACTCGGAACGATCAAGACACACGCAAAGAGTCTGCGGAGACGGATGAAGCGGAAGTGGCCGTCGACGGTCCGGTGGCATTCCGCTCCAACGGGAGCCGGTCCGGCGATAGCAAGACCGAGCGAACGCAGGAACAGGACACGTGAAGGACGAACAGGACGGCAAGGGACTTTCCATAAGCTCGCACCTCGACGAGCTGCGGAGTCGTGTCACGAAGTCGGTGCTCGCCGTCGTGGTGACAACGGCGGTCGCGTTCATCTTTCACCGTCAGATACTGCTCTTACTCATGGAGCCGGCAAAGGGGTTCGACCAGACTCCCTTCGATGGGCCAATCTACACCCAACTGACGGAATTCATAGGCATCGCGTTCAAGGTCTCGCTGTTGGCGGGCTTCATCCTGGCCCTGCCGTATGTGCTCTATCAGATCGTGATGTTCGTCGGGCCGGGCCTGAATCCCAAAGAGCGGCGTTATCTGTACGCGCTGCTACCCGCGTCGCTCATTGCCTTTGCCGCCGGAGCGGTATTCGGCCATCGAGTATTGTTCCCCCCCGCTGTGAACTTTCTCCTGGGTTTCGGTGAAGGGATCGCTACTCCGCTCCCGAATATCGGCGCCTACATAAACCTCATGCTTACGCTGCTTCTGTGGATGGGCCTCGTGTTCCAGACGCCGATCGTGGCGTTCTTCCTCTCAAGGATCGGCGTGGTCACAGGCGACTGGCTGGCGAAGCAGAGGAAGTATGCTGTGATAGTGGCGTTCATCCTGGGCGCGATCATCACCCCGACCTTCGACCCGATCAACCAGACGATTGTGTCCGTGCCGATAATCGTGATGTACGAGCTTGGCATCTGGCTTGCAAAGCTGGGCGGTCGAGGGCGGAAGAAGGCTGCGCGGGAACTATCCGGGGCGGACACGTAGAGGATAGAAAGTAGGGGCGATTCGCGAATCGCCCCTACCGCGCGACCCCCACGCAATCTCCGCCGCGTGATGTGCTACAATTATTTTCCGCGGCCCCGACGAGTCGGGGTCAACTTGTGACAGACAGATGGGGCGGTTTTCACGATGGCAACGAACGAGAGACCAAGCATAACGCTTTCGGCCAGGCAGGTTGTTGGCAAGAAAGTCAAGACTCTGCGCCGTGAGGGTGTGGTTCCTGTACATTACTACGGCAGTGGCATTGAGTCGCTTTCACTTCAGGCGGCGGGAGTCACGCTGCGGAAAGTAGTCACCGAGGCAGGCGCGAATATTCCCGTTGAGGTGGTTGTCGAGGGGAGCGCCGAGAGCGACATATGCTTCGTCCGGGAGGTGCAGTGGCACCCTGTCAACGGCACCTTGCTACACGTTGACTTCATGCACGTCGACATAACCGAGCGTGTGACCGCCGAAGTTCCGGTTGTCCTTACCGGGCAGTCCGACGCCGTCCGCGAGCTAGGGGGAGTCATAATTCAGCCGTTTCAGACGCTGCCGGTAGACGCCCTGCCACTGAACATGCCGGAATCCATCATCGTAGACATCACTCCCCTGGAAATGTTCGGGGACGCGATTCGAGTTGGCGACCTTGAGGTCGAAGAAGGCATCGCGATTCTGCGTGACGATGACGACCTGCTCGTGACCGTGCAGGAGCCGAGAATCGAGGAAGAGCCTGTAGCAGAGGAAGAGGAACTTGAGGGCGAAGAACTCGCCGAAGGCGAGGAGGCCCCCGAGGGCGAGGAAGCCGAGGCACAGGAGTCGGACGAGGGTTAGAACATGGTCCAATCCACGGAAGTTGCTACCCATCTGACCGGCGAACAGTTGGATGCTGGGCTCGATCAAATCCGCCAATCCCCGGCGGACAGCGGCACACTATTGATGATCGTACGTCGCCCCGACGTGGACAAGCGCGAGGTCGCGACGGAGGGCATGCTCCACGTTGAGGACGGTCTCGCCGGCGATACGTGGAAGGACCGTGGGAGCACGAGCACCCCTGACGGCAGCGCGAACCCTGAGGCCCAGGTGACGATCATCAACTCCCGCGCAATCGACCTCATGGCGCAGTCCGAGGACCGCTGGCCGCTCGCGGGCGATCAGCTCGTGATCGACATCGACATGAGCATGGAGAACCTTCCGGCCGGAACTCGACTGTCTATCGGGTCGGCGGTGATCGAGATTTCTGAGAAGCCTCACACCGGTTGCGTAAAGTTCGCCGACCGGTTCGGCAAGGACGCGCTCCGCTTCGTCAGCACCCCATTGGGGCGGGACATGCGATTACGGGGCGTCAACACCCGCGTCGTACAGTCGGGGACGATACGCGCCGGAGATACCGTCGAGAAGGTCGCGCAGTAGCCAGCCTTAAGGGCAATCAGCAGTCATCCCTTGACCGTTCGTGGTGAGCCTGTCGAACCATGAACGACCCTTCGACAAGCTCAGAGCCTGCCCCGTACCCGATATATGGGGGTGAACGGGATTCTCTTCCTACTCCCACTCAGCCTACGCGCAGGTCCTCCAGGACCTCGTCGTTCAGCTTGATACCCAGGCCCGGCCTGTCGGGCGGATGGACCACCCCGTTGTCGACCTGCAGCGGCTCCATGCACCACTTGTCATACATCGGGTCGGTTGACGCGCGATAGTACTCCACCGTCAGGCCGTTCGAGACGCCAGCGACGACGTGGACTCCAATATCCTGGTTGCCGTGCGGCGATATGGGTAGGTCGTGGGCCTCGGCCAGCGCCGCCACTTTCTTTATCTCGGTGATGCCGCCCATGATGAGCGGGTCGGGCTGGAGAATGGCGACCGACCGCGTCTCAATGAGGTCGCGGAACCCGTATCGAGTGTACTCGTTCTCGCCGGTCGAGATGGGAATCGAGGTCGCCTGCGACACGAGCTTGTGCCCCTGGTAGTCGTCGGGGTTGACCGGCTCCTCGAACCAGAAGACGTCGTACGGCTCCATCCTCTTGGCGATCTTTATGGCGTCGTAGTACCTGTACGCGGCATTGGCGTCCACCATCAGGTCGATGTCGGGGCCGATAGCCTCCCGCACGACGCGGACGCGCTCCACGTCCTCGTTGATCGGTGCTCCTCCGATTTTCATCTTGACGGCCTTCGCGCCCATGGAGACGCTCTCCTCCATCTCCTGCGCGAGGTCTTCGAGTCCCTTGCCCTCCTCGTAGTAGCCTCCGGCGATGTACACGGGAACGGAGTCGGAGTACCCGCCGAGGAGCTTGTAGACGGGCATGTTGGCAGCCTTGCCCTTGACGTCCCACAGGGCGTTGTCGATGGCGGAGATGACCCTCGTGGTGAGTCCGCGCCTGCCGATCAGCTTGGGCTGCCAGAGATCGTCCCATATCTTCTCGTTGTTGAGCGGGTCCTGCCCAACGACTACCTGCTCGAACTGCGCGCCGATGGCCTGAAACACCTTGCCGTCGTCCGTCATGCCGCCGCCGAGTCCGATACCGGTGATGCCCTCGTCGGTCGCGATTTTGACAACGTTCAAGCCCGCGTCTGAGTAGGTATACATGCCGTTCCGAATCGGCTTGTTGCGCTTCCAGCGATATATTTCCGTCCACATCTTGGTGATCTTCACGGCGGGAACCCTCCAATTCTCGAAGCGACGGGCATTGTAGCACAGGGCCTACAGGGCAGGTGGTTCGGGCTGACCCCTAATCTGTGCCCGTACCCGGCTAGTTCTTTGGGAATAGAGGATGCCCCGGTATTACCTCTGAACCCGGACGGAGTCTACCCCACATTAGTTCTTCCGAGAGGTCGCCGCTCGGTGTCCAGCCCAGACTCTCCCATAGCTGCCGCGTTTTCTCCGGCATGACCGGACTAATGAGTACCGAAACCAGACGAAGCGCCTCCGAGGCGTGGTAGAGAACTCGTCGAACAGCCTCCTGATCGCCGTGCTTGAATCTGGCCCACGGCGCGTTCCATTCGACATATCGGTTCAGTTCTCTGACTACCTCTTCGACATCGCGCAGTGCCTCGTCGAAGGCGAATGACTCTATGTTCTCGAATACTTTGGTCACGAGTTGCGTGTAGCGGTCACGAAGCTCAGTCTCCTGGTCACCTACCGTCCCTCCTTCGGGTATTGCGCCATCACAGTACCGGGTAATCATGTGGACGAGGCGGTGGGCGAGGTTGCCTAGGTCATTCGCCAGCGTGGATTCGTAGCGTCTGCGGAGAAGCTCTTCGCTGAATTCAGCATCGCGGCCTGCCGCCATTTCGCGCACGAGAAAGTACCTAAAGGCATCCGTGCCGAAAACACTCGCTAGATCCAGTGGTTTCGCTACGTTCCCAACCGACTTGGACATCTTCGCTCCCTCCACGTTCCACCAGCCATGAGCGAAGATGGTCTTAGGTGGAGGAATACCGATTGCCTTGAGCATCGTCAGCCAAAAGACGGAGTGGGTAATGAGGATGTCCTTACCGATCAGGTGCGTGGCGGTCGGCCAGAGACGCTCGAAGGCACGGTCGTCGGACCGGAAGCCCGCCGCCGTAAGGTAGTTGATGAGCGCGTCGAACCATACGTAGGTAACGTAGTTCGGATCGAACGGCAGCCTGACACCCCAGTCCAGGCGGTGAACCGGTCTGGTGATGCAGAGGTCCCCGAGCGGTCGTCCGAGGTATCCAAGCACTTCATTACGCCGGTATGTCGGCTGTATGAATTCAGCGTGATCGTTGAGGTGGTCGACCAACCACTTCTGGTACCCGCTCATGCGGAAGAAATAGTTTCCTTCAGAGATTTTCTCAACCGCTCGTCCGCAGTCGGGGCACTTCGCATCTACTAGGTCTTTCTCCGTCCAGAACCGCTCGTCGGGGACGCAGTACCATCCCACGTATTCGCCAAAGTAGATGTCACCTTTGTCCCATAAACTACGAAGTATGGACTCAACCAAGCGGGTGTGCCGACGCTCCGTGGTGCGAATAAAGTCGTCGTGCGAGATGTTCAGGTTGTTCCAGGCGTCCTGAAACCGCACGACCATCCGGTCGGCTTGCGTTTTGGGGTTGGTGTCATTCTCGACTGCGGCGTCCCGGACTTTTTGACCGTGCTCGTCGGTGCCAGTCAGGAAGAACACATGCCTGCCTTGCAATCGGCGATATCGCGCAAGCACATCCGCAAGAACAGTCGTATGAGCGTGACCGATGTGCGGCTCATCGTTGACGTAGTAGATCGATGTGGTGATGTAGTGATGGTCGGGCATAGTGGCGCTCCTTGTGAGTCGGGAAAGAGAAAAGGCCTCCCATCGGGGAGGCCTTCCACGCGAGTCTAAATTGGTATTCGAACTACGGCGTTCTCCCCAGCATCAAGCGGCCGTGACGCATCGCCACGGCATTCATCATCGCCACCATCCCGATATTTTCGCGGGTCGTCATTTCGGGTTGTGTAGTTCCCTTCAAGCACATTGTACACGATTCGACTGATTTCGGATTTCACGATTGCTGATATACTTCCCCCGCCGATCCAAATCGGCATTCAGGAGCACAAATGACACAGGCAATCGAGCTAAACGGCGTGACATATCGGTGGCCTAAGAGGCCGGTCGTAGTCGTGTGCATCGACGGGGGCGATCCGGCGTATTTCGAGCGTGGACTGAGCGACGGAATCCTACCCAACATCCGCAGGTTCCAGGAGCATGGCTTCAACGCCGTTGCGAACGGCGTCATGCCCAGCTACACGAACCCGAACAACATGTCTATCGTGACCGGCAGTCCGCAGTCGGTGCACGGCATATCGGGGAACTACTTTCTCGACCCCGACACGGGCGAGGAACACATGATGAACGATCCCGTTTTCCTCAGGTCGGAGACCCTTCTCGAAAAATTCTCCGAGGCGGGGGCGAGGGTCGTTGCCATCACGGCGAAGGACAAGCTCCGACGTCTCCTGGGACGGGGACTGAACTTCGAGAACGGAAGCATCAACTTCTCGTCTGAGAAGTCGGACACGTGCACCATGGAAGAGAACGGGATCGAGAACGTGCTCGATATGGTCGGCCTCCCCCTGCCCGACGTGTACTCGGCCGACCTGTCGGTATTCGTGCTAGAGGCGGGGGTCAAGATTCTCGAACGGGGCGGCGTCGACCTGATGTACTTGTCGTTGACCGACTACATCCAGCACAAGTACGGGCCGGGAACGCCTGAGATCAACGACTTCTACATGCGGCTCGACAGCGCGTTCGGTCGACTGGCGGACGCCGGGGCGGTCGTGGCGGTCACGGCGGACCACGGCATGAGCGACAAGTCCCTGCCAGACGGATCGCCGAACGTGGTGTACCTCAAGGACGAGTTGAACGCTCGATTCGGCGATGGTACAACTCACGTCGTTCTGCCGATCACCGACCCGTACGTGAGGCATCACGGTGCGCTCGGCGGATTCGCGCGGGTGTACTGCACGGACGGGACGGCGTCGAACGAGGTGCTGGACTTCGTCGGAGACCTGCAGGGTATCGAGGCCGTCTACACCCGTGAGTCGGCCTGCCGCGAGTTCGAACTGCCGCCCGACCGCGAGGGCGATGTCGTCGCAGTTTCCGATGCCAACACTGCCATCGGCAGATCGGAGGCCGAGCACGATCTCTCGGAGCTGCAGGGCTACCGGCTCCGCTCGCACGGGGGGCTTGCCGAGCGGTACGTGCCGATCATCCTCTCGGAACCTTTGACCGATGAATATGCCGAGAGAGCGTCGCAAGGCACGCTCAACAGCTATGAAATCTTCGACTACGCGATCAATGGCGTCTGAAGCGGAGGAACCGATACGTCTAGGGCGGCGAACGGAACTCTTCCGAGGTCCCGTCATAACCCTCGTCGAGCGCGAGATCGAAGGTAGGGCCTACAGGGTCGTCGAGCATCCCGGCGCAAGCTGCGCGGTGCCCGTCACCCCGGAGGGCAAGATCGTCCTGATCCGGCAGTTTCGGCCCGCCATCGGCGAGTGGATCTGGGAGATTCCCGCCGGAACACTGGAACCCGGCGAGTTGCCAGAAGAGTGTATGGCACGCGAGGTCGTCGAGGAAATTGGCTGGGAGGCGGAGAGTCTTGAGTCCCTCGGCAGCATCCTCACCAGTCCCGGTTTCAGCAACCAGCGAATCCACCTGTTCGTAGCGCACCTATCCCGGCAGGTGGGTACAAGACACGAGGACACCGAGAGAATCAACGTACACGAATTGGACTGGGACGAGGTACGGCGGATGATGGAGTGTAACGAGATTCGGGACGGGAAGTCGCTTGTGGCGCTGCATCGATACGAGAGCCGATACGGTCGGGACTGATTCCGTGTCACCACAGAGCGCCGCAGCGACGACACGCATGTGAATCTTGAGGGAAAGCCTACTACTCAGTCAACTTGAATAAAATCAACTCAACAGACGCCGGTTTATCCCCTCTCCCGTCGTGGGAGAGGGCTAGGGTGAGGGTGTTTGAGTAAGCCCCCAAAATCATATGGGACTGGTACTAGGGGCAAAAGGAGACCGCTCATGCAGCAACCATGGTTTCGAGAGACCGAGCTTTTTACGTCCGGAGCGGGCGGCTACCACACGTACCGCATTCCTGCGTTGATCGTCACTTCGCAAGGGACCGTGCTTGCCCTCTGCGAGGGGCGGAGGTACGCCCAGTACGACCATGGCAAGATCGATATCGTCATGAGGCGGAGTCACGACGGCGGCACGACGTGGAGCGACATGCAGGTCGTCCACGCAGACGGCGAACACACCATCGGGAACGTCAGTATCGTCCAGGATCGAACGACGGAGAAGATATGGCTGCTGTTCTGCAAGGACAACGACGGCGTTTTCGCAATGTCATCCGATGACGACGGGGCAACGTGGTCTGAGCCGCGTGACATCACCACGGACGTGAAGCCGGACAACTGGACGTGGTACGCGACCGGCCCCGGACACGGCATCCAGCTATCGAGCGGACGGCTCGTCATCCCGTGCGACCACAGCGAAGGGACGAGGCACCACTCGCCGTTCTACTTCTCCCACACGATTCACAGCGATGATCACGGCGAAACGTGGCAAATTGGCGGCAGCACGTCCGGCTCCACCGACGAGTGCCAGGTTGTCGAGCTTCAGGACGGGGGACTGTACATGACCGTCCGGTCTGCCGACCGCTCGCTGACGACACGGTTGGCTACTTGGAGCGAGGACGGAGGCGAGTCGTGGTCGGAGCCGGAGGCCGTTCCGGAACTCATCGACCCCATCTGCGAGGCTAGCGTCGTGCGTCTGACCGGCGGCGGAGACGGGCGCGACCGCATCATATTCTCCAACCCCGCAAGCAATCAGCGCGAGCGCATGACGGTGCAGATGAGCTACGACGAGTGCAGGACGTGGGAGGTGTCGAAGACCCTCTACGTCGGCCCGTCCGCCTACTCCGACCTGGCCGTCTTGTCCGATATGACGATGGGCTGCTTCTACGAGCGGGGATCCGAGCGCCTTTCCGAGAGCATCCGGTTCGCGCAGTTCAACATCGAGTGGCTGACGGACGGAGCCGACACGCTGGAGTGAGTCGCTCGCTGAGTCTGCGGTTTCGATATTCCCGTTCGCCCTGAGCTTGTCGAAGGGCAGTTCGTTCATGGTTCGAAGGGCTCACCACGAACGAAAAACAGATACACCACGGGCGGACTCTTCTGTGCGACAACCTACAAATGCTGTACTGGTGGGTGACCGTGTGGTACACTGCTCTACGAAAAGACTTAGAGAAAGAAATAGGATCGCAAATTAGGAATGGGACTGGACACTAGCGTTAAGGAAGCGGTCGTCAAAGAGTATCGGACGAAGGACGGGGACACGGGATCGGCGGAAGTACAGATCGCACTCCTTACCACTCGCATCGTCAACCTTACCAGCCACCTGCGCGAACACATCCACGACGAGTCGACCCGACGCGGTCTGATGAAGCTCGTTGGAAGAAGGCGGCGACTACTCAAGTACCTCAATAAAGAGGACGTGGGACGTTACCGCGCAATAGTCGCTAGGCTAGGTCTCAGGGGATAGTTTCCCTGCAAGCACCCGCAAACCGGGTGCTTTTTCTTTGTTTGCCCCTTGTAACTCTGAAGGAGAGAGCACGTTATGTCGAATTCGTTTGAAAAGCAGATAGGAGACCAATTATTCACCATAGAGACCGGAAAGCTCGCGCAACAGGCGAACGGCGCGGTCGTCGTCCGACAGGGCGATTCCATGGTGCTGGTCACGGCGACGATGGCCAAGCCGAGGGAAGGAATCGACTTCTTCCCGCTGACCATCGACTTCGAGGAGCGCCTGTACGCGCGCGGTCGCATTCCCGGAGGATTCCCCCGGCGGGAGGGACGACCCACGACGGACACCGTCCTCACCATGCGCCTCACGGACCGTCCGCTGAGGCCCCTGTTCCCGAAAGACTTCCGCAACGAAGTGCAGATCATTACCACCCCCCTTTCCGCAGACCTTGAGACCCCCCTCGACATCATGTCCATCGTCGGCGCCTCCACGGCTCTGTCGATCTCGGACATCCCGTTCAACGGCCCGATCGGCGTGACGCGAATAGGCTGCGTGGACGGCGAGTTCGTCATCAATCCGACGTACCAGCAGTCCGACGAAAGTACCCTCGACTTGGTCGTCGCGGGATCGCGTGACGGCGTGCTGATGATGGAGGCGGGGGCCAGCGAGGTATCCGACGAGATGGTCCTCGAGGCCATCAAACTCGCCCAGGATACGAACCTGCAGCTCATCGAGCTCCAGGACGAGATCGTCGAGGCGGTGGCGAAGCCGAAGTCCGAGTACAACTCGTTCGGCTATCCGAAAGAACTCGATTCGCTGGTGAACGGCGCCGTCGAGGGCAAGCTGGCCGATGCGATGTCGCCCGAGGGCGGCAAGGCCGATATGGCCGCTCGACTGGGAGCGCTGAAGGACAGCGTCGTAGCCGAGATCGGTGAAGAATACGAAGGCAAGGACGTCTCCGAGGCGTTCGAGACCTTCGTGGAGAAGGAGTTCCGACGGCGCATCATCGAGTTCGGCGAGCGTCCCGACGGACGGGGCGTCAAGGAGATTCGCCCGCTCCTCTCCGAGACGAGTATCTCCCCCCGCGCGCACGGCACTGGACTCTTCCAGCGCGGCGAGACCCAGGTACTGGCCTTCACGACGCTAGGGCCTGTAGGCGACAAGCAGAAGATCGACAACCTCACGCCCGTCGATTTGAAGCGGTTCATGCTGCACTACAACTTCCCGCCGTTCAGCACGGGCGAGACGGGCAGGATGTTCACCGGCAGGCGGGAGATCGGCCACGGGGCGCTTGCGGAACGTGCCATCGCCTCGGTGCTTCCCTCCGAGGAAGACTTCCCGTACGCGATCCGCGTGGTGGCCGAGTGCCTGAGCTCCAACGGCAGCACCTCCATGGCGAGCACGTGCGCAGGCATCCTCGCCCTGATGGACGCGGGTGTGCCGATCACCAAGCCCGTGGCAGGCATCTCCATCGGACTCGTCACCGACGACGAGGGCCGCTTCGTGACCCTGACCGACATCCAAGGCATGGAAGACCACTTCGGCGACATGGACTTCAAGGTCGCCGGCACGGCTGACGGCATCACTGCCATCCAGCTCGATATCAAGGTGCAGAACATCGGCTTCGAGGTTATCGAGCAGACGTTGGCTCAGGCGAAGGAGGCGCGGATGGAAGTCCTCGCCAAGATGGCCGAGGCGATAGATGCTCCTCGCGCCGAGGTGAGCCAGTACGCCCCGCGTATGACCTCCGTTTCCATACCGGTCTCCAAGATCGGCGCGGTCATCGGCCCGGGCGGCAAGACCATTCGCGGCATCATCGAGGAGACGGGTGCGCAGGTCGACGTTCAGGACGACGGCACGGTATTCGTCTCGTCCGTGGACGGCGACGCCTCCAAGCGCGCAGTCGAGATGATCGAGAACCTGACCAAAGAGGCCAAGATCGGCGACATCTACACCGGCAAGGTCGTCCGCATCCTCGGATTCGGGGCATTCGTCGAGATTCTCCCCGGCCAGGACGGCATGGTCCACATCAGCGAGCTGTCCGACCACCGCGTCGAGTCGGTCGAGGACGAAATCGAGATGGGCCAGGAGTTGACGGTACAGGTAATCGACATCGACCCTCAGGGGAAGATATCCCTGTCACGCCGCTCCCTCCTCTTGGACGAGGACATGGAGACGGTGGCAGCGAGGCGACAGGGAGCCGGTGGCAACGGCAGGTCCGGCGGGGGAGGACGCGGAGGCCCCCGGCGCGACGGTGGCAGGCCCCCTCGGCGGGAAGGCCCCCGACGCGACTATGGCGGAGGCAGGCCTCCACGCCGTGACGATTCGCGACGAGGTGGCGGGCGTGACCGCCGATAGCAGCTCCGGCTCGGGCAAATAGGCTAAGGTATTTCCCAGACTCCGGTATGCCGTTACATGTGACGGCATACCGGGTGTTAGATTCTGGATTCCCGCTTCAGCGGGCATGACGAGTGGCCTTGTAACGGTCACATCACGCCATCGGGAGGCTAGCAATGGCTGAGCAGATACGAGTTGCCGTTCAGGGGGCGCTGGGGCGCATGGGACAGGAGATCATCGCCACGCTCGCCAAGGAGCCCGACATGCTGCCCGTAGGCGGCATGGACAAGTTCGCGACGGTAGACTCGCTCGCCCTTCCGGGAGGCTCCGGCACGATCCCCATCTCGACCTCGCTTAGCGACGTGATCGGTGACGCGGACGTGGTGGTCGACTTCACGAACGGTGAAGGCGCGGCGGACGCAATCGATACGGTACCGGCCAGCGGCAAACACCTCGTAATCGGCTCCACCGGCATCCCTACCGACGCCATCGAGCGGGCGGAGAGTCTCGCCGCCGAGCACAACGTCGGCATCTTCATCGCTCCGAACTTCACCATCGGCGTGGCTGTGATGATGCACCTTGTCAGGGAGGCCGCGCGCTTCTTCGACTACGCCGACCTCTTGGAGACCCACCACGAGGCCAAGATCGACGCGCCCTCCGGTACCGCTCTCGCCATCGCGGCCGCCGCCGCTGAGGCGAAAGGCGGCTCATTCAACGCCCCCGCAGCCGAGAAGGAGCTCATTGCCGGAACGCGCGGCGGTGATCACAAGGGTGTGGTCATCCACTCTGCCCGAATGCCGGGCAAAGTTGCCCACCACGAGATGGTCTTTGGCCACGTCGGCCAGACACTCTCCATCAAGCACGACTCGATCAACCGCGAGAGCTTCATGCCCGGCGTCATGCTCGCCATCCGCGAGATCAGAAACCGCCCCGGCCTCACCATCGGCCTGGACAAGTTGATGGGGCTCTAGTCCCTATCGAGTGGGCTGTTCGTGCAAGTCCCGGACTCGCTTGACAGCCCAAAGGCGCTTTGATAGCTTGCCGATGCTCTCGCCCCGGACGATGGGGCGGGGCGTCCCAATCTTCTGAAACCCCTTCGGGTGAGTGAGCCATGCAGCAGCGCAGGATACCCAATACCGACCTCGACGTATCGGTCGTCTGCCTCGGCACGATGACCTTTGGCACGCCGGTCGATCAGGAAGGCGTCGACGGCATCATCGACTGGTGCCTCGATAACGGCCTCAACTTCATCGACACGGCGGATATGTACGAGGGGTACACACGGTTTCTCGGTTCTCCCGGCGGCAAGTCGGAGGCACTCATCGGGAACGCGCTGGTGGGCCGCCGAGATAAAGCCGTCATCACGACGAAGGTCGGCAACCCCATAGGCGACGACTCCTACAGCGGAACGGGCCTCGGACGCGACCACGTCCTCCACCAGATCGACGCCAGCCTCGAACGGCTCCGCACCGACTACGTGGACATCTACGAGATGCACCGCGACGACCCCGACACGCCGCTCGAAGAATCCATCGCCACGATGGCGGGTCTGATCGAGGCGGGCAAGGTTCGCCACTGGGGATTCTCCAACTTCGAGCCGGACGACATTCACCGGATGATCGCCCTGTGCGACGGCAACGGCTGGCCGCGTCCGGTCATCGCGCAGCCGCAACTGAGCTGGCTCGTGCGCGACTCCGAGGAAGCGTACAACCCCGCGTGCATCGAGTACGACATAGCTGTCACGCCCTACCGCACCCTGCAGGCCGGTCTGCTCACGGGCAAGTACAAGCGCGGGCAGGAAGCTCCGCCGGGGAGCCGGGGCGACGAATCGTCGTGGCTGGACGACCCGGATGACGAGCTTTGGGACCGTATCGAGCAGTTCGAGCGCGAGGCCGCTGGAGCATCACTCACGCCGACGCAGTATGCCGTGAAGTGGCTCCTCGACAGGCCCGGCGTAACGAGCGTCATCGTCGGCTGCAAGCGCCCCGATCAGCTTGAGCCGTTCGTGGAAGCCTTCGCGTAGCACCGGTCCGATTAGCATCCAACCTTTCCAGCAGCAACGGAGCATTTCATGCCGTCAGACGATACTTTGACCGGCAGTCATCTCATTGGTGAAACCCTCAAAGCCGCGGGAGTCTCGACCGTGTTCACTCTGGCGGGCGACCATAATCTGCCCCTTCTCGATGCACTGGCGGACATGGACTTCCGCATCATCGACACCCGCCACGAGGCCGCAGCCGTCCACATGGCCGATGGGTGGGCGAGAGTGACGGGCGAGCCGGGCGTCGTGACCTATACAACGCCGGGATTCGCCAACGGCATCCCCGGCCTGAACAGCGCCATGTACTCGGAGGCACCGCTCCTCTCGATCTCCGGCTCGGCCCCCCTCGGCGAGCTCGGCCAAGGGGCGATGCAGGAGATCGACCAGATCGGCATGGCGAAGCCTGTCACGAAGAGCGCTACGATGGTCACGGACGGACGTCGCATTCCCGATATGATCGCTGAGGCCCTGCGTCTCGCCTATTCGGGCCGCCGCGGACCTGTCCATCTCACAGTCCCCATCGATATCCAGGAACGTGAGGTGTCGCAGGGTGAGGTGGCCATTCCTCAGTCGCACGAATACCGGCCGGATGCTATGATGGCTCCTACGGACGAGCAGATCAAACAGGTCGTCGCGCTTCTGAAGTCGGCGGAGCGCCCGATCATCATCGCCGGGAGCGCGGCGTCGTATGCCGGAAGCGGGGACGTTCTCCAGAGGCTCATCGAGACGACCCGCATTCCCCTGATGACTGAGTCTTCCGCTCGCGGGCTGGTGTCGGACGAGCACCCGTACAGTGCGGGCTTCTACGACAATGGGCTGAATCGCGCCGCCCGCAAGCTGCGCGAGGCCGACGTCATCCTCCTGCTTGGCATGAAGCAGGACATCATCATCGGCTACACCCGTCCGCCGACCGTCTCGCCTGATGCCAAGATCGTCCAGGTCGATCCCTCACCGGGGGAGATCGGGCGCAACCGCGAGGTCGCCGTTGGGATCACTGGCGATGTTGACGACGTGGCTGCTCGGATGACCGCCGAGGCCGCCAGGCACACGTGGCGCGACCACCCCTGGCTCGACGAGCTCCGTGGGGCTAGGGCTGAGCAGGTCGCCGAGATGGAAGTTCTTGCCCAGCCGTCCGAGCCGATTCACGCCCTCCACGTCCACAAGACGCTCCTTTCCCTGATCGACGAGGGTGACTTTCTCGTGTTCGACGGGGGCGACTTCTGCCACTGGGGGCGGGCGTACCTTCCCGCCAGGACGCCGCGAACATGGTCATACTTCTCAGGACTCGGAATGCTGGGGACGGCCATCTCGACGGCGATGGCAGCAAAGCTCGCTCACCCGGAGCGGCGTGCCATCGTGATCTCCGGCGACGGCGCATTCGGTTTCAACGCGCTGGAGTACGACACCGCCGTCAGGCACGGCATCGCCATCACGACCGTGCTGGGCAACGACGCTTCGTGGGGCATCGACCGGCAGATACAGTTGCAGGTCTACGGCAAGCCCGTGGCCACCGACCTCCTGCCCGTTCGCTACGACCGGCTCGTCGAGTCCCTCGGCGGCGAGGGGCTGTACGTGCAGGACCCCGCCGACCTCCCCAACGCCCTCGACCGCGCTCTCAACTGTGGCCGCCCCTCCCTCGTCAATATCGAGGTGCAGCGCGCCATCAGCCCCAGGGGCCAGGCCGCCGTCGACCGCTGGAAGAGCGCCGTGCCGGAGCCGTTTTAGGCGTCATATCCCCTTGGTCGTTGGAGTTTTAGCGAACGCTGTCGTGAACAGCCTGTATAATACCGCTCAATTCTGAGCAAGGTATTCACAGGTTCATCACATGTTAGCCAAAACACAGACCTGCGCCGTTGTCGGACTTGATGGGTACGTGGTTGAAGTGGAGGTGGACATCTCGCCCGGACTGCCGGCGTTCCACGTCGTGGGATTGCCGGACACGGCGGTCCAGGAGGCGCGGGAGCGTGTCCGCGCCGCCATTCGTAACTCCGGCTGCGAGTTTCCGATGCGACGCATCGCAGCAAGCCTCGCGCCCGCAGATCTGCGAAAGGCTGGGCCGTCCTACGACCTGCCCATAGCCCTGGCCGTCCTGCAGGGATCAGGTCAGCTCTCCGGCACACCGCCACTCACGATGTTCCTTGGCGAGCTGGCGCTGGACGGCCAGCTACGGCACACCAACGGCATCCTGTCGATGACGGCCGTCGCCAAGGAGGAGGGGTTCCAGCGAGTGTTCGTGCCAGAGTCGAACGCCCGTGAGGCCGCCCTCGTGGAAGACATGGAGGTCATTCCCGTCCGCACGCTGGCGCAGGCCGTGGCGCACCTTCGCGGCGAAGAGCAAATCCTGCCGTGGTCGCGTCGCGTGGCTCCGGTCGACGGTCACGCCTTCGAGGTCGAAGATCCCTCTGCAAACGGCGCTGGGCCGGTGGGCGGCGCCGATCTCGCCGACATACGCGGCCAGGAACACGCCAAGCGCGCCCTAGAGGTCGCGGCGGCAGGAGGACACAACCTGCTCATGAGCGGACCTCCCGGAAGCGGCAAGACCCTCCTCGCGCGATCGATGCCTTCGGTCATGCCGGCATTGACCAACAACGAAGCTCTGGAAGTTACCAAGATATACAGCGTGTCCGGTCTGCTGCCCTCCTCTTCTCCCCTCATCAGCTACCGGCCATTCCGGTCGCCGCACTACACGATCTCCAACGCGGGCCTCGTGGGCGGCGGCTCGATCCCGAAGCCGGGCGAGATCACGCTCAGCCACCGCGGAGTGCTGTTCCTCGACGAGCTCCCGGAGTTCGGGCACACGGTGCTCGAGGTGCTGCGCCAGCCCATCGAGGACAAGATCGTGACCATCAGCCGGGCGAAGGGCAGCATCACCTACCCGGCGAACTTCATCCTCGTGGGGGCCATGAATCCGTGTCCGTGCGGGTACTACGCCGACCCTACGAAGGAGTGCGTCTGCAGCCCCTCGCAGGTCAGCCGCTACAAGGGCCGGATCAGCGGGCCGCTCCTCGACCGCATCGACGTGTTTGTCGAGGTGCCGCGCATAGAGTACGATAAGCTCGTCGCGCCGCCGAACACGGAGACGTCACAGCAGGTGAGCGAGCGCATCAAGGAGGCGCGGGACGCCCAGCGGAGGCGATTCGAGGGGACGAGCCTGATAACAAACGCAGAGATGGGGCCGGTCGAGGTGTGGGAGTACTGCCAGCTCGACGAGGCGGCGCAGTCGCTCATGCGGTCGGCGATGAAGCACATGCACCTCTCGGCGAGAGGCTTCCACCGCATCCAGAAGCTCGCCCGCACCATAGCCGACCTGAGCGACTCCGACGAGATAGACATCGCACACCTGGCCGAGGCCCTCCAGTACCGGCCTACAAGCTGGACATAGCGCAGCGAGGACGCATAATAGTAGAACAGACGTAAAAGCGAGGTGAGAGAGATGTCGCTTCCCAACGTCGTAGCCGCCACTATTCTGATAACCGCCCTGACACTCGCCTGCGGAGGCGCTGAGGAAACACCGGCCCCCACCCAGCAGCCCGCGCCCGCTGCACAGACGACGGCGCCGTCGGCACAGTCCTCCCAAGCCGCCGCCCAGACCACGGCCCCCGCCGCGACCGAGGCCGCCGAGGAGGAGAACCAGGGCCCGCAGCCTCCGCCCAAGGACGAGCTCATCAAGTTCGCCAACTGGGACGACAACCCCGTCAAGCTCCTCAACTGGATCGCCGCCTACATCATCGCGCACGGCCTCGACCGCCCCATCCGCGTCATCGACGTCGAGGACGGCGCGTACCAAGACCCCCTGCTCGCGAACGACGTAGACATCGTGATCGCAGCGGACGGCGCGTGGGCCGACGAGCAGTCGGGAGCGGGCAACGTCATCCGCCTGACCAACGCCTCGCCGGTCGACGCCTCCCTCGCCGTAGTCCTCCATCCCAGCATGAACCAGCGCGCCCCCGACGTGGTCCGGCTCCTCGAGACGCTCTCCATCGACCCCGAGCTTCTTACCAAGCAGGCCGCCATGATCCGAGGCGGCAGGGTCGGGTTAAAGGAAAACGTCGTCGGGCTGACCTTCCTCAAGCGCGAGTCCGCCGTCTGGACGAACTGGGTCGGCGAGGACATCGCCGCCCTCGTCAACCAGGCCATCGAGGACGGCAAGATCGGACACTGCCGCCAGTTCATCAACTACGCGCCCGACCGGATGGGCAACGAGGGTTCCCGCTACTGCAAAGACGACCCCACCAAGACCTCAGGCAACAGGTAGACGCCGTTCGCGAACCGCCCTTGTATCGGTGCGGAGAGCGCAGAGAGAGCAGAGAAAGTAGGAAGCAGTGAGTACACACAGAGAGGAAGACCGATACACCCTCGTCACCGCCGACCGCCTCATCGACGGCACTGGCGCGCCCCCCATCGAACGCGGCGCCGTGCTCATAAAGGGTGACGCCATAGTCGCCGCCGGGCCCCGCGACACCGTCGTCCCCCCCGAC
>VXLM01000123.1 GCA_009841605.1 Dehalococcoidia bacterium
ACGTGATCGCGGCCGCCCTCATGTTTATGGGCTTTTCGTTTTTCGCTTCCATAATCTGTTCTTGTTTCTCCTTAGTTTTGGCTTTTTGTCGATGTGTTGTCGCGACGGTTGAGTCGTGACTTCGACGAAATCGGGGCCGTTATTCAGGTCCCAAGAGCACGGCGGCCAGCGCCAATGCAACGGCGCTGCTCCGGGAGGTCGTGCCCAAGTGTTCCGATCCGTCTACCGACTCGCGAAGAGCGGACGCGCTCCTTCGAGGAGCCGCCTTGACGACGGGACACGATATGGTCATCATCTGACGTATGTGATACATAGTCTCAATATCGATCTATACCCATGATGAGGGCATAGGTGTAACAGAAGTGTGACGATTAAGCCCGATTTACATGACGTCTTATAACGAAGCGAAGTATCTGTCATAATCGCCCCGTTGACGCTACATCCATCCGCGACGTGGTCCTTCTGAGACGCGCCGCGGTGGCATCGAGGTGATGCGTTGGATCGACCTGACGAGCTACGACGACGGATACAGCAGTTAGAAGAGCGCCTCTCGCGCCTGAGCGAGGCCAGTCTCCGCATCAACGAGAGTCTGGACTTCGACACGGTGCTGCAGGAGGTGGTGGACAGCGCGCGGGTGCTGACGGCCTCACGATACGGGGCCATCACCATCCCGGGCGAGGTGTTCCGGCACCCGACGTTCATCGCCTCTGGTCTGACTGAGGAGGAGCATCAGGGGTTCTGGGACATGCCGGAGGGACTGGGTTTCTTCGAATACCTCAACGGGTTGGATGAGCCCCTCCGGGTGTCGGACATAGCCGGCCACCTGAGGGCGTTGAACATGCCCGATTTCCTGCCTTCGGTGACGGTGTCTTCCGTGCTGGTGTCCCCGATCCGCCACGCGGGGGCCAGAGTCGGAACCATCTATCTGGCACATGAGACAGGAGGCGGTGAGTTCACGCAGGAGGACGAGGAGACTCTGGCGATGTTCGCGTCTCAAGCGGCGCTGGTGATCGCCAACGCCGGTCGACACCTCGAGGAGCGGCGGGCCAGGGCGGATCTGGAAACCCTGATGGACACCTCACCCGTCGGCGTGGCAGTTTTCGATGCCACGACGGGAGACCCGAAGTCCTTTAACCGGGAGGCAGGCAGGCTCGTCGACAGCTTGCGCAATCCCGACCAGACGCCTGAGGACCTGCTGAACACGATGACCTTCACGCGAGCCGATGGGCAAGAGATCTCCCTGCGAGAGTTCCCGATGGCCGAACTGCTGAGCATAGGGGAAACGCTGCGCGCGGAGGAGATCGTCATGCGGGTCCCAGACGGGCGCAGCGTCACCGTGCTGCTCAACGCAACGCCCATCCTTTCGGACGAGGGCGTCGTCGAGTCGATGGTAGTCACCATGCAGGACATGGCCGACGTGGAGAAGCAAGAGCGGCTGCGGGCCGAGTTCCTGGCGATGGTGAGTCACGAGCTCAGGACTCCCCTGACCTCCATCATGGGGTCGGCAACTGCGATCATGCAGTCGGGGCAGGACCTCGACCCCGCCGTGGTCCGCCAGTTCGTACGCATCATCGGCGACCAGTCCGAGCATATGAACGCACTCGTCGCCGACCTGTTGGACGTGGCGCGCATCGAGACGGGCACGCTCCCCGTCAACCCGGAACCCGCCGAGGCGGACGTGCTGGTGGACCGAGCAAGGAGCGCGTTTGTGAGTGCAGGAGGCAGAAACAACCTATCCATTGACGTCGAGCCGGGCCTGCCCATGGTGATGGCGGACAGGCGGCGTATCGTCCAGGTGCTCAGCAACCTGCTGTCCAACGCGGCCCGGCACTCCCCCGGTACGTCATCCATCAATGTGAGCGCGGTGCGGGACGGCGTAAACGTGGCGTTCTCGGTGGCCGACGAGGGTCGCGGCATCCCTGCAGACAGCCTTCCCGACCTGTTCCGAAAGTTTTCAAGAGCGCAGTCGGGGGAGCAGAGCGGGGACACGGGGCTAGGCCTCGCCATCAGCAAGGGCATAGTGGAGGCCCACGGGGGCCGCATCTGGGCCGAGAGCGACGGGCCGGGAACAGGTGCGTGCTTCACATTCACGCTCCCAGCGGTCGAGGATGACGGCGGAAGCGTGGTCGAAGCATTACCCTCGTTATCGATGCGTGAGTCGAAGGTGGTGGAGGATCGGGTGCGAGTTCTCGCGGTGGACGACGACCCCCACGACCTCCGATACATCGGAGACACCCTCGTCAGGTCGGGCTACGACCCGATTGTGACCGGAGAGCCGGATGAGGCGCTGCGACTCGTGGCCCAAGCAAGGCCGGATCTCGTCCTGCTGGACCTGATGCTGCCGGATAGGGACGGCATCGAGTTGATGAAGCACATCCTCGACATCGCCGACGTCCCGGTCATCTTCCTGTCCATCTACGGGCGGGAGGAGGTCATCGCCAGGGCTTTCGACACCGGGGCCGCCGACTACGTGGTGAAGCCCTTCTCGCCGACGGAACTTTCGGCGAGGATCAGGGCGGCGCTGCGCCGAAGGATCACACCCGAGCCGTCGGAGCCCTATGCTCTGGGCGTCCTGACCATCGACTACGCCAGTCGCACGGTAGTGCTGGCTGGCCGTCCCTAGCTTCTCACGCCCCTTGAGTCCCGGGTTTTGGCCGAGCTTTCGGCCAACGCCGGAAGATTGGTAACCT
>VXLM01000078.1 GCA_009841605.1 Dehalococcoidia bacterium
CCTGCTGTTGGACAGGGCCACCGGGCGCACCATATTCCGGGTGTAGTAGGCCCAGATGTGGTTGCGCCCCCGGTCGTGGAGCCGCTGCATCGCCCTGATGGTCTCTTCGACGGTGCGCCGCTCGTCCGGGTCGTCGATATGGTTGTCGTCCAGGCTCAGGAAGGCGTCGTCTCCCCGCTCGATGTAAGCCGAGATGTCTCCCATCAGGGAGTCGAAGGCTTCGGCCCGCTCCACCAAACTGCGGGGGAAGGCCAGCTCGGTGTTCTCATCGTCCTCCACCGAGATTGTGATGGTGTGCTGGGCGAACATGCCCTCGGTGTCGAAGCGCAGTTGCAGGGCGTCGCCCAGATAGACGGGGATGGATAGCGATGCGTCGTGCCCGGCTGCGGCTGCGGCGTTGATGGCCGGGCGGGCCGCCAGGGTCCACGCGGCGCGGGCCAGGTGCACGGCCACTGGGTGGACATCGATGCCGGTCACCGCCTCCCGCAGTCGGCTGAGGACTTCCATCGGCTCCCAGCCGGTCTTCCCGGCCGCCGCGATGAAGTGACTCACCGCCTCGGCGATGAAGGTTCCTGAGCCGCAGGCCGGGTCGAGAACGCGCTGGTTCAGCGGGTCGTCCACGAGCTCTCGTATCATGGCGCGGGCAAGCCATGCCGGGGTGTAGTACTCCCCCAAGTGCCGCCGCTCCTCCGGCGGTATTACCGTCTCATAGAGCGTGGCGGCGGTGTCGGCGGGGGCTTCGGTCCAGTCGAACCGCGCCACGCGCCGGGCCAGGGTCCGCAGCAGAGGCTGGCCGCCCACCTCGTTGGGCCACGCGAAGAAGTCCGACTCAAGCACCCCGTACAATCCGGTGTCCTGGCGCAGCTGCCTGCCCGAAAGCAGGTCGGCAGGGTCGGTCTCGGCCAGGCGTTGAATGTCGATGCCGAAGGACGCCTGCACCACCATGCCGATGACGGCGCTCAGGTAGGTGTGGCGGACGAACAGGTCGTCCATCTCCTGTATGTCTTCGGCAAACCTGTCGCCCATGGCGCTGCGCACCGCGTCATCGATCCCCTCCGTGCTGTAGGCGACCTCGCCCAGGGCGGTGCGCAGAAGGTCGTACCACAGCCGCCGCTTGACCCGGATGGTCTCCTTCCCGGCGTTCTCCTGATAGTGGGCCTTCAGAGTGGCGATGTCCCGCTGGTAGGAGGGGCTGCCCTGGCCGAAATGCTTGGCGGTCTCTTCTCTATTGGGCTTCAGGCTCTCAGGGACGCCCAGGGCGTAGTCCCGCAGCCACTCATGGAGAGTGAACCAGCGGTCGGGGTCCTCCAGCGTGAAGGCATACGGGCGGGTCAAGCGGACCTCTTCGCTCGCGCCGGGCCAGCGCAGCAGCCAGTGCTTGCCGTCTGTGAGGACACCCATGCGCACTCTGCCCTGCTTGGCTGACTGTGCCAGGTAATCGTCCAGTTGCTCGACATACTGCGGGTTAGGCGCGCCGCCGGAGGCCAATCCGATGCGGCGCTTGAACTCGACGAAGGTGTCAAGCGCCGTCAGGTCCACGGCCTGGCGCGAACCCTCCGCTGGAGGGGCCTCCTCGACCACTTCATCATCCCGCACCAACCCGGTGATGGTGAGGAAGTTCCGCACCGCACTCGTGATGTTCGCCTCAAGCTCGCCATCCGCGTGTCGGCGCAGTATTTCTGCGGCGGCCTGAGCGCCGCGAGGGTCTTCCGCTGTGATGTGTGGAGGGCGTTCTGTTGTCATGTACTGCCCATACCCCCGTCGGGAGTTCACACCGCTGGCGATGCTTGCTCGACGGAGGAACCGGCGACGTCGGCCAGAGGGCCGTCGGAGTAGACCGACTCAAACTTGGATACTCCCCGGCTCCCAGCATCAACCGATTCGGATGAAGCGGCGGCTACCATAGGGGCGACGCTGACGGAGGGCTTCAATCCCATGCAGGCCAACAGTCGGCCGATGTGGCCAATGGTGGGATTCGCGTCTCCCCTCTCAAGCTTTGCAATGTACGCCTGAGATACCCTTGCTCGCTCCGCCAATGCCGATTGAGTCATCCCGGCGGCTTCCCGTGCGTCGGCAAGCGCTGCCGCGACCTCAAGCTTGGCGGTCTCCGAACCAAACTCCTGCCGGTACTCAATGTCCTCCAGCCACTCGGCGTGGCTGTCCTCGACCTCATGCCGTCTCATGATCTTCTCCTCATCCCCCAAGATGCTCGGCCCGTAGGCTCTCGGCTCTCGCCAGTTCCGTGCGCGGGGTCCGACGCGATCTCTTCCGATAGCCGTTGAGAATGACGTACCGCTCGTCCTCTGGATGCCAGAAGTAGAATATCCGGTGCTGGCCGGGGCGAAGCTGCCATACGTCGTTCATCTTCTCTGCCCATCGCCTCGCAACGAGACGCTGGGAACCTTCCTGCCCGAGGCGTTCGACGAACGCCCTGATTCTCGCCGCCTCCGTCTTCTGTCCCGCGTGATAGACGCTTCGCACATACTCCTCATAGGGAATGGCGCCGTTGGGCCGCCTATGGAAGACTATTGGGTACATTGCATGAATATAACCCCCGTGGTTATGAATGTCAACCTGCCATGCTCTGTTCCCAGGTGCTCAGAGTGGCCCCCCATACCCTGTTGGCGCGCCCGGCTGCAAATGACATGTGAGTCCAGATTGGCGGATA
>VXLM01000062.1 GCA_009841605.1 Dehalococcoidia bacterium
CACAAACACGAGGAGACTTAGCGAATGGACATGATCAGCGAAAGTTTGCAAAAAGAGATTTGCGGTTGGACCGAACAATTGGTCGGCGTTCCGCTCTCCGCTTTAGGCGGTCATCCGATGCCGGTTCTCACCCCTGACAGGGAGCCGCAGCGTGATCACCCACTGGTCATCATCCGGTGCGGTGACGGCAGCGCCCTCGTGGCCACTCAGGAGCTCTGCGACGTCATCCGTCCCATCATGCCCAATCTCCACGCCGACCTCGTGTTCTCGCCGTTCGGGACCTACGAGTTGGCGCGGGCTACCCTACCGCTGGGCATCACCATCTGGGGCCCAAGTTTCTACCTGTTTGGCGACCGCAACACCGTGAGTCCGGCGAGTGACGGGCGCGTCGTGCGGGTCGGCGCCTCTGAACTGGCGGAAGTGGACTTCTCGATCTTCTGGCACTGCCAGCAGAATGCCCTGGCAGGCTTCGCTGTGTATGAGGGAGACGAACTCGCAGCTCTTGCAACGGTTACCAGCCATGGCGACCCCGTCTGGGAGATCGGGATGGAGACCCACCCGGACGCACAGGCGAGAGGACTCGGCCACGCGGTCGTCAACGCGGCCGCCAACTGGATTCTCGAAAACGACCGAATAGTCTTGGCGACCGTGGGGACGTTCAACATACCCTCAGCTAGGACGCTGCGGTCGGTCGGGCTGCGGTACGCATTCATGACCATCGACGGTAGACCCGGGCCGTTCATGGTGCAGCCTCAGCCATTGGGCAGCCCGCGTGCCGGAGAGACGCTCTACAACTACTACCCCGACTGGGCTATTACGAAGGGGATACTTCCGAGACCGAAGTAGCGGGCAGGCTGACTCAGGTCAGGGATGCGCGGCGGGTCATTTACCCAATAGACGGACGGCGTTCCCGCCCAGAATCATGTCCTTGGCAGAACGCGACAAGGCCGACGATTCCACCTGGCCGATTATCTTGTTCGCCCCAATAAGCGGGTAGTCGCTGCCCATCAGGATGCGTTCAGGTCCGATCACCGACGCAACCGTCTCGAATATCCGCCCGTCGTACAGTAGGGTCGTCGCCGCGGAATCGAAGTACGTGTGGTTCAGCCCGTCCACAACCTCCGGCATGAGGGCATAGAACGGCAGGCCGCCTCCCCAGTGAGCGCAGACGATGGTGGCGTCCGGGAAGTTTCGGATGAAACGCCAAAGTACCCCCGGGTACGTCCGTCCTTTACCCGGGTACTCATGGCCGACCGGCTCGGACGAATGCGTGGTGACGATCAGGCCATATTCCCTCACGACCTCCATGAGCGGGGCCATCGTATCAAGATCGCCCAGGTCATATCCCTGCGTGTCCGGGTGCAGCTCGCCAATGCCACGAAGTCCCTCTTCGGCACAGCGACGGGCCTCTTGCACAGCTTCCGTGCCCCATGCTGGGTTTACCCCAGCAAAGCCTACGAGACGGTCGGGATGCTTCGCAACGGCCTCTATGAGGTAGTCGTTTGCCGCGCGGGCGAGGTCGATGTCCGTCCACCCGATGCCCATCACCACCGAAACGTCCACACCGTCCTCATCCATTCGGCGGATGAGTCGCTCCGCCGTCGCCATCCGCGCTTTCGGACTGGCGAACAGCTCGCCGAACGTGGCGTCGCGCGCCAGGTACTCCTCACGCCGAAGCCGGAGCCAGGGAGGAAAGATGTGGGTGTGAAAGTCGATAATCACGGGCTACTTCGAGCGACGCAGGGGATTTCTAACTACATTGTAGCGGTTTCTCAGAGAGGCAAGGATAAGGTACATCCAAATGCGAAAGACCTACCCAGTTGTTCTCGCCCCAACCGTCCTATGACCCTGCGTCCTCTTCCCGCTCGTTGTAGTATAGTAGAGTAGACCCGCACGTTCGGCTGGGCTTGCGGGAGGAATGCCTCATGCTGAAGTCCGTGACCAACCTCATCACCGGCGGTGGCGACAGGGCCGTCAAGCGCCTTCGCCCCGACGTGGAAGCCGTCGCCTCGTGGGAGCCTGAATTCGAGAATCTTTCCGACGACGGCCTGCGGGCGAAGACCGATGAGTTCAAAGCCCTGCTTGCCGAGGGCGATGATCTCGACGACATCCGGTCGGAGGCTTTCGCGGCAGTACGCGAGGCCGCCAAGCGCAACCTCAATATGCGCCACTTCGACGTCCAGATCATGGGCGGAGTCGTGCTGCACGAGGGTAAGATCGCGGAGATGAAGACGGGCGAAGGCAAGACGCTGGTGGCCACCCTGCCCACCTACCTGAACGCCCTCACCGGTCGCGGCGTCCACGTGGTGACCGTGAACGACTACCTCGCCAAGCGCGACGCCCAGTGGATGGGGAGCATCTACCACGCCCTGGGCGTATCGGTCGCAACCCTGCAACACCAGTCCGCCTACCTGTACGACCCCACGGTTGAAGGCCCAAAGAAGGGGTACGAAAATCTGCGTCCCATCACGAGGCAGGAGGCCTATCAGGCTGACATCACCTACGGCACGAACAGCGAGTTCGGCTTCGACTACCTCCGTGACGCGATGGCCCCGGACGCTTCCAACCGCGTGCAGCGCGATCGTCACTACGCGATCGTCGACGAGGTCGACAACATCCTCATAGACGAGGCGCGGACGCCTCTCATCATCAGCGGGCCCGCAGAGGAGTCGGCCAAGGATTACCAGCGGTTCTCCCGCCTCGTATCGACGCTTCACAAGGGAGTCGACTACACGATAGACGAAAAGTTGCGGTCGGTCTCGCTGACGGCGGAGGGCATGACGAAGCTGGAGAAGATGCTTCGCGTGAAGAACATGTACGCGCCGGAGAACTTCAGGCTCGTCCACTTTGCCGAGAACGCACTCAAGGCCCACGCGGTCTACGAGCGGGACCGCGAATACGTGGTCAAGGACCGCGAGGTCGTCATCGTCGACGAGTTCACCGGGCGCATGACGCCGGGACGGCGCTTCGCCGACGGCCTCCACCAGGCCATTGAAGCCAAAGAGGGCGTACCCATCCAGCGTGAGTCGATCACCTACGCCACCATCACCCTGCAGAACTACTTCCGCCTCTATGAAAAGCTCGCGGGCATGACCGGTACGGCGGTCACCGAGGCCGAGGAGTTCTGGAAGATATACAAACTCGACGTTGTGGAGATTCCCACCAACGTACCGATGGTTCGCGACGACCAGCCCGACTTCGTCTATAAGACCCAAAAGGCCAAGTACAATGCGGTCATTGACGAGATCGAGTCCCGTCACAAGCGAGGGCAGCCCGTCCTGGTCGGCACGACGGACATCTCCAAGTCGGAGATCATCAGCCAGATGCTCAACCGTCGCAAGATCAAGCACTCGGTGCTGAATGCCAAACAACACGAGCGCGAGGCGCTGGTCGTGGCGGAGGCGGGCCGTCCCGGAGCGGTGACCGTAGCTACCAACATGGCCGGTCGAGGGACGGACATCGTGCTTGGCGGCAACCCCGAGTTCGTGGACGACCTCACCCAGGAAGAGTGGGAGCGCGACCATCAGACAGTGCTGGACGCTGGGGGCCTCTTCATTCTCGGTTCGGAGAAGCACGAGGCGCGGCGGATCGACAACCAGCTCCGAGGGCGCGCCGGACGACAGGGCGACCCGGGCGAATCCCGGTTCTACGTCGCCCTGGACGACGACCTCATGCGGCGGTTCGGCGGCGATCGCATCCAGACGGTCATGGGCTGGGCGGGACTGGAGGAAGATGCTCCGCTCGAAAACAAGATGGTGACCAAGGCCATCCAGGGATCGCAAGTCAAGGTCGAGGCCCACCACTTCGATATCCGCAAGCACCTCGTCGAGTACGACGACGTGGTGAACACACACCGTGGCGTCATCTACGAACAGCGCGACAAGGTGCTCGGCGGCTCGAACATTCGTGACAACGTTCAGGAGATGCTGGAAAAGGAGCTCACAGCCATCCTCGACGGCTACCTACAAGGGGGGCAGTCCGACGACTGGGACGTCGAGGGGCTGATTGCGGAACTCGCACAGATACTGCCGCTCGACGAGAAGCTCTCCGACCCCGACGCGGTTTTCGAGATGCCGACCGACTCGATATACGACGAGGTACTCGCCCTCGCCAATAGCCGGTACGACCAGATGGAGGAACTGTTCACCCCGGAAGTGATGCGCACCATCGAGCGCGCCATCATGCTCCGCGTCATCGACTCCCACTGGGTGCAGCATCTCACGAGCATGGAGAACCTGCGGCAGGGCATAGGACTCTACTCCTACGGACAGCGCGACCCTCTCGTCATGTACAAGACGAGGGGTTTCGAGCAGTTCCAGACGCTGTCTGAGCGCATCCAGTCGGACGTCGCGCGGATGATCTTCCACGTCCAGGATGCAGGGCCGACTCAGCAGCGTGGACGACCCCGGCGCAACGGGCCTACCAATGGCAGCGGCTCCCCCGGCAGGGCCGCCGCTGTCCAAAGGACAGCACCAAGCGCGCCCAGTCCGGAATCGAACGGGAAGAAACTCTCCCGCGCCGAACGCCGTGCCCTCCAGCGCATGGAAAAGAAGGCGAACAAGAGACGCTAGCGTGACCGACGGCATCCCGACGGGACCGGCCATCAAGGTCCGGGGCGTGAGCAAGGCCTACGGGCGGTCCATCGCCCTGAACAATCTCGACCTCAGCGTGCCCTGGGGGAAAGCGCTCACCGTATTCGGCCCGAACGGCTCCGGCAAGACGACGCTCATCAAGGTCCTTGCGACACTGTCGAAACCGGACGCGGGTACGATCGGCATCGCTGGTCTCGACACGAGGCGCGACGGCTCATACGCCAGGCGGTTGATGGGCGTGATGACGCATGATCCCCTGCTCTATGACGACCTCACAGCCCGGGAAAATCTCCGATTCGCGGCGAGGATGTTTGGTCTCGACAATATCGAGGGACGCATCGAGTCCATAGCCGAGCAACTAGACATCGCGTCGCGTCTGGACCAGCGGGTCGGGACTCTCTCTCATGGCTGGAAGAAGCGCTTCTCACTCGCTCGCGCCCTGATTCACGACCCACCGATTCTCCTGATGGACGAGCCGGAGAGCGGCCTCGACGAGCAGGCGCTCACCGGGCTCGGCGAGGTGTTGAGAGAGGAGTCGGGGCTTCGTCGCACCGTTGTCCTCACGACGCACAACTTCGAGCGCGGCCTCGAATTCGGCGATGAGGTCGCCATTCTGGCGAAAGGCCGCCTTGTATACCACGAGCCCGTCGCCAACATCCGGGACGCCGATAGCCTCCGAGACACCTACGCGCAATACATCCAATGAGTCGCTACCTCGCCCCCATCTTCACCATCGTGTGGAAAGACGTCGTCCTTGAGACCAGGACGAAGGACATCGTGACCGCTGTCCTGGCGTTCTCCCTGCTGGTAATCGTGGTCTTCAATTTCGCCATCGATCCGACACCACGCACGGTCGGGCTTGTAGCTCCGGGCATACTCTGGATCGCGTTCGTGTTTGGCGGAGTTTTGGGCTTGAACCGCTCATTCGCGCTTGAGAAGGACAACGGCAGCATTCAAGCACTGATGCTCGCGCCAGTCAGTCGAGAGGTCATCTTCTTCGGGAAGACACTCTCGAACCTTGTATTCATGCTCGTCGTCGAGTTAATTACCCTGCCCGTCTTCGCGATGCTGTTCAACTACTCGCTGCAGGTTGTCGAACTGTTGCCGGTGATGCTCCTGGCGACGCTGGGCATCGTCACGGTCGGGTCGGTGTTCTCCTCGATGGCCGTCAACACGCGAGCGAGAGAGGTCATGCTGCCCCTGCTCTTTTTGCCGGTGGCGCTACCGGCGATAATCGCAGCCATGGAAATCAGCGGAGGCGTTCTCGCGGGCGAGGGAATGTTGACCAACACGGAGTGGCTGGCTGTTTTGGTGGCCTTCGACGCCATCTTTCTAGTCGTGTGCCCTATTGCTTTCAATGCGATCGTTGAAGATTGAGGAACTCTCACAGGGATTCGTAGTCCAGCAAGGAATTGACCTTCGACAGGATTCAATTAACTGCCTACCCCTCTCTGTATCTCTCCCCCGGGGGGCCGACAGGGGAAGGTAAAATGGACTTGCAGCTACGATCCGGCCCCGTCTCCCTGTTATTCCGAGCGTAGCGAGGAATCTAAAGTCCATGACCGCAAGACGGGATAGTCGGCGCTCCATCTGCATCCTCGCCGACAGGATAGGAATTCTCCATGTCGGCGCTGCCTTGGAACGAACATTTTAGATTCTTCACTCCACTTCGCTGCGTTCAGAATGACAGTGGCGGGGCTGCTTTCAATGTGGGGCAATAGCTAAATGCCTACCCCTGTCAGCCCCTGGCGGGGGAGAGATTGTGGGTGACTGCATTGCAGTTACCGACACCCCGCAACGGCCTCGGACACGGGGGGATCTGCCCCAGCTGATGTGAGAGGAGGCCAGCGTCTCAGTAATTTGCTTTATCGTTTTGGCACAGGTGGCACTCAAGCGTCCGCCACGGATGTTCTTCCGGCAGCCTCACAGGATCATCCTGTGGGGCTCAATTTTCTTAAGTGTTAGAGCCGTCCACTGAAAAAAATCCGCAAAAAAGCGCCATATGGCGCCATTTCATGCCATTCTTGTCGTTATTGTCAAGTAAGGCCGTCTCACTGAGCGGTTGACAGGACAGGAGATTTGGAGGCGGGAACAGCTATCCGTCGAAATTCGCCTTTGAGAATGTGCCATTCTGTGCCGAATCGCCCACTACTCCATTTGCTGTGAAATCGCATGTAGGATAAATGCACATCTGTATCTTGATACATGTGTTCCTATCAGTCAAATTTGGCGGAACCGCCAGATAGCTTGGCAGTCAAACAAGATTGGGGAGAAGGGGACGCGGGTCGAATCGGGGCGTATGTCGC
The DNA here is from genome assembly GCA_009841605.1 of Dehalococcoidia bacterium. GTDB lineage: Bacteria > Chloroflexota > Dehalococcoidia > Lucifugimonadales > VXLM01 > VXLM01. Next base: position 6,899 of record VXLM01000062.1, read on the forward strand.
CGACCGGGAAGAACTTTACGGTAAGGGAGCCGCTAGAACAGGGGCTGCCTGACGGCTGCGGGAACGGTGGTAACCCGCCGGTCGACCGTGAGGTCGAAGTCCTGCTCGAACATTGCGCCGATGGAGTCGCCGGCATGGATGCGGCTTATGGCTTCTCCGAGCAGGGGCGCAACAGAGATAATTTCGAGACCGGGGAAACGCTTCTCTTCGGGTATTGGCAGGGTGTCGGTGACGACGAACTCGGTGACGCCGCTATTGGCGAGACGCTCATGGGCATCACCAGCGAAGACGGCGTGGGTGGCCCCGCAATACACGCTGGTCGCGCCGTGGGCATCGAGTACCTTGAACGCCTCGACGACCGTGCCCCCTGTACCGATCTCATCGTCGATGATGACGGCCGTCTTGTCCCGGACATCACCGACGAGGTTGATCGCCTCGGCCTTCTCGTCGTTACCCTGCCGCTCCTTGTCGATCAGCGCGATGGGTGCATCGAGAACGTTCGCCACTTCCCGCGCGCGCTTCGCGCTACCGGGGTCGGTCGCGGTAACAACCACGTTTTCGAGTTCCTTTTCTTTAAACCGCTTGGCCAGCATCCGTATGGCAGAAAGCTCGTCGAGAGGGATGTTGAAGAACCCCTGAATCTGTCCGGCGTGGAGGTCGATGGTCAGAACGCGGTCGGCACCCGCGACGGTCGTAAAGTCGGCCAGGAGGCGAGCGGTAATCGCCACTCGCGGCTGGTCTTTCTTGTCGGTTCGCCCATAGGCGTAGTAGGGAATCACGACGGTAATCCGCCCCGCCGACGCTCGTCTGGCGGCGTCGATCATGATCCAGAGCTCCATCCAGTGCTGGTCCACGGGCGCGGAGATGGGCTGGATGAGAAACACGTCCTTCTGTCGAATGTTCTCAAGGAACTTGACGAAGGTGTTGTCGTTGCTGAACTTGAATACCTCGCAATTACCCATATTCGTACCGAGGTACGTGGCAATATCCCGAGCGAGTTGAGGATGGGCGTTGCCTGTGAATATCTTCATCTCATCGTAGAGATGATGGGGCTCCTCGCGGCCTCCGTTTCGCTGCTTTGTAATGGGTAGGGAACTATTCGTCGAGGAGTGCGAGTTGTTCTGCACGAATCCCCCTCTCGCAGTCGTCGGAGTCTTTGGCGCGGGGCCGGACCGGGTCGAGGCGACCGCATTATAGCATAGGCGCGGCGCTCCGAGACCATCCAACGCATGAGTTTCACGCGAAAGAAGTCTCCTCTCAATGGCCTCGTCGTGAACCATTTGCGATAATGGGGCCAACCCACTCTCATCGTACTAATCATGTCCACTCTGACCACCAAGACGAAGGCCCTCGGCAAGTCGCTCGGATTCGACATCGTGGGCGTGACCACGGCAGACCGATTCGCACGTGACGAGGAGGCCGCCCTCGAACGAGTGAACGACGGCCTGATGGACGGGCTCTCGTGGTACACGGCGGAGCGAGTCCGCAAGGCAAACAGTCCCCGCAAGCTGCTGGAGGGTGCGAGGTCGGTGGTGTCCCTCGCGATGAGCTACAACTACGGCGAGGCGGAGCCGAAGGGACGAGGTCCACACGGGAAGATCGCGCGATACGCCTGGGGGGAAGACTACCACGAGGTGATGAAGAAGCGCCTCCGGCAGTTCGTCAGCGCCCTACCCGACCTAGCCGGTCGGCCTGTGAATACTCGCATCTTCGTGGACGACGGGCCGATGAACGACCGGGCAGCGGCCGAGCGTGCCGGGGTCGGTTGGTTCGGCAAGAACACCAACATCCTTAATCCCACCTACGGCTCGTGGCTTCTGCTGGGACAGGTGATCACCGACCTCGATCTCGTGCCCGACGCCCCGCTCAAGAAGAACTGCGGTGAGTGCGTCCGGTGCATAGACGACTGCCCTACCGGCGCAATCGTCGCGCCCTACGTCATAGATAACCGAAAGTGCATCTCTTTCCTGACCATCGAATTGCGCGGCCCGATTCCCAGGGACCTGCGCCCCCTCGTCGGCGACTGGGTGTTCGGGTGCGACATTTGTCAGGACGTGTGCCCGGTCAACTGGAAGGCGGCACCCGCCCTCGAACCCGCCTTCCGCAAGCGCCACGACTTCGACGCGCCGACACTGCTGCCGCTCCTGGAGCTGGATGACGATGAGTTCCGAGAGCGGTTTCGTGGGAGTCCGATCAAGCGCGCCAAGCGTGTCGGGCTCCAAAGGAACGTCTGCGTTGCGTTGGGGAACATCGGCGACCCCGTAGCGGTACCCGCGCTGGCGAAGGTTATCGAGTCGGATGAACCCCTCCTACGCGAACATGCTGCATGGGCGCTCGGCAAGATCGGGACACCTGAAGCGAGAGCCGCTCTTCTCGACGCCTTGTTTATCGAGGACGACCTTGAAGTGAAAAGGGAATTGATCAGATCCATTGGGGCTATTGATCTCGCCCGGACACCGCCTGTTGACGCCGAATCCGTATAGACTCCCTCCTACCCTTCACCCTCAAGGGCTGACAGGGGTAGGTAAATCATAGGCCTGCTACGGACATCACCCACACCATGTGGAATGAAAGCCGACGACGGGCAACCACAAGGGTTGCCCCTATAACGGATTTGCCGGGGCCTATTTTTCGTAGCAATTGCCCATGTCGGTTGTCACCGACACCACCAATCATGAAAATGGGGTTGGAGTCGTCGTTCTCGGTTGGCAGACGACCAGGGCATGGATTCCCGCGTACGCGGGAATGACGGTGTGGAGGGATGTCGTTCACTTTCATATCAAGACAGGAGTCGAGGATGAGCGCGAGTCTCCAAGTTGGGGGTATTCCCCTACTTCCATTAGCAAGGCACGTTGCAGCACTGCGAACCGCCGTGACGTGGTACACTCACGCCACCACACAGGAGGAAGAGCGAATAGATGAAAGTCGTTATGGAACCCATGCCGTCAGGTATCGGCCCCGGCGAGTCCCCGGACGTGTTTTTCAAGGAGATGCAGGCCACCTTCCCGGAGGTGCAGTTCGTCGAAGTCAGCGAAGAGGCCGATCAGATACGCGAGGTGGAGGACGCCGAGGTGTATTACGGCTGGCCTTCACGAGACGTCTTCCTGGCGGGCAAGAACCTCAAGTGGATACACTGTCCCGGGACCGGCATCGACCAGCACATGGCGATTCCGGAACTGGTAGCGAGCGACATCCCCATTACCAACGCCCGCGAGCCGCACGTGGCTCCCATGGCGGACCACGTCTTCGGCTTCATCATCGTCCTGGCGCACAAGCTGCACTGGATGTGGGACGATCAGAAGGCCAAGAGTTGGCGCATGTACGACTACGGCTGGAAGCAGCTCGACCTCGAGGGCTCGACGCTCGGCATCCTGGCAATGGGGAACATCGGGCGCGCGGTCGCCAAGCGTGCGCAGGGCTTCAGCATGAAGGTCTACGCCTGCGACAAGTTTCCTCGACCGTCCGAGTACGCCGAGGAGGTCTGGGGTATGGACAGGCTCCACGACCTCCTGGCGATCTCCGACTGGCTCGTCGTCACCGCGCCGATCACGGACGAGACGCGTGGCATGATCGGCAAGGAGCAGCTTCAGAAGATGAAGCAGGGCTCGCACATGATAATCATCTCCCGCGGCGGAATCGTCGACGAGTTCGCGCTGGGAGAGGCAATCGAGTCCGGGCATCTCGCCGGAGCGGGAGTGGACGCCTTCGACCCCGAGCCGCCCGTGCCCAACAACCCCCTGTGGGACAACCCGAACGTCGTCATGTCGCCCCACGCCTCCGCCTTCACGCCCGGACTCTACATCGGGCGAAGAAACGTCTTCAAGGAGAACTTCCGCCGCTACCTGGCGGGCGAGCCGTTCCTGTACGTCTGCGACAAGAAGCTGGGGTACTAGCTCCCAAGAAATACATCAAAGGGGACAGGTTTGAAACGCGCCTCTACTGGGTAGCGTCCATCCTGCTCAGATGTCCCGGCCAGTCCAATATCCGCCGGTCGGCCGTCACCAATTGGTGTCCATTTAGCGCGGTCGCAACGATTATCCGATCCGCCAGGTCACCGTGCATGTTCGACAACAGGCCGGCTGTGACCGCAATGTCGCCGTCAACCGCAAGCTCCAAGAGTCCTTCCTCCAGCAGGTTGCGTCGCCAAGCGTGTAAATCTAGTCCTAAGTCAAGCTGGCCCTTCTGGACTCGCATTCCGACTTCCCAGAAGGTTATGGCCGAAACCGCCACCATGCTTTCTTGCAGGGCATCTTCTATGATGCGACGAGTCTGCGGTCCCAGTCTTCGATCGTCCAGTTCCTGCCACAAGACGACGTGAGTGTCGAGGAGTATCAAAATAGGTCCTCGTCAGGATCCTCGGCATCTTCGAACCATTCCGCCGGCATCGGCTCAACAATATCCCCATGAATCTCGATCATGCCCTTGCCCCTGCCGAACAAGCTCTTGGGCTTTTCCCGATACGGCATCAGCTTCGACACCGGGCGGCCATGCTTGGTGATGACGATCTCCTCGCCGCTTTCGGCCACCTCATCCATGAGCTTGAGACACTTGGCCTTGAACTCGGACGCCTTGATGGTCCGCGTGGAGGCCGGTATCCCGCTGTCGGTAGACATGTTGCTCTCTCTCATTGAAATATGACCACTATTATAGCATGGTCATGACCATGGTCATATTCCCCCATAGGCCGGCTACGGGATGGCAGTGATTTGAGTGCAGGGCGCATTCGCAATCTTTCAACTCCGGATTTGCATTATCCCAGCGATCGTCCGTGGCGCATCCCAACGTTTTTTCGGTCTAAATTCTGGTTGACAGCATTCGTATTGAGAACCTAGTATGGCGACAATAGAGCGGCGTGAGTTGGCCTGACCTGGACAATCAAGGAAATGGAAGTGCCGGATAGTGTGTTGAATCGCAACGGAGGGTATAGCCATGGCCGACTATAAACAGCTGAAGAGTCGCATAGACGACGGTGAAGTGATCGTCCTAGACGGGGCCATAGGGACAGAGCTCCAGGCCATGGGCGTACCGATGGATCCCGCATCGTGGTGCGGCCCGGGCAACTACACGCACCCGGCAACGGTGCGGCAGATGCACGAGCGATACATCAAAGCCGGGGCGGACATCATAACCACCAATACCTTCAATACCCTGCGCCCGGCGCTTGAGGCGTCCGGGTACAACGACCTGGTACGCGAGATAAACGTGCGCTCCGTGGACGCAGCGATTGAGGCCAGAGACAGGGCGGCCGGCGACAGGCAAGTCTACATAGCCGGTTCCATTTCGTGCCGGATCCCCGTTCGCGACCGCAGGACGGGGACGCTACTGGGCGGCACCGGATACGGTTATGGCGCAAGTCTCTCGGCGGAGGAGCTGAGGAGCTACACCGACGAGCAGGCGGATATCCTTGCCGAGTCGGGCGTGGACTTCTTCCTCATGGAGAATATGTGGGCCGACAACGAGTCCAGGGTAATTGCCACTGAAGCGGCCATGGCGACGGGACTGCCGGTGTGGGTGGCCTTTACGGCCTCATTGGCACCTGACGAAGAAACGGTCAGGTTGAGTCTGGGAGACGATCGTAACTACAGCACCCGCATGGGGATGCCGATGTTCACTTCCAGCTGGAGGACGGTCGACTATGACATGACTCTGTCAGATGGCATCGACGAGATCACGGCGCTGAGTCCCGACGTGATCGGCGTGTTCCACAGCAGGCTTGACGAGACCACTGCTGCGCTGCAGGTCGTCCTCGACCGGTGGTCCGGGCCCATCGTCATCTACCCGGATGCGGGCAGAGAAGACTATCTCGAGGTCTGGCAGGACAGTTTGGTTGACAACGAAGACAGCACGGCAGGCCTGACGCAAGAAGCCGACATCTGGGTCGAAATGGGAGCCCAGGTCATCGGCACGTGTTGCGGATTCGGCGTCGACTACATCAAGGCGCTGAGCGGTGCCCTGCCGGAGCGAGTCTCGTCGCCACGAAGATTTGCGTAAGCTGATCGGGATATTCAAGCGCATGTGACCTTAGACATCCTCCGGCTCGACTAGAGGGACCTGTCATGGAATCGAAGCCACTGGTGGTTGTGGGGGCGGGAGCGGCGGGAACGGCTGCCGCCACCGAGGCGGCAAAGGCCGGAGTGCAGGTCACGCTCATCGACGAAAACCCCATTCCAGCCTCAATGATGGGGTTAAATGTCCCCCAGTTCTTCGGCAGCCGGTTCACGGCCGATCTGCGAGACAAGTCCCGGATGCTGGAGAGGGTGACTTCTAACAACGAAGCGCTGTCGGATGCTCAAGAAATCGGCGTCGACGTCCAGCTGGGGACGTGTGTCTGGGGGGCATTCCGCAATAGCGAGACCAGCAGAGTTCTCGACGGGCCGCAACTCGGTCTGTCGGACGGCGAACGATCGTGGTTGATGAAGTACGATCGGCTCATCGTGGCAGCAGGGTCGCGAGAGCTTGGCATTCCCTTCGCGGGGTGGAACTTGGCGGGCGCCATGGGGGCAAATGGAGCCTGCTCGCTTATGAGTCGATATCAAGCGTTGTCCTCGCGGCGCATGGTGGTATTGGGATCGGGGAACTTGGGCCTCAACACCGCCAAGATGGCGCTGGACAAGGGCATCGAGGTTGCAGGCATCGTCGACGTGTCACCCTCCGTGCGAGGCGACGAGGCGCTGATGGCGCAGTTGCGGAGCGAGGGTGTAGAGCTGTACTCGTCCCACACCATTAAGGAGGCGGTCGGCAGCGACGGCGAGATCGAGTCGGTCACTCTGGTCGAGATCGACGAGGATTGCCGGCCTGTTGCCGGTACTGAGAAAGTCATCTCGGCCGACACCGTTTGCCTCGCCATCGGTCTCGTTCCCAACATCGAGCTTCTGAGTCTTCTAGGTTGCGAGCTTTCCTTCAAATCGGAGCTTGGCGGATACGTGCCCGTGCACGATGATCGGATGAGGACCAGCGTCGATGCCGTGTTCGTCGCGGGCGACGTGGCCGGATTCCATGACGATATGGTGCTGGACTCAGAGTTCGCTCGAAAACAAGGCCGCATTGCAGGAGTTGCCGCTGCCGAGTCGCTGGGAGCTATCGCCAGGGAGGAAGCGATCACCCGGATAGCTGACCTGCGGTCAGAAGACGTGACACCGACCGAGGTGCATTCGCACTGGAAGCGATGGTTGCAGTCCTCCGTAAACGTCGGTGGACAGGACATCATTGTGTGCCGGTGCGAAGAGGTTACCAGTGGTGACATCATCGACACACGGCCACCGAGATACCTGGGATGGGAATCGGAGCAGATGAGCCGCCGGAATCTCAACACCTTGATGAAAGACGGCCCAGTCAACCCGAACTACGTCAAACGGCTGACGAGGGTGGGAACCGGCCACTGCCAGGGACGGCTGTGCCGCGAGCAGGTGTCTATGCTGCTCGCCGAGGAGTCCGGCACGGACGTGGCCGATATCCCATTCTTGTCCTATCGTCCGCCCGTGCGGCCCCTACCTCTGAAGGTCATGTGGCCCCACGAAGAGACGGAGCGGGTGAGAATGGAGTGGCCCAAGTGGTTCAGTCCGACGAACCAGGTGTTGGGATAGAGAACCGTCCAAGACCCAATCATCGGAGTGGTATCGTGCGGATGGATAGTGCAGACGTAGTGGTTATCGGGGCCGGCGTTTCGGGTCTGACCTCGGCGTACTACCTTGCCAAGGCGGGCAAGGATGTCGTGGTAGTCGAGAAGGGGACGGTTGGCGGCGAGGCTTCGGGGCGAAACGGCGGGATGATCAGCGAGCGGGTCGATGAGCCGCCGATGATACCGATGGCGGTGGAGTCGCTGAAGATATGGCCGACGCTGGACGATGAGCTGGGATATCCGACGGAGTTCAACCACGAGGGCAGGCTCCAGGTGGCCGTGAGTGAGGAAGAGATGGGCGACCTTTTCAAGGAGCGCGACGAAGCACTGCGCAACGGCCTCAGCGTGGAGCAACTCGATCCCTCGGATATTCAAGACCTGATTCCCGGAATCACCGGGAGGACGCTGGGCGGGCTCTTTTTCGTTAATGGCGGGCACGCCAATCCCCAGCGGTCGGTGCAGGCATTCGCGTGGGCTTTTCAAGACTTGGGAGGCAGGCTCCACCAGCACACCGCCGTTACAGGCATGAAGGTCGTCGATGACAGGGTCACCACGGTGGAGACTACGGCGGGGCCCATCGCCGCCGACGTGGTGGTGGCGGCAGCAGGGCCTCAGACGGGGTTGCTGGCGGACATGGTGGGCGTCCACGTTCCCGTGGCACCGGCAAGGGTGGAGATCATCGCGACCGCCGCCCTGGACCCGCTGTTTGATATCGCCATCGTGGGCAACGGACTCTACGGGCGTCAGGCCGCCAGGGGCAATTTGCTCTTTGGAGGAGGGCCGCACGAGTGGATCGACGTGGGCCTGACGAGCGAGCCGGGCAAGCCGAACACGCCCCTCATAAGTAACATCGCCAGGCGGCTTGCGGAGCTTCTTCCGGGAGTGGCCGACGTGCCGGTAATCCGAAGCTGGGCCGGGGTCGTGGAACAGGCCCCGGACTATCTGCCCATCATCGACATCCCGGACAGCCCGAGCAACTACGTTGTGGTCACGGCGTCGGCGCACGGGTTCGGCATCTCGCCGGCCACGGGCAAGGCCGTGAGCGAACTGGTGCTCCACGGCGAGTCGAGCGTCGACATCAGCGCACTTGGGCTGGAGAGATTCTCCGACGTCAGTCGTGACTGGCGCGAGGAGCGGGGCTGGATTCCGGTGGCTTAGCGGGGTTGAAGTAGGGGGTTTGTGGCCCTCCCTGTCGGCGCTAGTTCGGTTCCGTATGGTTTTGGTAGCTTAATCAAAACACCCTCACCCTAGCCCTCTCCCACGACGGGAGAGGGGATACGCGCCTCTCAATTTGACTGTCATATTCAGATGGGAGCGGTACCAAGCTCTGTTGAAATTCTGTCATTCCGAACGCAGCGAAGCGGAGTGAGGAATCTCAAGTACTCGTCTTCGGAACTCAGCTCTGTAGCCGGAATCATGTCATGACGGTGGCACAACATTTTAGATTCCTCGCTACGCTCGGAATGACAGGTGGCACGGCCGGTATGACAGACAAGCGAGGCCGGGTCATAGCTACAATTCCGTTTTACCTACCGCTGTCAGGGGGTGGACGGCACGGATGCCGAAGGGATCCGGGGAATACGGTTTGGGTGGCACGCCTGGAGGGATTCGAACCCCCGACACCCGGTTCCGAAGACCGGTGCTCTATCCACTGAGCTACAGGCGCTTGTCCGAGACGGGTTGAAGAAGCAGGTGGGGTGAGCGAAGGGATTCGAACCCTCGATCTCCAGGGCCACAACCTGGCGCCTTAACCTACTTGGCCACGCTCACCATCCAACGAACAGAATAGCACCGCGCCCGTATGAGGGTCAATGAACTCTGTGGTGCGGCAACTGTTCAAAGTTGATGAGAGGAATATCCCCCATCCGTAGGGATACCCGTCCCGTATCGGAGCACAGGATGACGTTCTTTCGCGGTATGCGACGGTTCCGGTTATCGAGCGCACTCACGAACTCTGAACAGATGGGGAGGATTCTTAAAAAAGACGGACATCCTCGGACATATCATGACAATTGCGTTGTTATTGTAAAGTTGATGGGCTGAAAGCTACGGCCTTGTTCGGGAGGCCCCGAGCAACTGTCCAACCGGCAGATTTCTTAAAATTTGTAACATTCCGTAACTTTCGAGGCCGACACACCATTCGGTTCCGAGTCGCCTATATATAGTGTGGTACAAGTGTTCTTGTTTGTCAAGTCTGGGACAAACGATGTGACTGCTCAGAGTTGATGAGATGAACCTGTGGATACCCGCTTTCGCGGGTATGATGGTTGCGCAGAGGCCTCTCCCGTATCGTGGTACGTGGCAGGCTCTTCGCGGGTATATCGAAGTTCGTGCGTATGGTGCGTTGTCACGGAGTCTGAACAGTTACGGTCTTGGCGTCCCGTCCGTCGTGAACGTCTGCCTCCTAATCCCTGACCGCGAATGACATTGACTCGCCCAAGCTCGGCCAACTACCATCTTCGCATGAGTACCTCCGCGAAGACGGGCCCGTTGGCCGCCTTCATTCTCACCTTGCGCCCGAAGCAGTGGTCGAAGAACCTGCTCGTCTTCATGGCGCTCTTTTTCACCGTCGAACGGGCGTGGAATCTTGCCAATCTCGAGACCGCGCTCGACCTCTTCGCGAGGACTGCCGCCGCGTTCCTCCTGTTCTGCGCACTCAGCGGCGTGGTGTATATCGTCAACGATCTCATGGACCGAGAGGAAGACCGACGGCATCCGAAGAAACGCCACCGGCCCATCGCCTCCGGGGCGCTGCCAATTCCCGTGGCAATAGTCGCCGCCGTAGCAATCGGTGTACCCGCGCTTGTAGCCTCGTACCTCCTTGAACCACTGTTTGGGCTCATCACGCTGGTTTATCTCGCAGCGATGCTGCGCTACTCGTTCGGCTTGAAGAGAGTCGTGCTGGTCGATGTGTTCACGATCAGCGGGGGATTCATTCTCAGGGCCGTCGCGGGGGCAGTCGTCATCGGATCACCCATATCGCCATGGCTTTACATCTGCACCGGTCTGGCAGCGGTGTTCGTCGTGCTCTCCAAGCGCCGGGCTGAGCTTGCCGTCGCGGGCGATCAGGCCCAAGGGCAGCGGGATATTCTCAGGGCCTATACCCTACCCGTTCTCGATCAGCTCATCACGGTCGCCGCTTCCGCCGCACTCGTGGCCTACACTCTTTACACGGTGGCATCCGAGAACCTGCCCGATAACCACGCCATGCTGCTTACCGTGCCGTTCGTCGTCTACGGCCTGTTTCGCTACCTCTACCTCGTCCGGCGCAAGGACCTCGGCGAGACCCCGGAGGACATCATCCTGACCGACGCGCCGCTCATCATCGCCATCGTCCTCTGGCTCGCAACCGCCGGAGCGGTGCTTATCGCGTTCCGAGGATGATCCGAGTCACCGACTACTCGTGTGGTACACTCCCCGCACTCCCGGCCAACGGAAGGCTAAAGCGTGGTTCCTCCTGACAGTGTGCTCGGCGTCATTCCGACGTGGGTCGCGCTGTACCCACTTGCCCTGATAGCCTTCGGGACGGCGGGCTTCATTCTCTATCACAGAGTATTCCGACTCATTCTGCTGGGCCGTACCGCCGACCGATTCGACCAACCCATACGTCGCATAGTTGGAGCCATTCCCCTCATATTCGGTCAGAGCAAGGTGCTCCAGCGGGTATCGCTCCGACGCGACTTGGCCGGGTTGGCTCATTTTTTCATCTTCTGGGGATTCCTCTCCTTCACAGCGAGCTACGTCGTGTTCATCTTCGGTGACGCGGCATGGTCGCAGTTTTCCGAGACCATCCTCTCTGATACCGGCGTCCGGGTCGCAGCGATATACCTCGACCTGCTGGCTACAATCTTCCTGGTCGTGCTCGCGTGGGCAGCCATACGCAGATGGGTCGCCACGCCCCGACGCCTCAGCTTTGATCTAACCCAGAAGTGGGAGTCGGCGATCATTCTCCTGCTCATAGCCGGACTGATGCTGCTGTCCATCCTCGCAGAGGCCATGTACGTCGCCTCCGGCGGGGACGGCCCAACGGAGGCGGCGATTGTTGGCGGCGCGCTCGGCAACGCCCTGTCCAGCATGGGGCTGAGCGCCGAGCTTGCCAACGCACTCCACGCCGTCTCCTGGTGGGGGCACGTGGTCATCATCCTGGGGTTTGCCGTCTACATCCCCATGTCCAAGCACATCCATCTGGTAGGTGCGCCGCTCTCGTTCGTCTTCCGCTCCCTCGAAGCGCCGGGAACGCTCTCCACGCCGCTCGACCTCGAAACTGCCGAGGTCTTCGGCGCGGCGAACGTGCGCGACTTCACGCAGAAGCAGCTACTCGACGGTTACGCCTGTGCGGTCTGCGGACGATGCACCGAGGTCTGCCCGGCCAATATCAGCGGCAAAACGCTTTCGCCCATGCACATAGCAGAGAACCTCAAGGAGCACCTCCTCGAAGTCGGGCCCGGCACAGCCAGAGGCAATGGCAGCCACGACGACGCCAAGCCGCTCATCGGCCCGTGGATCGGGCAGGAGGCCCTCTGGGACTGCCTGACCTGCGGCGCGTGCGTGCAGGAGTGTCCGGTAGGAGTGGAGCACATCGACCTGATCGTGGACATGCGCCGCAACCTCACGATGGAGCGGGCGGAGATACCCGAGACGGGCATGAACGCCCTGATGAGCATGGAGCAGCGCGGCCACCCCTGGCGAGGGACGACATACACCCGCACGGACTGGGCCGAGGGCCTCGACGTGCCGACTCTCGCTCAGCACCCGACGGCAGAGGTGCTCTTCTGGGTAGGCTGCACGGCAGCGCTCGAAAAGCGCAGCCAGAGCGTCGCCCGCTCGATGGCGTCGGTCCTGAAACGCGCAGGGGTTGATTTCGCGATACTCGGCGACGAGGAGGGATGCACAGGCGACCCGGCGCGGCGCATGGGCAACGAGTACCTCTACCAGATCATGGCGCAGCAGAATATCGAGATTTTCACCCGCTATGACGTAAAGAAGATCGTGACCACCTGCCCGCACTGCTTCAACACGATCAAGAACGAGTACCCCCACCTCGGCGGAAACTACCAAGTGCTGCACTACAGCGAGTTCGTCGCCGACCTCATCGCCGAAGGGAAGCTCAAGCCCCTCGTCACCATCGACACGACGCTGACCTACCACGACTCCTGCTACCTCGGACGCCACAATGGCGTGTACGAGGCACCCCGCAAGATCGCAGAGGCCATCCCGGGACTGGAACTCCGTGAGATGGAGCGTTGCCGCGACAGGGGGTTCTGTTGCGGAGCCGGTGGCGGCCACATGTGGATGGAGGAGAGCCGCGGCAGGCGCATCAACCACATCCGCACCGACCAGTTCCTCGAGACGGGCGGAGACACGGTCGGCGTCTCATGTCCCTTCTGCCTCCAGATGTTCGAGGAAGGCATCGAGTCCAGCGACTCCGCACCTGAAGGCACGCGGGCTAAGGACCTGCTCGAACTCCTCGACGAGAGCCTTGGGCCGAGTTGAACAGTCTCCCCCGCCCTGCCGCCGTCGCCTTCGACCTCGACGGAACGCTCGTCGACACGGAGGCGATCCTCATCGAAGCGCAGCGACAAACACTCATGGACTTCGGCATCACGGGGCTCGCATCCGACCATCCGAGGACGTTCGGGATGGGCATGGAGCCCGGAGTCAGACGGCTGAGCGAGTTCTACGGACTGGACTACGCGAAGGTGTTGGAGGTCTTTCGGCCAAACTGGACTCGCCTCTCGGCGACCGAACTCACGCCGATGCCCGGTGCGCGTACCCTGCTCTTGCGTTTGAAGTCCGACGGTATCCGGATGGCCCTCGTGACCTCAGCCGATCCCGTCCACGCTCAGAACGCGCTGAAGGCGCTCAACGTGCCCGGCGCGTTCGAGTGCGTAGTGGACGCGGAGATGGTCTCGCGCCTCAAGCCTTCGCCGGAACCCTACCTGAAGGCAGCAGAGCACCTAGGCGTTTCACCGCAGGACATGCTTGCCATCGAAGACTCCGGCTCGGGGGTGACTTCGGCCCTCGCCGCCGGAATGAGGTGCGTCGCTGTGCACGTCGAAGTCCATGAGCGCCACGAACTGGCCCCGGCTCATGTTAAAATTCGGACGCTGATTGACTTCCCTCAATTCACGTAGCCGCCAAGCATAGCAATACGGCTGCAGAGCCCACATCGCGTGGTTAGCTCCTAAAGTCCTGCCAGTCCAAGCCGAGTTGGCGCACCGCGTTGCGCAATGTCCCTATCTTGAGGTCTTTTCTCCCCCAATCGGGAATGATGGCCCCTTTCCCCGTAGCCGGATTGGTCCACAGCCGATGCGATCCCTTGCCGCCGCCTATCGGTCTCCAAGCAGCCCATTTTCCTGAGTCTTTGGGCCACTTCTCTATATCTCATAGGGCAGCGACAGCATCCAAGACAACCGGTTCAAGCGGCGAGTTAACGAATATCTCAGGCGGGAACTCACGTCCCATGGCTTCATACAACTCGACGGTGGCTGCAAGGGCGTCCTCGGCATTCGCCAGGGCCTCGAAGAACGTGTCGCCCTCGGTGATCAGTTCAGGGAGCGCAGGACACGTTACGGTGTATCCGCCTTCCGACTGCGGCGCAAGCTCTAACTTCAATCGAACGGGACGTGGATCGGCCGCACTCATATCACCAACTCCTTCACTTCGTGCCCTCCGTTGCAACATTGTAACAATCGTTACACGTATCCCGCACTTTGACGGAAGGAATGCAGCTATGAACTTGTTGCCGACACCGCCTCCGGCCCGTCGACCTCAACTCCGCGTTCCAAGGCCGTTCCTATCAGCTCCATTAGCTGCCTAGCCGAATCTCTCGTGAGCTCCACGGCCACACGAGCACCCAGCCCCTGCGACTCGTTTACGAAGTCGATATTCAGGGCGTGCTCAATGGTCATGTGAGTTGGATGGTCGTATGAGACGTTGACCTTGTTGACCTTGATCCAGCCCGGTGTGCCCTTGCCGCTACCGGTAATGGTTGCCTTTTCGGCGATCATGGTGCACATCGTCGTTCTCCTCTAACTATGAGACTCCGCGTAATGCAGTCTCGGTCCTCCCCTACCTTAGATGCTTGCTCAGGAAAGCGAACACCTTCTCCCAGCCGTCGACGGCCTGCTCCTGGCAATACACGGCCCTGTCGTAGTAGAAGAACCCGTGTCCCGCCTCCGGGTACATGTGGAACTCGTACTCCTTGCCGTGCCGCTTGAGGGCTTCCTCGTGAATCGCCACCTGCTCAGGGGACGGACTGCTGTCCTCCTCGCCGAACAGTCCGAGCACCGGACACGAGAGTCCCTCCGTGTAGTCGATGGGGGCAACCGGCGTCTGCGGTGTGAGGGTCGACTCGGGCATCACCACGCGTCCGCCCCAGCAGTCGACAATCGCGTCGAAGCCATCCACCTGCGAGGCTGCGAGGAGGACGTGCCGCCCGCCGGAGCACGTTCCGAATCCTCCGACCTTCCCGCTCGTGTTGGGGAGCGAGCGGACGTAGTCCATCGCCGCCGCTAAGTCGCCGACCGCCTGATCGTCGGCCACGCCGCCCTCGGAGCGTATTTTTGCCGCCACGTCGTCGGGAGTGCCGTGTCCCGTCCGGTGATACAGGTCGGGGCAGATGGTCACGTACCCGTGGTGGGCGAACTTTCGCGTCGCCTCGCGGTACCACTCGTCCCAACCGGGCATGTGGTGGGCCAGCACCATGGCAGGATGGGGGCCCGGCCCAAGCGGTCGCGCAAGGTAGGCGTTTATCACGTCCCCGTCGTGTCCCTTGATGGTGATCGTCTCCGCGATCATCCCCTCGTACATATCGGTTGTATACATTGGTACCCCTCCACGTTCTCTCTGGGAATGGCTAGAGCTTGCCGCCCAATGGGTGGGATGTCAAGGGCGACGCCATTTCTTGACGTTAGCCGTTAGGGTACGGTGACTGACCGAATCGGCTCGGTCCTAACCGTCCCCGCCTGAGGCCGGTTCCACGCCCGGGGTAGAGCGCGAGGGCCGCTGGAAGTAGACGAGGAGCGCGCCGAAGAGAAGGATGCCGACTACCACGAGCGTGGATAGTTGGAAGCCTTCGAGGAAGTAGACGCGTGAAGACTCGAAGGGCAACAGCTCGACTCCGGCAGGAATCGCGATGCCAAGCGCGGCCGCTGCTGCCATCGCGCCGAAAGCGTGGCCGAACTCCCGTGACGTTTCGAGCATCCCCGAAGCGAATCCACGGTGCTCCAGAGGGAGCGCGTTCATGATGTGCGCGTTGTTGATCGGGTTGAATATGTTGGTGCCGACCGAGATGGGAAGCATGAGAAGCGGCAAAACCCAGAAGCTCACGTGCGGCGCCATCTGGCTCAGGCTTATGAATCCCACCGCAATGATCAGCATCGCCCAGAGGCGGAGGTACTGCGGGCGGTAGGTGTCGTATATCCAGCCTGCCACCATGGGCATGAAGAGACCGAGCGTCTGGCCGGGAATCAGGACGAGCGTCACGAACATCGGAGATCGGCCGAATCCTTCCTCCACCAGAATCGGCACCAGCGTCATCGTTCCCAGCATCGAGGCGTGGTAAATCACGTTCGAGCCGAGAGACAGTGAGAACTCCCGCCTGCGAAAGAGACGCATGTCCACGATGGGGTTGGCGACCCTCCACTCTAGGATGACGAATCCGACCGCGAGCGCGAGGAACAGCCCGTGCATCGGCAGGTGGTAGCTGAGCGCGTCCGGCGAGGTGTATGACTCCTGCCCTGGGTGCAGGTGACTGCCGGACAGGATGAAGACCATCCCGGTCACGAACAGCAGCGCCGCACCAAGCCAGTCAATCGGCCCTTCCGCGCCCTCGACCTGTGGCTGTGCGTGCTTGGCCGCGTGTCGTGTGATGGGTATCGACAGCACAATCGCAAGCAGTCCCAGCGGAACGAAGGTGGCGAATATGAGCCTCCAACTCAGGAAGTGGAGAAACGCGCCGAAGACGGCAAGCCCGATCAGCGTCCCGAACCTCGCCCCGATTATCGGCACGGCGAATGCCCTGCCACGCTCCTCAGGCGGAAACGCGACGGCAAGTATGGCGTTCGCGTTTCCCATGACCATCGCGGAACCGAGCCCTGTCAGGCCCCGGAGCGCGATCAGGTGCCAGAGCTCCTGGGAGAAGGTCAGCGCAACGGAGCCGACGGTGGCGATCACTATGCCGATGAAGAAGACGTTGGCATGGCCGTACTTGTCGCCCAGCCGGGCCATGAGCAACACCAGACCGCCCAGCATCATGAGGTACACGACGACCATCCACGCCACATCGCCGATGGAAGCGCCGAAGTACTCAGCCAGCGTGGGGATAGACAGTGCCACGGGCAGGCTCGACAGCTGCACGAGCATGTATGCCGACGACAGGGCGATCAGCACGTCTCGCCGTTCGCGCGTCGACAGGAGAGGTCTCAGAACACCAAAGACGGTAGCGACCATCACTACGCATTATTTCAGTGAGCCGACAACCTGTCCAGACGCAGAGGGTGTCTAAAAAGCACTCAGTTCACCCTGAGATTGTCGAAGGGTGGCAGCGTCGTTCATGGTTCGACAAGCTCACCACGAACGGTTTTGGCGGTCCGGAACGCAACCGGCAGGCCCCGTCGGGCGTCGACTTTGATAACATAGCAACACCAGCAACTCGGCAGCCGTTCAATGTCCGTCCTTGACCTCGAAGAACTCAGCATCGTTCGACAGCACCTCGACACGTACCTTCGGCGTGACGTGACGGTCACGCTATACACCACGTCGAGCACGGGCATCATTATTCCCGGCCGAGAGTGCGCGGCGTGCGGCCCCGTGCAGGAGCTGCTCGAAGAGGTGGTGGGACTTTCGCCGAAGCTGACTTTGGAGACGGTCGACTACTACACGAACCAAGTCGATGCGCGGGAGCGCGGGATTGCTCGAATACCCGGATTCACGGTAGGACGACAGGACAACTCTCGGATGCGGTACTTCGGAATGCCGACCCAGCGTCAGATGCCGGTGCTGGTCTCCGCCTTGGTCCGCGCGGCAGAGAGGTCGTCGCCGCTCAAACTGGAGACCCGAAGGCGGATACGCAGGCTGGGCGAGGACGCGCACATACAGATCTTCGTTACGCAGGACAGCGAACACTGCGGCGATACGGCAATGGCCGCCCTGGCCATGGCGGCAGAGTCCCCCAAGGTGACCGCCGATGTGATAGAGATGGGAACGTTCCCGAACCTCATTGACCTTCACAAGATCCGGGGGGTGCCTGCGACGGTGATAAACGGGCGAGTGTCGTTCACCGGAGCGATGAGCGAGGCCCTGCTCCTCAAGCAGGTGCTCCGCGCCACGGGAGAGGCCGAGGCGGGTGCAGAACAGATAGTGGATTTCTCGAACGAGGTGACCATGCTCAACATGGGAGCCCGAAGGGCCGGTACACCGATTGGCTAGGATTGGACGAATAAGAGGGTAACCCGACGGCGAAAAGAACGTTTACAGGAATATAGGCAAAGGACCAGCCATGCCGTTTCGACTTGTGAAAAAACTCGCCGCGCCGATTGCTCTGCTCGTACTTGTCACGGGATTCTTTGCGCTATCAGACCGATCTGTATCGGCGCAGGAGGCATCTGCGTCCTCCATCAAGGTGATGGAGTCCAGCATTGTGAGCGAGTTCCCTGAGGGCTACCGTGTCAAGGTCGCCGCCGAGGGCAACAGTGAGATCAAGCAGATAGCCGTTCGCATGAGAATCGGTCAGCGCACGCGAGAAGTTTACGAGTACATGGGCGATGAGGGCGGAGAAGCGGCGGGAGGACGTGGGAGGACGCTTGAACTGACGCCAGGCAAGTCCGTGAGGGCCGAGCTCTTCCGGTGGACCAACTCAACGAGCAACTACATTCCGCCGGGCACCATCATCACGTACAACTTCGACGTTGAAGATGTTGAGGGCAACGTGCACAAGACTGAGCCTGAGCAGTTCGTCTACACCGATGTGCGCTACGAGTGGGATGAAGTGACCGACGGGCTCGTGTCGGTGGCCTACCACGGCCCCGTCGAGAAGCGGGCGCGCGACGTGCTGGACACCGCCAAGCGGACGATTGACCTCATCAGCCCGATCTACGGCGCGGTACATGAGGACCCGATCCGCATCAGCATGTACAACAACGCCGCTGAGTTGGTAGACGCCTATCCTCCCCGCTACGGGGCCATAGGACACGGCGTCTTCGTGAGCGGACAGGCGCATACGCAGGAAGGCCTGGTGATGATCGAAGCGGGCGGGCGCGACGCGCTCGGCACGACCTCGCACGAGATCACGCACATCATCATTCACAGAGCGACGTTCAATCCACGGGCGCAGAACATGCCGTCCTGGCTGAACGAGGGACTCGCGGAGTTCGGCAACCTGCACGCTACCGTCGGGTACGACCTCGCGCTGGAGTTCGCCGTGCAGAACGACCGGGTACTGCCCATCATGTTCATGCGCGGCCAGCCGAGCAAGGGCGAGGACATCATCATCTTCTACGGGCAGGCCAGGAGCGTGGTCCGGTGGCTGTTCCGTACGTTCGGGCGCGACAAGCTGACCGAGTTCATGTCGTACCTCAAGCGAGGAAACAGTCTCGACAGGGCGTTTACCAGGGCCTATGGCGGGGACAGGATAGCGATCACGAACATGTGGCGCGAGGAGATCGGCGCAATGCCGTACGAGCCTCCCTCGAGCGAACGAGTGAGACCTACCCCTGTGCCGCAGCGCACCCTTGGACTGTACAGCCTGACCCCCCAGGCAGGAACGCAGACGGTTGGGAGCGGTCAGACCGAGGAGCCTACTACGACGCCTGAGGCTGAACCAGAACCGACTCCAACCCCGGAACCCACGCCCGAATCGCTCGCGGCAGCCCCGCCTGCGGAGCCGGAAAAGGCTGACGAAGACGAGGAAGTCGCTCCGGCCCCCGGTTCCGGTTGCTTCGCTCCGGCCCAGTCCGCCGGAGTGCTCGACCTCACCGGCGTGGCTGTCGTGGCGGGTCTCGCCTTCTTAGGCGTGCGTCGACGGGTGTGGACGTTCCGTCCCTAGCAGACCAACACATCACCCTCACCCCCGTATCGAGCGCAGGGTAGGCTCTAGCCATCTCCCATCAAGGGCTGACAGGGTAGCAACACGGACTTGCAGCTTTGATCCAGCCCGGTCTCCCAGTCATTCCGAGCGTAGCGAGGAATCAAAAGCCCATGACCACAAGACGGGATAGCCGGCGCTCCCTCCGCATCCTCGCCGACGGGATAGGAATTCTCCACGTCGGCGCTGCCTTGGAACGGACCTTTTAGATTCTTCACTCCGCTTCGCTGCTTTCAGAATATTTCATGAGGGTTGCCACCCTCACCACCTGAAATGAAAATGTGCGCGGAGCGGAGACGGGGGGGGGGGGGGGCGCCCCAGCGCGCGGGGGGGGGGGGGTTTGTTTGGGCGCAATCTCACCAGGAGGTTGTGGCCGCCAGCCCCCAGCAAGAAA
>VXLM01000132.1 GCA_009841605.1 Dehalococcoidia bacterium
ACCCTGACGGCCGGTTGCACCGGTGTCTCCCTCCGGACCCTGGGGGCCAGTAATGCTCAGACCCTGCGGGCCTGCGGGCCCGGTATCGCCCGTTGGACCTGGTGGACCTATCGGACCTGTCGGACCAGTGGGACCATCTGGACCCTGAAAGCCCCTATACCCTTGAATCCCCCTCAGCCCACGTGGACCAGTGGCACCGGTGGTGCCGGTGTCACCCTGATCACCTTTGTCGCCCTTCGCACCTTTCAGACCTCTTATGCCCTGCAGTCCCTGTCTTCCAGTATCCCCCTTCTGTCCCTGGGAACCCTGCGGGCCAGTGGGGCCGGCGAAACCTCTGTAACCTTGGGGTCCCCTCAGTCCCCGCGGACCCTGTGGGCCCGGTGTAGACGTAAACTCGTGAGTGTGACCATTCGTGCTCTGAGTTGTAGCCATTAGATTGTCTCCTCATTCATCTCGTACTGATTGTTGTGTCTTCTCTCATCGCTGCCGTCTTTTCCATCTCTCTATTGGGACCCCGAAGGTGTGGAGCTATCCTCCGAATCCTCGCTGATCGTGTGGGTATGCGAGCCTCCGACGCCCGTCTTGTCATCGGCTGGCGTGTTTGGCGAGTGATTGTGCGTCACAGACCCCACGACCCTCGCAACCGATGTCGTCTTGCCGGAGGGAGTCCCCTTCGTGCCCGATGCCATCACCGGGTCGCCAACTTCTATCGAACCCGACGACAGCGCCTGCGCTATCCCTTTGACCACGATCGGCACGTAGCTGCCCCTAGAGGCCGCCTGGTCCCCCACCGCCTTCGCCGCGGGCGTGTGAACGATGCCGATCACGCGGCCAACGTGAGCGCTCGTCGCCTTGTGGACCCGGGGAATCGTCCCTCGAATCACCACCACATCCCCGCAGTGCAGCGTCTCACCCGCCTGAAAGTAATCGTCTATGATCCACCGCTGCCCCACGAATCCCTCGCTCGTCAGTATCGGTATTCCCATCGCTTCATCTCCTTGATCTTGTTGTGCTTGATCTTGCTTTAGTCTGAATCGCCGGATGCTTGAACCGTGATCGACACCGTGTCGCTGTGGCTCGCCCTGTAGCTGTCCGTCACCGTCAGCTTGAATGTCAGCGTCGCAGGGCCGGTGGGAGCAGTGAAGGTCAGACTGACCGCCTTAGGGTCGCTCAGCGTGACCGCGCCTCCTCCAACCCCGGGGCCCTGCTCCCACAGATACGTTAGCCGGTTGCCGTCAGGGTCGCTGCTGCCCGAGCCGTTCAGCGTCACCGTGGAACCTGGGGTTACCGTCGATGGCGAAGCGGTCGCAACAGCCACCGGAGGACGATTCACCCTAACCGCGACCGTGTCGCTGGCGCTCGCTCCGCGGCTGTCCGTAACTCTCACACGGAACCCTAGCGTTACTTGGTTCGACGGAACTGCAAAAGTAGGGTTCGCAATTGCCCTGTTGCTCAATGCGACGTCGGGACCCGTTAGCTGCTCCCAAATGTAAGCCAGCGTGTCACCATCGGGGTCCGTACTGCCCGATGCGTCGAGCGTCACGCTCGTACTGGGAGGCACCGTCTGATCAGCGCCGGCATAAGCAGTGGGAGCTCGATTGAAAGCGCCAAGCGTTGTGTCGCCTACTGCGGCGGCGCGTTGGCGGATGGAGTTGACAAGGGTCGTGGATATCCCGGGGATCGAAGCCCAATCGCCAAGGACCATCCCATACTTATGGTACAGGTACACACGGAACGCCTGAGCATAAGTGGCTGTAGCTTCAACAGTCGAGAGAACATAATCCAAGTCGTCGGGTGGAAGATCGAACAGTTTGTTGATGGTGCTTCTGATCCAGTCGAAATCTGTAACCCCCAGACTACCGACGGTCGTCCATGCAAACAATTGTGCCCCTGAAAAAGTAGGCCTGACTATGTCTCCCGAGCCGGTCTTAGCCCCACTCACCGGCTGCGGCGAATGTCCAACCTGTACCTGCCGTAGAATGTCCGTAATGATGTCGGCCCTGGACTTGTAGAGAGTCCCTTGATTGTAGTGGTAGCCCAATAGGGTCTGAAGCACGAGCATCTGGTTTGTACGCAGTGACGATGCTCGATCATCGTCACCAATGACTGGAACTTGGAACATCGTGACACCTATGCCGTCTTTGTACCATTTGGCCCAGGCGTAATCCGCAAGTTTTTTGGGCGTGAGTGGCTTTGGGGGTCCTCCGGACACCAGACTAGGCCAGGGGCTTTCGTACTCATGGTTAGGGTTGTTGTACTTCATCATGACATGAATTGCCTGGGCCATAAGACCCAACCCATCTTGCCTCAGAAGCCAGGTGTAACCCTGAGGCAGTGTGCACACTTTACTCCGGTGGCTAAATCCCCATCCGCCAGACGAACTGTCTCGATGATCATCGCGCGGCCAATTTCGGTGGCCTACGGAGCAATCGTGGTACATAGGGTGAGGAGGGTTCTCAAACATGTAACCATCAGACTTATCGTATCCTCTCGCGAAGAGCGAAGAGTGGATGTCCCAGTCGTCATCGCTATTCCATAGTGGCAAGTGGAAGGAGCGCATCTTGACGCCCTCTCGGTATTCCCTCATCAACTTGCTGGCAGGAATGTTCTCCGTCCGAACGAAGTATTTGTTCGAGTTCAGGCCGGATTCACCCCACGTGGTCTTCTGAAACACCCGACCCGCTTGAGCAGTGCGGTGATCACTGATGATTTCCTCGCCGGCGAAGTACACCTTGACTGGGTAGGCACGGGTATCACCGGCAGGTTTGCCAGCGTAGTGTATTTCTGTTTGAACCCTTCCATCTGATTGATAATCACGGCGCAGTTCCAGGACGATAGCAGGCTGACCGTCAGCCCAGGCTCCAATCTTTGCCCGCGCCCTGAATGACGTTGCACGTCGGTGGATCAACTCAAGCTCTATGCTGTCGTATGCAACAGGCGGAGGACCTTGGATACGTACGAACTCATCACCCAGATGGCGTACATAGTCATAGTTCCCCTGCGCACGAGGCACCGAGTGCCCCAGTGGGACCTTTGCAGTGAGGGGCCATCCGGGATACATGCTTGCCACCTGCTTATCCGGGTCGTTGGTTCCGTCGCCCTTTGGAGCGTTTCGCACGCGATGGGTAACCCAACTCATTGCATCTCTGATGATTGATTGGACTTCACCCACTGGTGGATATGGCTCTAACTGTTCCTCAGGTACGCCAAAGGTGATGCCAAGTTCTCTCTCAGCTACTGAAGCAGGAAATGCGAATCCTTCGCCGAGATATGATTCCAAGAAGCCAATATCCCATCCACCGAAGACAACACAGGACATTCGGTAGCGACCACCGCCAACATGGAGGAGGCATGGCGCTCCGGAGTCGCCGCCCCTGGCAGGATTCGAACTGCTGTCACCCCGCAAGATGGTCAGGCCAGTGAATCGCGTGCCATTCACCGGTCTCGTCGCATCAGTATCCGTTACGGTCACTGTGCCTTCGCCACTGGTAGCTCCCAGCACGGTAAGCGTCATGCCAACCCGAGGTTCGATCACTCCGGCGATGATCGGCCTCTCGTCGTGATTGGGATGGCTGTGGAGAGTGAACTTGGCGTCCACGCCTGAGAGAAGCTCGCATGCGGCAACGTCGGCGGTGTTATTCTGAAGTAATCCCGTTTGCACAGGGACCCAGCTTTTCTGGCTCCCGCTAGGCAAACTCTCTGTGTAGAGCTGGCCCACCTTGTTAGCATTGCTGACGGCAAATTGGTAGATATTCTCGTTACCACTCACCGTCCACCCGCTTGTGCTTACAACATGCAAGTTGGTAACCAGTACCTTCTTGCCGTCCGAGTTGCGGGTCGCCAATCCCGTCAGTGTCCCATAGTTGCCACCAGACGCCGATATTCCGATTCCGGCCACTAGCGGCCTATGGCTGTCTAAAGTCAATCCCATTGGATTCCTCCGTGTTCCACAAATCTTTCCTTACTACGAGACGTTACTCAAAAGGGGAGATGTGCCTCTGGAACTTCCCTGATCTGCACAGGAACTTCTTCTAGGCAGTCCGGTATCCGGTCCTCGGGCGGAAGCGTACCCTGGTCGACTTTCTTGGTCACCCTGATGACAAAGCCTGCCCTGTCCGTAAACGCCCCATTGTCGTCTTCGATGATGCCTATGCTGGTACCGTGGACATTGGGTTGTCGCCAGAACAGGTCTTCATACTTGTGGCGTATCGATCGAGCACGCTCCACGTCTGCTTCATAGTCTTGAGGCGTCGTCATTTCTGTCTCCTTTACAGTTAAGAATTCGCCACATGGATTCTCTCCACAGGCTGCCGTCAATGCCAGAACGGTGGCGCACGAAACAACCAATAAATGTCTGAGCAGGCCCCCCTTCCTAGGCATCCTCCACCTCCTATCTTGAGTCTAAATATCGTTCCTTGCCGTTCGTGGTTTCGATGTGAACTACGTCCCACATACGGTCGTCAATGGACTTGATGTGAACTCCGTTGTTGTTACCCATGTAATCTCTTCCTAGTCTCGTCTCAATGTGGTCAGACCTTGAGAGCTATGCCTCCATTGCGACGCCTTGCGGCATGGCGACGGATGAGCATGATCTCAGTCACTGTGGAATATAATAGTACATGTGTTCTTGTGATGTCAATTCCACCGGCTGACTCCACAGATCGTCGTAGACGGCAATGGGCTGACCAGCCAAGAACTCGCGGTAGTAGGCAGCAGTCTTCTCCAACAGAGACCTGCCATAGCTGACCGGTGAGACCCCCTTGTCCGGCTCAATGCTGGCGTGTTCCTTGTGTTCGTTCCACGCGTACAAGACGATCAGCTTGATGTCGTTCCTATTGTCCACAGCCACTTGCCAGGTCTGCTCGTAAACACCCTCAGTCAACAATGGGTCTACTCGACGATAGGGATAGTCGAAATCCCGTCCCATGATGTGCAACCAATACTCGTCGAACCGCGGGAAGACGACGTACATGCCATCATCAGAAATCATATGGGGCAACCATGCTGGTTCGGGATACCAATTCCAGTCTTGGTTGCTCTTCGTCTTCCAGTCGAGGCCACCGAAGTAGCTCCCCCAGGTCTTGACAGTGAATCTGGGGTCATTGGGTGTCTTCAGCTCTAGCGGGTCCCAGGTCACAAGCAGCGGCTTACCTTCCCACTGAAACATCAAGTCTGAGTATTCGTTGTAGAAGTCATCCCATAGAAAGTCCAAGATCGACTGCTTCTGAGCCAATGTTACTTCCAGTGGCAGGGGCATATAGGGCTCCACCAAAAACGCAATCTTGAATGGAGCGGAATTGTCTGAAATATAGTTGAAGAGCACCTTTGCGGCTCGAACTATTGCTTTGGACTCTTTGTTTTCATTTCTACCATCAAGGTTGCTATCACCATCTCCCCAGTACGAGACCAGTAGCACACTGATGCCCGCTGCCTCCATATCGGCAAGCTGTTGGGCAATGACCCCGGGATCATCGGAAGCATAAAACCCATACTCGGGCTCGTCGGTAATCCCCCTGCGATGTGCGCTGTGGTCGCCAGGGGTATTCCAGTGCGAAGACCCCAATCCACCGATGCTCTCACCAGTTTGGAGGTCGAAGCCGAACCAGAGGTACATCAATGCAGCCAGCGGCACGTCATCCGCCGTATACGATTTCCCTTGCGGCGTAGCCCCGCCGCACGCCGCCGTCAGCAGCAGCGACGCCAGCGCGATACCGAGCCATCTGCGTATCATGAAACGCCTCCATCGATGAGTGTCCCCGAAAGACCTGTGAACCCCGTTGTTGCTATCCATGTGATCTCTTCCTAGTCTCGTTTCAACCATTGCGACGGCTGAGCATGATCTCAGTCACTGTGAGGCATGACAGTACATATGTTCTTTAGATGTCAAGTCCAGCTCATCCGACGGCGCCGAATCAGCAAATCCTATCCCTCCATAGACTTACAAAGGGCAGTGGTCATCAGCTTTTTCTTGCCGTCCGAGTTGCGCGTTGCCAGTCCGGTCAACGTTCCACCGCTAACAGTGCTGAGCCGCCCCACACTGTTGTAGCCTCATGACCTGTATGTCGACCACAAGATGCTTGTGAAACCTATTGCTGGTATCCACTCGCTCTCTTTCTAGTGTCCGGTTTCTGGAGTACATTGAATAAGTAGGACGACCATCCATTCTCATTCGTCACTTCGGTGAAGGCCGGAATCCAGCTTCCCCTGCCTACAAGACTAGGCCGAATACTGCCACGAACTTCGACAACAGGATACTAGGTGCGGCAGCGCTCCTAAGATAAAGGCCACGGATATCTCATACTATTAGGCACATCTCGAAGAATGGTACTGCCTGTCGTCCAATTAGGCCCACGTACTTCTCCGGTGAGTTGTGCATCTTGTGGTAGCCTGATGCCGCTTGGCGCGTGGGTGGGAAAACCTGACCGCTTACAGCGGCAATGACCGGCGGGATTCATCAAGTCCAAACCCAACGGGGGTCTTATGACAGCGCCTCGAGTGATATATCAGCCCAAGGCCGGAAGCCCCATTGACGTTGACCGGGGATTTTACGGGCGACTAGAGCAGGATACGGAGAGCCGGAAGCCCGTTGAACAGTTCGTGGTGCCGATACGGTCCGGGAAGGCGTGGCCGGTGTTGGCCGGGCAGATATGCCGCATCGTCGTGGTGGAAGGGGCACAGGTGGCCGATTTCAACGCGTGGAACCTGAACAATCCGCGTGAACGGTTCTGGGCGGGGCGCACTAAGCAACTGCACCGCGCGCACGTCACCAAGTTCGACCGGCTGTGGTCATGTCTGCCGTACCTGCGGCCGATGCTTACGATCATCGGCGACAGCGTGGACTATGGCTTGGACGATGACGGGGCGGGGTGTCACGACCTGCTGGGGACACGCTGCGACCCCTACGTCCACAAGATGCTGAACGGCGAGGACTTCGACTACTGCTGTCACTCGAACCTGGTGCGGGCGGTCACTCCGCACCATCTGGACGAGAGCGATGTCCACGACGTACTCAATATCTTCCAGGTGACCGGGCTTACCGAGGACGACCGGTACTTCGTGAAGCCTTCACCGGCGAAGCAGGGGGACTATTTCGAGTTCTTCGCGGAGATCGACCTGCTGTGCGCGATTTCCACCTGTCCGCACGGGGACCTGTCGGTGCAGGTCTGGGGGGAGGAAGGCGGCGATCCCATCGACACGTGCCACCCGCTGGGGGTGGAGATATATCAGCCGAGTCCGGGACTGCTGGAAGGTTGGCAGTCGCCTTCGACGGCGGACTACCGGGGTATTCACGGGCTTGACCGTTCGTGAGAGGCCGGACTTCGCGTGTGGCGATGGAGGGAGCGCGTCTCGTCCGGCTCCCTCCGTCATACAGTTCCGTTATTCGGTCGGCCAAGCCCAATCAACTGGAGCTTAGCCGGAGGAGTCCTCCTCGGCGAACTCGGCCCGTCCCCGGTACATGCCGTACCCGATGACGATAAAGGTAATCCCCCCAACGTAGAGGGCAAGGTTGTTTACCAATAGCAGGGACTGGATGCCCAGGCTGGGAGCACTCATTCCGAAGAGGAAGTTGGCCAGCCCGACAAGTCCGGCTGCTGCCATAACGTATGCCGCGCCCTTGTAGACGTCCATTGAGGCGAACCGGAAGGACAGCCCAAGGCCGACCGAGATGGACGCCAGCGGATAGAGCGCCACAAATGCCAATGTGACCGCTATCATGTCGGTGTGCACGCCGAGAGCCGCGGCCTCGAACTCCGCCGGTGACGGAGACCCCTCGCCCAATTCGCTGCGCTGCATCAGGTGGATCACGAAGTGCCGCATCCCCGAGGCGATGATGAGGATGCTCCATTCGATGATGGAGGCGATGATGCCGAAACGCAGGAGTTTGCCTCCTATTCCTCCTTGCCGGCCCGCCAGGGAGTAGAGACCCAGAAAGGCGGAGATCATCAGCAACAGGGAAATGAGCGTGATGAAATTCACCCAATGCGCCAAGACGGGCGCATCGCCCAGAGCGTCCCGCGCGGCGGCGAAGTCGGTCTGGTCCACCGGGTATATGAGAGCGTATCCCGGCATGAATACCGGGGCCACGAAGGCCAGTACCACGCCGGCTATCAATGCAATTCCCGCGTATTTCATTGTCATTGTTGCCCCCTTCGTCCAAGTGTTTTGACGCCGCCTCCAGGAAACCCTGAGACAACATGCCTGCTTGCGCGTGGGAGCATAGCACTCAATGCAACATTAGACAAGTCCAAGACTTTAGCACGAATCCGACGAGCGTCACGGAGTTCTCCGCGGATCGTCGATCTCAGCTATGAGGGGTATTTCGTCTACTATCTCGTGGGGGTTTTCGCCCTATGGCGCGGGTTTGAGGTTGGTCCACAGGTCCGGAATTAACGTCATGGTTAGATTTCCGGACTGTCTCCGGATTCGAGACGTTTAATTTTAAAAACCCTGTGCGCTGGGCGGAGAACTGCCATTCGACAGGCTCAGAGCCCGCCCCGTACCTGATACGGGGGCGAACGTGTTTATCTCAGACCCATGTGTGGAGAAGACTCTTCTGAGCGTATGTAACTTTTCAGACTTCGTGAGAGCGCTCAACACACACAGCCACCGTCATACCCCCGAAAGAACGTCACCCCGTACCCCGATACGGGGCGGGTATCCACAGGGGGAGTGGCGTTCCTCTCATCAACTCTGAACAGTTGCGAGCATATTTGAGATATTTTCTCAGGGGGCGGTTGATGGTAATATCTTCGAAATGCAGCCGGTTCCGCTTGGGATGCATCCAAGTAAACCGGACCGTGCCGTATGAGTGACAGGCGAGAATAAGGGAGAGAAATATAAGGGGCGTTTGCGAGACATCGCCCCTCGTGACTCGTACAGTCTCACTCATGTCTTGGATTCTTCAGATTCCAGGTGAGCAATGTACAACATACTTAGCTGGCTGAGCCGAGTGATCACGGTACGCCCGTGGGTCACGCTTGCCGTGCTTCTCATCGCTACCGTCGTGCTGGGCGCGGGAGGGACGCTGCGCGCGCCGCCTCCGGAGATCGCGGCGACGCTTCCGAAGGGGAGCGCGGTCGCCGACGCCTTGATCCAGATCGATGAACTCTTCGGGGACTCCGGCGATGTGAGGGTTGCAACCCTCCTGTTCCGGGGGGAGGCGATGACGCCCGACGGACTCGGACAGATGGGGTCCCTCATCGAAGACATCGTCAGCGAGCCGGGCGTGGGTGAGCTTCTGACGCCAACGAACCCCATCGTCGCTCCCTCGTCACTGGTCATGGCGCTGCTCCAGGTGGACGGGTTCGAGTCCGTCACGCAGGCGGAGATCGACAATCTGCGCGGCCCTCCGGAGCTTCTGGGCGCGCTTGCCGCGATGACCGGCACCGACAAGGACGGCACGAAGGTGGCGGTCGCCTCGATCCGGTTGCGCGACACGGGCGACGAGCGCGTAGTGGACGCCGAACGGCGCATCGATGAACTCGCGACGGGCGACGAAGGTCCGCTGCGCGTTAGCAGCATCTCGTACGTGGTGCTCGAAGACGAGTCGCGGGAGGCCACGGAAACGGGGATGGCGCCCCTGATAGGGCTGGCGCTGCTGCTCATCGCCGGGCTGATCCTGCTGTTCATGCGCACTATCTCAGACCTGCTGCTCACGCTCGCGGGGCTGATGACTTCGATGATCTGGATTATAGGGGCGGAGGGCTGGCTGGGGCCCAATGGGCTGGGGATTACCGGTCCCCCGAACGCCCTGACTTCGATGGTGCCAATCATCGTTATCGGCCTCACGGTGGACTACGCGATCCAGGCGGTCTCGCACTACCGCGAGCAACGCAACGAGGGCGAGGGGGTGGCGGCAGCCGTCCAGATAGGGCTGCGAAACGTCACAATTCCGCTGGTTCTGGCGGCGGTGACAACCATCGTCAGCCTGCTGGTGGGCCTGTTCTCCCCGCTTGAGATCGTGGGTGATTTCGGCGTCATCGGGGGGATGGGCGTCGGACTGAGCCTGATAGTGATGCTCACGCTGATTCCCGCCGGGCGGACGATCATCGACCGCCGACGCGAGGCGCGTGGCACGTTGCGCCCGCCCCGTCCGATTTCGGGGGCACTGCCCGGTATCGAGCGGGTGGCGGAGTTCCTGGGAGGGCAGGTCACCCGGAGGCCCGCGCCCTACATCATCGTCGTGGTTGTGGTGACGATCGGCTTGGGGTACGCGGCGACCGGCATCAAGTCGGAATTCAGTATCCGCGATCTGCTTCCGAGGGGCGGCAGCGTGCTGGAGGACCTGAACACCCTGGACACGGCAGTCGGCGGGTCAACGGAGATTACCAGTGTTCTCGTGACGGCCGAGGCCACGGAGACCCGCACCCTCCTGAATCTGCAGGACCTCGAGATCGCCTTCCAGGACGACCGGCAACGTCCGCCCGCGGCGGCAGGACCGATTGTGGCGTCGTACGATCTACTTATTCAGGACTGGATTACCGACAGCGGTGCGCCCGGCGACAAGTACGACCCGGAGCTCGCTGCGTTGTTCGAGGAAGCCTCCGCGGGAGTCCGGCTCGACCCTATGTTGATGCAGGAGTTCATCGACAAGCTCGAAGCGAAGGAACCCATTCTCTCTCACGTGCTTGTCAATGATCCGAACGGCATCGACACCATACTGGTGCAGTTCCCGGCCTTCACGGGCGACCCGGAGGCAAGCAGAGCGCTCCCGGCAGACCTGGAAGAGCTCTGGTCGGGCGACGACGATGCAATCACGGCAACATCGGATACCATCATCTCGTTTGCGGTGACGGACGCGATCAGGGACCGGCAGACGGAGTCGATCGCGACGACCATCGTGGTGGCCCTCCTCGTCCTCGCATTCTTCTTCTGGCTGACGGTGCGGCAACCGGCGCTGGCCCTCGTGGCAGTGGGGCCGACCGTGCTCGTCCTCATCTCGGTGCTGGGCACGATGGCGCTGCTGGATATCCCGTACACGATCATTACGTCGATCATCACGGCGCTTTCGATTGGGATCGGGGTTGATTACACGATCCATATGATCCATCGCTACCGTGAAGAGTTCACTCGCCTGCGCAACCCGGAGAAGGCTGCCGTCCAGACCCTGGCGACGACCGGCTCGGCGCTGCTGGGATCGGCACTGACGACGGCGCTCGGGATCGGAGTGCTGGCGGCCTCGCCGCTGGCCGCGTCCCAGCAGTTCGGCATCACGGCGGCGATAACGATTGCCTACTCGCTGATAGTCTCAGTGCTGGTAGTGCCCCCCGCGATGACGGTCTGGGGCGCGTATCAGAACATGCGGCTGCGCTCGACGATACAGCGCCAGTGGGACGAGCTCGACGTGGCGATAGACGAAATCCACCGGCGCCACAGCAAGGAAGAGGGTTCGGCG
Organism: Dehalococcoidia bacterium; assembly: GCA_009841605.1. Classification (GTDB taxonomy): domain Bacteria; phylum Chloroflexota; class Dehalococcoidia; order Lucifugimonadales; family VXLM01; genus VXLM01. The sequence goes on from VXLM01000132.1 coordinate 11,396, forward strand.
TAAGAATCTCGAAGCCGGGTTCACGGGGGCTGGCTGCGGTTCAATACGGACCTCTACGCGAGGTGGCGTTCTTTTCCAGCAGGGTTAGGTAGTGCGTGAGGAAGAGATGATCGTAGTAACCGGAGCGGTGGGGAGGCTGGGGCGCAGGGTAGTGCAGTTGCTGGTGGACCAGGGCAGAGAAGTCCTGGCGACTGACCAAGTAGCCGCCGATGACCTCCCAACAGAGTTTGTGCGCTGCGACCTCGTGGATGGCGAGGCGGTGAAGGGCATTCTCAAGGACGCGGAAGCGGTCGTCCACATGGGAGCCATCCCCGGGCCGATGGGGGATGATCCGAGGGTCATCTTCCAGAATAACGTGACTAGCACGTTAAACGTCATGATGTCGGCGGCGGAGCTGGGACTGCGGCGAGTGGTGTTCTCTTCCAGCGCCTTCGGCATGGGGTGGGCGCACGACGGGAGCGCTTTCGTGCCGGAATACCTGCCGTTGGACGAGGAGCATCCGATGATGCCATTCGAACCGTACGGACTGTCCAAGCTGGTTGGAGAGGATATCGGCAGGATGATCGCCCGCAACTCGGACACCACCGTCGTCAGCCTGCGGTTCACCAATGTGGCTCGGCCGGAGATCCAGGCGGAGTTCCCGTGGCCGGCCCCGACGCCGGAGAGTCCCCTGACCCTGGTGATGTGGGCCTACGCGGACGCCAGGGACGTGGCCGAGGCACACGTATTGGCCCTCGATGCGGAGATAGAGGAGCATGAGGCGTTCATGATCGCCCAGCCTACGAGCAGGTTCAGTGAGCCAACGATTGACCTTGTGAAGAACAACTTCGGAGACCGGGTGGAGATACGAGAAGGGCTGGACGGCAACGCCAGCGTGATCAGCACGGAAAAGGCGCAGCGACTGTTGGGGTGGAGGCCTCGCTACGACTGGAGGCAGTAGGGGCCTTATACCCTCACCCCGTCCCTCTCCCACGACGGGCTGACAGGGGTAGGTATTCAGCTATTGCCCCTCTTTAAAAGCAACCCCGCCACTGTCATTCTGAACGCAACGAAGCGGAGTGAAGAATCTAAAATGCCCTTCCTAAGACAGCGCCGATATGGAGAATTCCTATCCTGTCGGCGAGGATGCGGATGGCGCGCCGACTAACCGGTCTTGCAGTGATGGATTTCAGATTACTCGCTACGCTCGGAATGACAGTGAGACGGAGCCGAATCGTAGCTACAAACCCGGTTTACCTACCCCTGTCAGCCCCAAGGACAGGAGCGGGAATAGATCGCCCTCTGCCGCGAACGAGGGAGGGGGTTATGCGAATGCTGGCTTTGGCGATTTATTGACAGGTGGGGGGGGCTAATCTAGGATTTACGTTAGCAGTCGCTTTTGGCGGCTGCTAATCACGTTTGACGCAGTACGTTTCGGAGGAGAATGAGGATGTCAGAGATCACGTATGCGCCCCTGGGGAACCGGGTGGTGGTGAAGCCGTCGGAGGAGGCGGCAGAGATGAGCGCGGGCGGCATATTCATCCCGGATACGGCGAAGGAGAAGCCGCAGGAGGGCGAGGTTATCGCAATCGGGCCGGGACGGCTGACGGACGCAGGTGAGCGGATTCCGGTGGACCTGTCGGTCGGGGACACGGTCATCTACCCGCAGTACGTCGGAACGGAGTTCAAGCAGGACGGCGAGGAGTATCTGATCATCGGCGAGGACGACATACTGGTCGTCAAATAGGCGGCGGAGCCGCATAGCTATAGAATCACACGGAGGACGGGACAGTGCCAAAGCAGATGGAGCATAGCGACGACGCGCGAGCGGCGATCAAGCGTGGGATCGACCTGATGGCCGAGACGGTCGGGGTGACGCTCGGACCGCGTGGCCGGAACGTCGTGATCGACGACGATTTCGCGGGGCCGAAGGTATCGAGCGACGGTGTCACGATTGCGAAGGAGATCGTGCTCGAAGACCCGTATGAGAACATGGGAGCTCAGCTTCTGAAGGAGGCTGCGAGCAAGACGAACGACAACGCGGGCGACGGCACGACGACGGCTACGGTGCTCGCGCAGGCGATCATCCACGAGGGGTTCAGGAACATCGCGGCGGGCGCGAACCCGATGCTGTTGAAGAAGGGCATCGACCAAGGAGTCGGCGTAATGCGCGACTCGATCCGGGGGATGTCGCAGCCGGTGTCGGGCCGCGAGCAGATCGGCCAGGTGGCCGCGCTGGCGGCTCACGACGATGAGATGGGCGAGATCATAGCCGACATAATCGAGAAGGTCGGCAAGGACGGCGTCATCACGGTCGAAGAATCGAAGGGCCTCGAGTACGAGCAGGAGTACGTCGAGGGCATGGAGTTCGACAAGGGCTACATCTCACCGTACTTCGCGACGAACCAGGAGCGGATGATCGCGGAGATCGAGGACCCGTTCATCCTGATTACGGACAAGAAGATCTCTGCCGTGTCCGAGCTCGTTCCGGCGCTGGAGAAGATCGTCCAGATCAGCAAGAACGTCGTCATCATCGCGGAGGACATCGAAGGCGAGGCGCTCGCCACACTCGTGGTCAACAGGCTGCGCGGGGCGTTCACGGCGCTTGCCATCAAGGCTCCTGCCTTCGGCGACCGGCGGACGGCGATGCTCGAAGACATGGCGATACTGACGGGCGCTACGGTCATCAGCGAGAACGTCGGGCGGAACCTCGACTCGATCACCATCGAGGACCTGGGCCGGGCGCGGCGGGTGGTCTCGACGAAGGACGAGACGACGATCGTGGACGGCGGTGGGGCGGCTGAGGCGGTCGCAGGCCGCATGAGCCAGCTACGGTCGCAGATCGAGGACACGACCTCGGACTACGACCGAGAAAAGCTGGAAGAGCGGCTGGCGAAGCTGTCCGGCGGGGTCGCTATCCTCAAGGTGGGCGCGGCGACCGAGGTTGAGTTGAAGGAGAAAAAGCAGCGCATCGAGGACGCGCTTGGCGCGACGAGGGCTGCTGTGGACGAGGGCATCGTGCCCGGAGGCGGAGTGACGCTCGTGCGTGCCGCCGAGTCACTCGATTCCCTCGATCTGCCGACGACCGACGAGCAGACAGGAATACGCATCCTCAAGACGGCATTGCAGGCCCCGCTGAAGCTCATTTCCGAGAATACGGGAGTGTCCGGCGAGGTCGTCCTCTGGGAGACGCTGCAGCGCGAGGGATCGTGGGGCTATAACGCGGAGACCGGCGAGTACGGCGATTTGCTGGAGCTTGGCATTGCCGACCCGGCGAAGGTGACGCGGTCTGCCGTGGAGAACGCGGCGAGCCTGGCTGCGATGGTGCTGACAACGGAGTCGCTGATCACGGACATCATCGAGAAGCCACAGCCCGGCCAGCCCCCGATGCCGGACTACTACGACTAGGTTCTGGGGATTCACCGCGGAGGCCTTTCACCCTCACCCCAGCCCTCTCCCAGAACGGGAGAGGGGGTTAATAGTGGCCACCATCGATCTACTCAGTGACGAGGAACTGTACGACCTCGCCAAGAGCGAGGGGGACGAGTCGTTTCCCATCGAGGTGGTTGACCGGATTGTTGCCGGGGAAGGGCCCATCAGCGTGTACCGCAGTTATCGAGGCATGACCCAACAGGAGCTGGCGTCGATTGCCGGGATCAACCCTGTTTACCTGTCTCAGATAGAGACCAGGAAACGTTCTGGATCGACGAAGACTCTGGCTGCAATTGCCAGGGTGCTCAATGTGACTGTGGACGACCTGATTTGACTCGCATCGCCTGATAGGAGAGCGGTGTCGATAGAAATAAGGGGCAAAATCGCGGCGGGGCGGTCGACTAGACCGCCCCGTCTTTTTGTGTGGAGTGCGGCGAGGGGTTTCGGGCGATTTCGCTCTTGACGGGGTTAGGGGCGGGTGTTGCTATAATGCGCTCACCACCGGCCTTTTCCGCGCACCGTCGGCCGTCTTGAGGGCTTGCATCGATCGTGTTCACGCACCTGCACACGCATACCGAGTACAGCATGTTGGACGGCCTGAGCAGGGTCGAATCGCTGGTTGACCGGTGCGTGGATCTCGGGATGAACAGCCTGGCGATGACCGATCATGGCGGGCTGTACGGGGCGATAGACTTCTACCAGACGGCTACGGCGGGCGGCATCAAGCCGATCATCGGGTGCGAGCTGTACGTAGCCCTGCGGAGCCGGTTCGACCGCACGCCGGACGACAAGGAGCGGTACCACCTGACCGCCCTGGCGAAGAACGAGGCGGGATACCGGAACCTCATCAAGCTCGTCACGAAGGCGAACCTGGAGGGGTACTACTACAAGCCCCGCGTCGACCGGGACATCCTTGAGCAGCACAGCGACGGCCTCATCCTGCTGACGGGGTGTCCGAGCGGCGAGTTGCCGACCCTCATCGCACAGGGGCGGATGGACGAGGCGAAGCGGACCATCGCGTGGTACCGTGAGCGCTTCCCCGACTACTACCTCGAGATGATGCAGCACGACGGGGTGCCGGAACTGCCGGCGATCAACGCCGGGCTGATGGACCTACACCGCGAGACGGGCACGCCCCTGGTCGCCACCAACGACTCGCACTACACGATGCCGGGAGAGCACCATCTGCACGACATCCTCCTGTGCATCCAGACGAACACGAACGTCGAAGACGACAGGCGGATGCGGTTTGACGGCACGTCGTACTACCTGCGCAGTCCGCAGGAGATGCAGCAGCTGTTCTCGGACATGCCGGACGCCGTGGCGAACACGCAGAAGATCGCGGACATGTGCGATCTGAAGATCGACTTCTCCCAGCTTCACCTGCCGCACTTCGAGATCGAGTCGGGGATGTCGGCGGACGAGTACCTGCGGAAGATCTGCCTGGACAGCCTTCGCGAGAAGATACCGGAAGCGGGCGAACGGGAACACCAGAGGCTGGACTACGAGCTTGACGTGATACGGCAGACGAAGTACGCGACGTACTTCCTGGTGGTATGGGACATCGCGCAGTTCGTCAGGCGGAACAACATCGAGCTGGCGGTGCGCGGGAGCGCGGCGGCGAGTCTGGTGCTGTACCTCGTCGGGGTGACGGACGTGAACCCGCTGACCTACTCGCTGGTGTTCGAGCGGTTCCTGAACGTCGAGCGCAAGCAGATGCCGGACGTGGACATGGACTTCCAGGATGACCGGCGCGAGGAAGTGCTCCGGTACGTCGTCAACAAGTACGGTTCGGAGCACGTGGCGCAGATCATCACGTTCGGGACGATGGGAGCGAAGGCGTCGGTGCGGGACGTGGGCAGGGCGCTCAATATGCCGTACGTCGAGGTCGACAGGGTGGCGAGGCTGATCCCGAACCGTCTGAAGATCAAGCTCGACGAGGCCCTGGAGACGAGCGAGGAACTCAAAGAAATCTACGACGCCGACCCGTCCATAAAGGAACTGGTCGACAAGGCGAGAGGGCTTGAGGGGATCGTGCGGCATTCGAGCACGCACGCGGCGGGTGTGGTCATGTCGGGCGAGCGGTTGGATGAGATCGTGCCGATGCAGGCGTCGGGACGGGGTGGCGAGGACGACGGAAGCTCGCTGCCAACGACGCAGTACGCCATGGACCCGGTGGAAGAGCTGGGACTGCTCAAGATCGACTTCTTGGGGCTCATAAACCTGACGATACTCGCGAAGGCGCGCGAACTTATCCGGGATACGCGGGGGGCGGACGTTAATCATCGCACCCTGGCGTTGGACGACCCGAAGACGTACGAGCTGCTGTCGCGCGGCGAGACGGGCGGCGTGTTCCAGCTTGAAAGCGCGGGCATGACGCGGTACATCAAGGAGTTGAAGCCGGCGAACTTCGGAGAGATCGCGTCGATGATCGCGCTGTACCGCCCGGGGCCGATGGACCACATCGGCTCGTACATCGACGCCAAGCACGGACGGGCACCCGTGCAGTACCTGCACGACGATTTGCGGGAGATACTGGAGGAGAGCTACGGCATCATCGTCTTCCAGGAGCAGGTGCTCCTGATAACGCAGAAGATCGCCGGATACAGCCTGGGGGAGGCCGACAGCGTGCGGCGGGCGATGGGGAAGAAGATCGCCGCGGTCATGGCGCAGGAGCGGGAGAAGTTCATCGCGGGAGCGGTCGCGCAGGGGTATGAGCAGGAGCTTGCGGAGCGGGTGTTTTCTCTCATCGAGCCTTTCGCCGGGTACGCATTCAACAAGGCGCACGCCGTCTGCTACGCGCTGATTTCGTACTGGACGGCATATTTCAAGGCCAACTATCCGCCGGAGTACATGGCGTGTCTGCTGAACGCCTTTTCGGAGAACTTCGACAAGGTGACTTCGATCATCAGCGAGTGCAAGCGGCTGAAGATCCCGGTGCTGCCGCCGGATATTCTGAAGAGCGAGCCGTTCTACTCCATCGAGGTGGCCGAGGACGGGCAGTTCTGCGTCCGGGCGGGTCTGGCGTCGATCAAGAACGTCGGCACGGGGGCCATCGAGGAGTTCGTGGAGTCGAGATCGTCGTTGAAAGAGCCGGTCGAGAGCATCGAGCAGTTCTGCCGCGCGGTGGACGCGAGCGGCCTGAACAGGAAGAACCTCGAAAGTCTGATCAAGGCAGGGGCGTTCGACAGGTTCGGCGACCGTGGGGCTATTCTCGACTCGATAGACCGCATCCTCGCGGTGGCAGAGAGCGAGGCGCGGCTGAGGAGTTCCGACCAGACGTCTATGTTCGACATGCTCGGCGAATCGGTGCCGACGCCGCTGACGAACATCGAGCTGCCCAACGTGGAGACGCCCACGATGGAGAAGAGCCAGTGGGAGGAAGAGCTGCTGGGGTTCGCCGTTTCCGGGAACGAAGAGTTCGACGCGATGGTGGCGGCGAATGACGGAAGGGCGATCATCTCGGTCAGCGACGTGACGGCGGAGCTTGCGGGCCGCCGAGGCGTGGTTGTGAACGGCCAGGTGTCGTCGTCCGAGGAGCGGTTCACGAGGAATGGAAAGCGGTTCCTGATCGTCAAGGTCGCGCTGCTGGGCGGGAGCGTGGACGTGTTCGTGTGGGAGGACGTGCTGGCGGTGTCGGGGGAGCTCTGGGAGCCGGGCACACTGGTATCGCTGTCGGTCACGGTGCGTGTCCGCGACGACGATAGAATCAGTCTTTCATGTCAGAGAGCGGAGGCGTACGTGCGACCGGACGAGCAAGAACCAGAGGACGAAGAAGTGACGACGACGGAGCCCATAGCCAGAGCGCCCGCTCCCCTACCCGCTCCGGATCTGACGCTCCGGGCGCCGTCGCCGAACGGCGGAAGAAGCGTGACAACGGTCGGCGCGGTACGCGAGGGTGGGGCTGAGTATGGCCCGCGGAAGAGCGCGTCGCCGAACGGCGCTGCGAAGGAACCCGCGGTCCCGACCGCCCCCTCAGCGGGCAAACAGCTCGTCATACGTCTCCAGGAGGGGGACGACCCCGACAAGGACAGAGAAATCCTCGACGACATCAAGACCGCCCTCGTCGAGCATCAGGGCGAAGAGGACGTGACGCTGGAGATAGCGGTGGATGGTCGGCTGATTACGATGGACTGGCCGATGCTGAAGGTGTCGATCAACGACGATTTGCAGCGCGCCCTGAGGGGGTACGTCGGCGAGTCGGGCGAGGTGAGCGTCCGGGAGAAGGCGGCGCCGGCTGCGTAACAGCCTGTCAGGGCCTTCCCATTGCTGTAACCAAGCCGTCTATCCCGTTCGGCCTGAGCTTGTCGAATGCCCTCTTCGTGGTTCGACAGGCTCACCGCGAACGGACTTTGGAAAGGCTCTGTCTGCCTACAACCGGGCCTCCATGTCGAGGAGGCGCTTCTTCAGTTCGAGGCGGGTTCTGCCGCTTCCGTAACCGCCGAGGGAGCCATCGCTCGCGATCACGCGGTGGCAGGGGATGAGGAAGGGAAGTCGGTTTCTGGCCATGGCCTGCCCTGCCGCGCGCGGAGCGTTGGGGCGTCCGGCGGCGGACGCTAGCCAGCGATAGGGTCTCGTCTCCCCGGCGGGAATCGTCCTGCAGGCCTGCCACGCGGCCCGATGGAATGGCGAGGCGTCCTCCACGTCGATGGGCACGTCGGAGAAGTCCACGTTTTCGCCGTCCAAAAACCGTTCGATCCTATGACGGAGCTCAACGAACCTGTCGGGTGTTCGCTCGGCGTCGTCGATTGTGCTGCCCAGCTTGTCCAGGCAAGCCTCGATGGTCGGTTCAGGGAGGGTGGTCCGGCAGATTCCCTGTTCCGAGGCGAGAACGCCGACCCAGCCGTGGGGTGTCTCGAAGATGTCGTAGGTCAGGGCAGTCATACGCGGTACCTGCCGACTGGGAGGATACGCTTGAAGGTCCTGGAAATAAGGCCGCCGCGAATCTTCTTCCAGTGCTCGCGGAGGCTTTCGATATCCTCGTCGGACTCCTCTATGTGCGCGTAACGTCCAATCGCGAAGGTCCAGGCGACGGCCTGTGCGCCGGAAGACGCGGCCGGTACGGCGTCGCCGATGGCGACGGCGTAGTCAATCGGCGTGTGGTAGGGCTGCCGGCGGACGCCCGCAAGCGTGCCGAGCCGGGCCATCTTGATGTAGTAGCGCTCCGCTATGCCTGCCCTGCCGAGGCCGATGTTCCATATCAGCCAGACGAGCAGCCAGACAGATGCCAAGGCAATGAGCGTGATTCCGGCGGGGACGGCCAGGGCGTTGGGCTGCCATCCGGCCTGGACGGCGCCGGGGCCGGAGGGTAAAGGCTCCAGCAGGTCGTCGCAGCCGAGGGCTTCCGCCTCTTCGGGGTCGGCCTGTTCGAGCAACTCGCACTCTTCTTCGAGTGACATGGAGCCCTCAGAGGTAATGTTATCCAAGAAATCGGCCAGGGGGTCTTCGGCGTCTTCCTCCCCCGTATCGGCGATATCGACGGTTAGCTCCCCACGGTCGATGGGATCCCAGGCGGTGGTAGGCTCGAAATCGATCCAGCCGTGTCCGGGGAAGTAGACCTGAGTCCACCCGTGGCTGTCCCTGTCACGGACGGCCCAGCGCCCGGTAATGTCCAACTCGCCGGGAGCATAGCCGGCGGCCATTCTCGCGGGCACGCCGACCGACCTGAGCATGACGGTCATCGAGGAGCCGAAGTAGTCGCTGTACCCCGTCTTCGTCTCGAACAGGAACCAGTCCACGCCGTCGGCGTTCGGGGGAGGCGACTCGATATCTTGCGAGTACTCGAACCCGCCCTCGCTTCGCAGGTAGCTCTGGACTGCCAGGGCCTTGTCGAGGGGCGTCGCAGCGCCTTCGGTTATGCGTTCCGCCAGATCGCGGACACGGTCGGGCAGAGTAATCGGGAGTTGGAGATAGTGGTCGGTTATGAAGCTGGGGTACTCGTCACCGGCCTCCTGCAGCTGGTTGTTGGATGCCTGAGACACGAAGGAATACAGGGTATAGGGCTCATCCTGCGGCTGCGTCTGCTTGAACTCCCAGTTGACGACCTCCGGTATCTCGGGGTCCTTCCGGCGGAGGGTGACGGCCTTCTGATCGCGCCACTGTTCGGACTCGCTGCCTGGTATGACATCTAAAATTATCAGATCGTCGGGCATGACTTCGGCGATGAGCGACTCGATGAACCGGTTCGGGGGAGGATTCAACAGATTGCGCAACTCGGCAGCGAGCTCCTGAATATCGGCTGGAAGCTCGCTGTCGAGCGTCGGGTTCTTCAGGTCGATGTGAAAGACCCTCGGCTCGAGCGTCTCCACTACGGCGTCGTGGCTGACCCAGTCGACGTTGCCGCCGACGAATAGTTCATCGCTGTCGAAGGTGAGCTGTACGCGCTGGAAGGCCAGCTCGCGGTTATCGGACTCGTGGGGCGGAGGGGGCAAGCCTTCGGGACCGACGTTGAACTTGATGGTCTTGCCGGCTATCCAGCCCTTGGAGGTGTAGTGGCTGTAGCTTCGTGAGAGCCAATACGTTGGCGATTGGGAATTGGCGACCATCACGACGTCGCCGCCGAAGGAAATCTTGCCTATGAAAGGCAGGGTGTTCCCGAAGAAGCGACCGTTCACGTCGTTCTTCGAGGTGATGCCGGAGAAGAGGCGGGCGAAGTCGTCCTCGAAGACGGTCAGCGGGTCGCGGCCCCAGTTCCACACGTCGATGGCGGTCCGCACGACGTAGACGCGCAGGGGTGCGCCGATGGCGGCGATGAGGATGATGGCGGTCACGACGAGGATGACCGGCGCGCTCAGCACCCGGTCACGTATTTTCGTTATCGCGCCTATATCCAGCTTCGACCACAGGGCATCCCGCTGGACGATGCTGACGCGGGCCACCAGCAGCATTGCGATGAAGACGAAGATGAAGAAGCGCGAGTCGAACTGGTCGGGCAGGAAGCTCAGGGTCGTGAGGAGGGCGACTCCGCTCAGCATCAGGCCGATCCAGGGGTTCGTCCACTTGAACAGGAACCACGAGCTAATGTAGCCGAGCAGCCAGGCGAGAAGGAGCAGATAGAGGGTCGATGGGAGGAGGTCGCGGCTGATGCCTCCGGTGACGGCGACGTCGTACCACTCGCGCACTCTGTCCCAGACGGTGAACAGGCCGGTGATGGCGATCTGGTCTTCCAGAAGGGTGGCCGTCTGGTAGGTGGCGACGATGAGGCCGATGAGGAGTCCGGCGACGTAGGGGATGGGCCAGATAAGCCCCCGCACCTTGGCCATGAGCATACCGACCAGGCAGGCGACGAAGATGACTCCCATGAGACCGGGCGTGGAAACGAAGTCGGCCTCTCGCACGACCCACGCGGAGATTCCGACGGCCAGGTACATCAGCAGGAAGGTGTCCCATCCCTCGCTGGGGGAGAACCTTCGCGCCAGATTGCTTAGCTGACCCAGCCAGTCGGGCGGATTCAGGTCGACATCGGTCGGTTGAGAGAGTGTTACCTTGGTGGTGGTCATACGCCTGCCAAGATTTGCCGGTCGGACTCGGCGGTGGGTGCGCCGTTCAAGCCGCCCCGATTGGATAGCTGCTCGACGATGTTGTCACCCTGCCGAATGTAGAATTGCGGGATGCCTCGCGAGAGCATCTCTTCCTGGGATTCCGCCACGTCGCCGATGCCCCCGAAGGACTCCAGGTCAAGCTGGATAACGGTGATGCGGACGCCGCGCCTCATGAGCTCGCTCAAGCCAACGACCCAGTCGACGCGAGGCGAGGGAGTTATGACGATAAGCGTCGCGTTATGGCCCCAGAGAGGCTCGTAGTCGGCGAGGGCCTCGTTGAGCGGCGTGTCGCCTTCTGCTTTGGCGAGGGCGAGGTATTGCATGATGCGGTCGGACTGCCCGAGACCGGTCTCGGCGGGGAGGAAGTACCGTTCGTCACCGAAGGCGACGAGTCCGACCGGGAGCTCGGCGCTTATGTGTCGCTTCACGAGAGAGGCGGCCATGGTGACGGCGTACTCGTCGGTGCTCTCCTCCAACTCTCCGGCCTGAACGGTGCGGTCGAGATCGACGAGGACCCATATCTCACTGGCGCGACCGAGGTCGAACTCCTTGGACATGAGCTTGCCCATTCGGGCGGTGCTGTTCCAATGGACGCGGCTGAGGGCGTCGCCGGGGGCGTAGTCCCGCACGGACGAGGCGTGGGGTGTCACGCTCTGGGAGCGCTGCCGGGTCGAAGAATCGCCGTGCAGTTGCGCGGTAGGGACCTCGAAGCCGGGGAGTTCGAGCACTCTCGGCAGGACGGTTATTTCGTCACGCTCCCCGAACTCGCTGTTCTTGCTGAAGAGGTTGAACAGATCGCGGGCGACGACTCGGATGGGGCCGAGATGGTACATGCCGCGCGTCCGTGTCTGTATGTGCATCGTCCACATGGCGTGGTCGAGCGAGGAGATGCTGACGGCAACGCCTCCCCTGTGGCCGGGTATGTCGGCCAGATCGGAGACCTCGAGGGCGTACTTGGGCAAGGCGGCGTTGTTGTGCATGGTGACGGTCTCGAGAATCTCGTCGCCCACGCGGGCGAGCCGGGGCCTGCCGGTCACCTCGACCCGGAGGGAGCGGTGCATGAGCTGGACCCAGAGGTAGCTGACGATGAGGGTAACAACGAGAATGTAGGTGAGTCGATAGAAGAGGTCGAAGCCCGTTGCCATTCCCGTGAAGACCGCAATGGCGAGCAGGATCGCGACAAGCAGAAACCTGATCGACGGTCGGACGGCGAGACGGGCCAGACGCTGCTTCACCTCTTGAACCATCCTGCGGGCTGGGCGCCCGGAACGGGGACCTCCTCAACGAGGGCCGCCACGACATCGGAGCTCTGGACGCCCCTCATCCTGCCCGCGGGCGAGACGATGATGCGGTGGCTGAGCATCGGCTCGGCCAGCTCCTTCACGTCGTCGGGGAGGGCGAAGTCTCGGCCCCTGATGAGGGCGAGGGCCTGCGCGCCGCGGAAGAGAGCGAGAGACCCGCGCGGCGAGCTTCCAAGGGCGGCGTCGGGGTGCGTCCGCGAACGGTCGACGAGGGTGACGATGTACTCGCGGATGAGGTCGTCGACGTAGACGCTCCTCACACTCTGTTGGACATCGAGAATCTGCTCGGCGGTGACGACCTCTCCGAGGCTGTCGATGGGATGGGCCTGCTCCTGACTGCTCACGATGGCAAGCTCCTGCTCAATGGAGGGGTAGCCGAGCCTGATGGTGGTCAGGAAACGGTCCAACTGGGCTTCGGGGAGGGGGAATGTCCCCTCGTACTCGATGGGGTTCTGGGTGGCCATCACGGTGAAGGGCGCGGGCAGCAGGTGCGTTATCCCTTCCACGGTTACCTGCTGCTCGTCCATGGACTCGAGGAGTGCGGACTGGGTCTTGGGGGTCGCGCGGTTGATCTCGTCGGCGAGGACAAGCTGCGAGAGGATCGGGCCAGGCTTGAACTCGAACTCCCCGCTCTGCTGGTTGTATATGGAGACGCCGGTGATGTCGCTCGGCAGGAGGTCGGGAGTGAACTGGATCCTTCGGAAGGTGCAGCCGGTGGAGCGGGCTAGGCTCCGGGCGAGCATGGTCTTGCCCACGCCCGGAACGTCCTCGATGAGCGCATGCCCTTGGCAGAGCAGGGTTACAACGGCGAGCTCGACGGCGCTGTCCTTGCCGATGATGATCTTCTTGATGTTCTCAACGATGCTCTGCGCGACCTGGTGCGCCTGATCGGTGCTTTGCAATGGAGCCTCCTTAGGACAAGCCGATGCTCTTCGTGAAATTGCTTTCACGAAGAATATGCCGATGAGTTGCCATTATAACGCCGATTAGCTCGAATAGTTAGGTGTGGCCGAACGATACCACAATTGGGAGAGAGGGTTGTTTGTCGGGGCACTGGCGCATGCACTCGGAGTTGACGCAAAAGGTGGTGGGCAGTAGCCTTCACGTCCGCTTGCTCGAACGATGCTGTGTGAGAGTTCGCCAAGGGTAATGACCGATTCTCAACGCCCAGAAACTGAAGACCGCCCACCCAACACCGCCCGCATCGTCGTATTGGGAACGACAGGCGCGGGGAAGACGACTCTTGCCCGGGAGATTGCGCGGGTGTTGGACATGCCACATTTCGAGTTGGACTACTACCGGTTTCGCCCGAACTGGGTCGAGACGCCCAACGACGAGTTCAGGGAGAGCGTGAGGGAGGCGCTGCGGGGCAGCAGGTGGGTGGCGGACGGCAACTACGGTCTCGCGCGGGACGTCATCTGGCCGAGGGCCACCCTGCTGGTGTGGCTGGACTATCCGATCTACGTGGTGATGTGGAGGCTGTTCTGGCGGACGTTAGGTCGCGGGGTGCTTCGGAAGGAGCTGTGGCACGGGAACAAGGAAAAGCTCTGGTGGCACTTCGTGACGCGCGATTCGCTGTTTCTGTGGGCGCTGAAGACTCACTGGTTCCGTCGCCGGCAGATACCGGAGCATCTGGCGCGGCCTGAGCACGGTCATCTGGAACTGGTGCATCTGCGGTCGCCGAGGGCGACGCGGGATTGGATGAAGGGGCTGGCGGCGGGGTGATTTGGGCGAGAGTTGGGATACTTCTACATCGCCGGGTATCAGAATAATTCCCTAAGCGCCTCTTGGGGCACGACGGCGCGGATCGGAGAGCGCTCGTAGTCCTGGACGTTCCTGGTGACTATGTGTCGAGCCCCGCAGGCACGGGCGGCAGCGACCTGCATGGCGTCCTCGAAGTCCTTCATGGGCAGCTCGGCGGCATAGCGGATGCCTTCGGTGTCGGTCGTAGCCACTGCCACGAATCCGGTTAGCTCGACGATGAAGTCGCGGGCGCTGACACCTCCAAGTGTAGGGGTCACGACGTAGTAGAGGTTCGACACTGAGTGCCACGCGATGCTCGCCGCCTCTGCTCCGTGCTCGACCCGGTCGAGGAGTTCCGCAGCTGGGTCGGAGTGCGGACGCCTGTCGAGGGCGACGTCGATGAGCACGTCGGTATCGAGAAGTATCATCGGAGGTACTTCTCAACCAGGGCGTCATAGCGAGGATCGCCTTCACGCTCCGCCGCCTGAAACTTGCCTCGCCAACGGGAGGAGAAGGACGGCTTGCCCTCCCCTGCCATTTCTCTGAGGAACTGTTCGACCAGTGACGATAGGGAAACGCCGCGAGAGCGGGCGTACCGCTTGGCCGCCGGAAGGAGACCGGCGTCCACCGTGATAGTGAGTTTCTGCTTCATCTTGAGTTGGCCTTATCTATTAGTATACGTATAGTAAATAAGAGTATACGTATTTCTTAAGGGCTGTTCAAGGGAACCGGGCGCGGAAGATTAAAGCTAGTGGTGTTGAAGGGTAGCGAGGCTATGACTCGATAGAGGCGAAACCCACCCTGTCGTTGTACAACCCAATTCCGACCCCAACCCCAACCCGTCATTGGTACGAAAATAGGCTCCGATCAACCTCCCGTAGGGGCAACCCTTGTGGTTGCCCATCCTCCTCTCGGCACCCATTTTCATGATTGGTGGTGAGGGTGGCAACCTTCATGAAATATTCCAGGGTGAATGCCTATCCCATACCCCAATTTGACACACAAGAACGCATGTACGATACTGCACATGAGCAATTGACCACTACCCAATCAGTCCAT
>VXLM01000091.1 GCA_009841605.1 Dehalococcoidia bacterium
GCCATAACCCAGTCGATGGCGGGGTCAGCCGAGGCGGCTGGGGTTTCGATTCGGACAGGGGCCGAGGTGGAACGTATTTTGACCGAGAGTGGAAGGGCGACCGGGGTCCGGTTGACTAACGGTGAGGTGATAAATGCGGATGTCGTTGTGTGCAACGCCGACCCGAAGCGGACGTATCTCAAGCTCCTGGATGAAGACGATCTCGACCGGGAATTTGTTGATGAAGTAAGAGAGTTGAAGACCTTGTCGGCGTCGGCGAAGTTCCTGTGCTCGCTGAGAGACCTGCCGGACTTTTCTTCGTATCTCGGCTCGGAGTATGACCCGGAGCACCTGGCTATGATTTCGCTGAGTCCGTCGGTCGAGCTTTCCGAGTCGACTTGGAGCGACGCGAAGAACGGGATTGTGCCGGACACTCCCATCATTCAGGTGCAGATTCCCTCGGTGTACGACAAGACGGTTTCTCCGGAGGGGCGGCACGTGCTGTCGCTATGGGTGCTGTTCCTTCCGTCGCATGTGCGTGACGGGTCATGGTCGGAGGTGCGTCAGGAGTTCGGGGAGCGGCTTATCGACGTGGTGACGGAGTACGCCCCGAATTTCAGGGACGCGATCATCGACTGGACGCTGCTGACGCCGGAGGATATCGAGGAGCGGATCGGCCTGACGGATGGGAACATCAGGCATCTCGACATGATTCCGCAGCAAATGATGTCGCGAAGGCCGCTGCCGGGGTGGTCTGACTACCGGACTCCCATCGAGGGGCTGTACCTGTGCGGGGCGGGCACTCACCCCGGGGGCGAGGTGACGGGAGCGCCGGGGCATAACGCGGCGCACGTCGTGCTGGAGGAACTGGGGCTTAGCTAGGGTCACCAAGCGTGCCTCAAAGCGGCGCAACGCGGTCCACGCTGAGACCGACGGGACGCTCGAACTCCTTGTAGCGAATACGGACTTCGACGCCGTTGACGCTGCGCGTGAACCCTGCCGTCTTTTCCATGCTCTTGGTCTCGATTTCCAGGACGTTGTAGCCCTGCTTGACGTCATCGAGTTCGAGGACGAATGAGAAGAAGTGGGCGGACATGGCGAACGGGGCCTGGACATCCATACCTCCGGCCATGACGGTTGCCATACGGAGGGCGCGCTCGTCGGTGACTTCGGCCTTTTCCATGGGTAGGACACGCTCGTTGAAGCGTATCTCGATATCGTCTTCCACGCAGAAGAAGGAGAAGCGAATGTTGAGAATTGGCTTGCGGAGCTCGCCTTCGGCCTTCGCGGATTCCAAGTCATCGGCGACGAGTACGTTTAGGGTGACGGTTACTCCCTCTACGAGGTCAACTGGAAGCTGGCGGTCAGGCGTGGTCGTTTCTTCACCGGTGACGCCCTCGCGAGGGGCGAGCATGTAGCGCTTGTTGCGGCGTTCGTAGACGTCGGGGTGGCCAATCTCGCGGAGGACCTGGTATTCGCGTTCGCCGAAGGGCCATGGATAGTATCCGTCGAAGATGCCCGCCCATCCGTGGTAGCGCAGGGTTTGGCTCAAGGCGCGGAACATCTCGGCGTCCGGCTTTCCGACGCGGTGGTCGTAGATGCGACGGGGAGGCCGGTAGTACGTAGGGACGCCGACACGGTTCGCCACGTCGGGCAGCCATCGGTCCGACACGCCGGTGTCGATGAGGTTCGCCCGCTCGCTGCCAACGACCATGTCGACATCGCCTTCGCTTATCCACGTGGCAACATCGAGGCCGATGTCGAGGTTTGCCTGCTCGTCGGCGTGGACGCGAGCCATGATCGGGATCTTGCGGCCCTGCTGCACGCCGATGGAGTCCACCAAGTCACGGATTTCTTCGACGAAGCGGTTCATGCCCGAGATGCCCGCCTCGGTCTCCTCCATGCGGAAGTAGAGAGGGAAGAACATGAAGTCGAGCTCGATACCGTCTGCCTCGTAGTCGACGAGCATTTCGCGGATCATGGCCTTCTTGTCGTCCCAGACCAGGTGGTTCGTGAAGTCGTACGCCCATTGGGTCTGATGCTTCGGCCAGCGAGGGTCGTTCACGCCGTGACAGACGGCGGCTTCGTGCCGCCAACGCAGCCATCCGCATCTGTCGACCCCTGGAGCCTGGGCGTCCTGCAGCCGGAGACTGGGAAAGACTTTCAAGCCATTCTTGCGTCCGTGTTGGATGACCTCCTGGACCTGATCGGTGCCCTTCTCACGGGCGACCTGCACCATGCGCATGATCCGCCAGTCGATGTAGCTCTCCCATACTTCCTTGGCTTCTCCGACGACGCGCCCGACCTTGCTGTTGTGGAAGTACACGTCGCCGTATCCGAGACCGAGCACGAGCAGGTCGACGCCGGTTCCGAGCACCTCGTCGACCGGCTGGCGGAGCTTTGGGACGCTGACCGGCGGCTCGACGCGCTTGCCGTGGAAGTGGTGGCCGTCGTTGTAGTAGATCAGGTGAGGACGGAAGTCAGCGTGGGAGTTCGATGCCTGTGGGGTCACGGTCATCCGTAGTGCTCCTAGAGATCGGGTCGAGTGAACGGGCAAAGAATACTACGGGACGGAGAGACATGGAAAGTCACGATGAGTCCGGGACAAGGGGGTCTTTCGCCCATGAAGGAACGACGTATAGAATTGGCGGCTGAAACGACGTTGTCCGTAAGGAGGACTGTATGACCGAGGCAAAGTACCGAGTCGGGATGATCGGCATAGGGCGAAAGGGCGCTCAGCACGCGAGGGCATACCGGATCGATCCGCGCACGCAGATCGTGGCGGCCGCCGACACCGACGAGGAGAACCTCGAAGTGTTCTGCAAGCGCTTCGGCGCCCGGGGATATACGGACTACAAGGAAATGCTCAGGACTGAGAGCGTTGACATCGCCGCGCCGATCCTGCCGGTCGGCCCGAACCCGGCAGTGGTGATCGGCTGCGCCGAGGCGGGCGTTAAGGGCATTCTGTGCGAGAAGCCTTTCGCCCCGTCGCTCAAAGAGGCCGACGCCATGGTCGCGGCCTGCCGCTCCAACGGGGTGAAGATAGGCGCGGGAGACCTGAACATCAACCTACCGGCATACCAGACCGCGGCCAAGATGATCGGGGAGGGCGAGATCGGGGAGGTCAAGAGCATCCACTTCTACGGAGGCGGAGGATCGGAGCTTTCCGGTGGTGGCATCCAGCAGTTCAGCCTCATGCGGATGTTCGCCGGGTTTGCCGAGGTGGCGTGGTGCATCGGCTGGGTGGACGACGACCCGTGGAAGGACTACGACCAAGGGGGCTCCGGCTACGTGCGGTTCGTGAACGGGGTCGAGGCCTTCATCAGCCGCGAAAAGGACGCGAGAGGCTCCGGCTTCCAGATCAATTGCACTGAGGGGGTCTTCGTCAGCAACTCGGACGTCCTGCACATGTTCAGGTCGCCGGACGGCGGCTCTTCGTGGGAGACGATGGAGGAGATCAAGGGGCTGTTCCCTGAGACGAGCGTCGTGGGCAAGATGAGCAGCCATCGCGAACCGGACGGCTGGCTCTGGCCGGGCGACCGGAACCTGGCGAGCGTTTCGCTGTTCGTCGATTACTTGGAGCAGGACCTCGACCCGCCGGGCAGCGGCGACAACGGCAGGAAGGTACTCGAAATAGCAATCGGTATGCGCGAGTCGCACAGGAGGGGACACGCGCCCGTCCGGTTCCCCTTGGAAGATAGAGACCTACGGATGATCCCTCACGCCTCGCGAATGAACTACAAGAAGCTGCAGGTTGGCCGCGAGGCGTACATGCGGCAGATGGCATCGCACGTGGACGACGACCTCGTGAAGGTGTAGCGACCACCTTCTCAGTCTACTACTCGAAAGCAATCTAAACAAAATATGCCCTACACTCCCGGTCTCAGTTCCGAACTGGTTAAATTCAGTTGGGAGCAGATATCCCCTACCCCACCTTCAAACGCTAAGACCAGACCGCTCTGCGCTGCGTGCGACGAGCTGGATGCGCTCGACCTCCTGGCATCATACGCGCCGGGGAACCCGGTCGGCAGCAACGGAAATGTCAGCGTTCGGGCGAGCATGGATGGCGCAATGATCGTCACAGCGACCCAGCTTCCGAACAAACGGCGGCTTCAGCCCAACGACTTCGTCGTATTGGACCGATACACCTTCGCTCCGGACGATGAGAACGTATCGAGGGCGTACTATTCGGGGAGCAAACTGCCTTCGTCCGAGAGCATCCTGCACTGGTACTTCTACCGGAAGCATTCACACATCAACGCCATCGTCCACGTGCATGAGAACACGGAACTGCTCTATTCGTCCGCGTCGCTGGCGGCGTGGGAGGGGCTGGGCGTCATCGAGACAGCCCGGTACGGCGACGCGGGTACTGTCGACCTGCCGCAGTCGGTCGAGGAGGTCATCGAGAACCTGGGCCAGTACGTCATCCTCAAAGACCACTGGCCGGAGTGGGACAAAGCTCACACGGGAACGGTCGTCTTCGGGGAGAGCTTGGACGAGGCCGTAAACCGAGCCGTCGAGGTGCACGAGGGCCTGAGAAGCGCCGCTCGGACTTTCGACGCGCCGTAGCGCCTTTGCGGCCAATCGGATACACTTGCCCGCCGGAGGGATTTCCCTCTCGATCTTGATGACGTTCGATTGGAGGCAAGTGAATGCCCAAGTCGGAGATAGCGGCCTCGGCCGAAGCCCGCTTGAAAGCACTCTACCCGGAGGGCGGTCCGGGTCGTCAACTTAAGTCACGACTCGCGGCGCGCGAGGTGCTCGTAGGCGGGATGGTGTTGGAGTACACGCGACCGTCCCTGATGAAGCTGTACCAGCAGGCGGGCTATGACTTTGTGTATATCGAGTATGAACACGCCTATTTCGACATGGTCGCATTTGCGGACACCGTCGTGGCCGCGCGAGACAACGGGCTGCCGGTCGTTGCAAAGACGCCGCAACTTGAGCGACAAGAGGTCGCAAAGCTCTTGGAGTGTGGAGTCGTGGGGATGCAGCTTCCCCGCACGGAGACGCGAGAGGAGATCGAGACGCTCATCGACTACATCAAGCTCTACCCCAAGGGCAGCAGGGCGAGCGCAACCGGATACGGCAGCAGCGACTACATCAAGCCCACGGACCGTCAGGGCTGGATCGCAGGGCAGGACGCCGAGACGACGCTGGTCGTTCACATCGAGACGAGGACAGGGTACGCAAACGCCGAGGAGATAGTCAGCACGCCGGGCGTCGACATGGTGTACTGCGGGCCGGGAGACACGTCCCTAGAGTTTGACCATCCCGGCGACTGGGACCATCCCGACGTACTGGGACCGATGGAGCGCGTGCTCGACCTCTGCCTGCAGCAGGGCGTTCCTTTCGGCACTAGCGTCAAGGGGCATAAGTCGGCTGCGCGCTGGATCGGCAAAGGCGCCCTCTTCTTCGAGGAAGCAAGCGAGTTGGACCTGATTCGGAAGGGCGCAACGGCGATAGTGGACGGATACCGGGCGATCACTCAATCCGGCTAGACTCAACCAAGTCCAGGCAGACTGCGGAGGGCAGCATGGGAACACAGTTGATCCGTTGGGACGGTATGATCAGCATGGTCACCGGAGGGCTGCTGGTGGTCTGGTGGATACTGGTCGCCACGCTGTTTCCTACTTTAGACCCCACCGTGGGCATGGTGGACATCGTTGGCGAGTCAACATGGCTAGCGTTCAGTGTACCGGGGGCGGTGGCGGCCATCCTGCTCCCGGGAGTCATCGTAAGCCTGTACATGGCCCAGAAGGGCATGGTCTCAAAAGCCGGACAGGTTGGGTTCTATCTCTCGCTTCTCGGGTCGGTCATGTTCGCGTGGGTGCAGATCGAACAGACCTTCGTCTGGCCGAGGATCGTCGAAGAAGCTCCAAACCTCGTGGACTACAGCTTTCCTCTCCTCGGCAACAACCAGTTCGATTTCATCTACTGGCCCGCCCATTTGCTCTTGGCAGTAGGCCTTTTCCTGTTTGGACAAGCGACGGTGAAAGCGGGAGTATTCCCCCGATGGACGGGACATTTGCTGTGGTTCGGGGGCCTGACATTCGGGATCAGCGGAATAGTCCTCGGGCTGAGATTCCTTTCGATCATTACATTTGGCCCTGCGCTGATTTGGATGGGCTTTCTCCAGTGGCGGGACCGCGGGGCAGCCTACTAGCGACGGATGCTGTTGACCGATCAATTGTCGCGGCGAGGAGACGGTTTCTCCGGGAACAGTGGGGGCTCATTCCTTCACGGATCGCGAGAGGGTGTTTCACTTCGGTGGCACTGTACTTTATCTCCCTACGATTCTCATAAGTGAACGGAGGAACACCTGCCTTTCACCGCCGCTAGGTTTTCCACTATAGTTCGATACGGGATGCGGGATTGCCGCCCGACATGAGAGAGCCGAACATTCGTACAAGACCACTTCCGTCGGCGTTCGGCGGGCGGAAAACGCCGTTTCCACATATACTCAATTTCGGATAGATTTGAGATGAGGATAGATCATTAGTAACAATCAAGAGACTAGCTTTTTCATGGCAAGTCTTCTCGGCGCCGTCAATCATCTGTCTAAAGCCCCGTTGATGACCGAAAGCACGGCAACACAAGTACTCACACATGTTTCGGAAAGATACAAGACCATATCGAAAAGAACAAATATACGTTAGGCGGGCAGCGCCTATGACTCGCGGCGGACGGCCTGTTCACCTTTGAAGAGGCGGGACGAGCGGAGAGGTGTGGATAAAGTGTGGGGAAACTCGCGTTCAGTCCCGCCACAGCAGGAAAATGACGTGGTAGAATCCGCACTCCCAAACCTTTACCGGAACCTCTGCGCGTGACCGAAAACCCAAGTAAGAACACCCCACGAGAGATGTGGGACGCCGTTCTGGGCGAGCTTCAGCTCCAGGTGCCAAAACCGAGCTACGAGACGTGGCTGAGGGGGACGACCGGAGTCGCCGTTTCGGACGGAGCACTCGTGGTGCGAACCCCTAACGCATTCGTTTCCGAGATGCTCGATACAAGGATGTACTCGCTGATTTCGAGGTGCCTGGAAGGAATTACGGGCGAGCCTTTGGAGATCCGGTTCGAGGTCGGTGGAGAATTCCAAGGTTCAAAACGCGCTTCTCTGCCCACCCAAAAGACGGCTGATGCGAAACCGCAGCAGCTGTCGCTGGATGAGGACCGAAAGCCTGTTTCCCAAGCGATGTCACGCCCCTCCTATCGTCGTGTAGACCTGAACGGGCGATACCGGTTCGAAAACTTCATCGTCGGCAGTTCGAACAACTTGGCGCATGCGGCAGCGGTGGCCGTCTCCGAGAATCCCGGCTTCGTCTACAACCCGCTGGTGATCTATTCCGGTGTGGGACTGGGGAAAACGCACTTGATGCACGCCATCGGGCACGAGGTCCGTGAAGCGGGGCACGACGTGCTCTACACGACCACCGAGGAGTTCACGAACGAGTACATCAGAGCGATTCGCGAGGGTACGACCGAGGAGTTTCGCGACAGGTATCGCAGCACTGACGTGCTGCTTCTGGATGACATCCAGTTCATCATCGGCAAGGAGCAGACGCAGGAAGGTTTCTTCCACACGTTCAATGCGCTTCACATGGCGGGGAAGCAGATCGTGATTACGTGCGACAGGCCGGTGAGCGAGCTCTCGCTTCTCCAGGACCGCGTGTCGTCAAGGCTCGCGGGGGGGCTGGTCGTGGACATTCAGATCCCCGACCTGGAAACTCGCATGGCGATACTGCGATCAAAGGCGGAACAGCTTGAACGCAGGTTCCCCAACAAGGTGCTGGAGTTCATCGCTGGGCGAGTGCAAAGGAACGTGCGGGAGCTGGAGGGATGCCTAAACATCGTGGCCGCACATGCCGGACTGGGCCATCAGTCACTGAATGGCGATCCGGAGGCGGACGTTGACCTGGGACTGGTGGAGCAGGCGCTGGAGGACTCGCTTAAGGAGAGCAACAGAAGGGTTTCGGAGGAGGATGTGCTGAGTGCCGTGGCGAGGTATTTCTCCATCGACAAGTCCACCTTGAAAGGAAAGAAACGCGACAGGACGACAGCCCAGGCGCGACACGTTTCGATGTTCCTGCTGCGCGAAGAGGTACAGCTTCCCCTCGCCACGATAGGGCGAGTCATGGGCGGTAGAGACCATACGACGGTTATCCATGCCTGTCGTCGGATAGAACGACAGTTGGAAGCCGACACACGGCTTCGTCGCGACCTCATGAACATCCGCGAGTCGTTTGCCGCCTAACTCCTTACTGCGGAACGTCGCATCGTCTGCTTGACTGCAATACCCACTACACATATACTCCAAGTCGCTTCACACACTGCACTTTGAGTTGACGCGAGTCACAGTCACGACTACCGACGGCGAGACGTCGAAAGAGAAGGTGTTTCAATGCGACAAGGCGCAGCGTTCTGGTTCGTAGTGATAATCGCACTTGCCATGGCCGTGGTCGTTGTGGGAGGCGGCTGGTGGCTTGCCAACCAGATGGGAGTCGTCGACCTGCGCGGCGATCCCGACATGGAGGTCACGATGAGCGCTTCGTCAGCGACCGTGGCCGCCGGTGGGAGCGTGACCTACACCGTGAACTACGCCAACACGGGTGAGAGCCCAGCGGGGTCGGTGACACTGACTGTCACATTGCCTCAGGGGGCAACGGTGGGAGAAGTCGTTCCCGGCGCCGCGTGCAGCACCTCCGGGTCAACTGTCGCGTGCAGGCTGGGAACGCAGAGTGAGGGCAGGAACGGGATGGTGACGGTAGCAGCGACCGTGCCATCAACGGCGGCGGCGGGCGCCACGCTGGAGGCGCGAGCGGAGATCGAAACTTCGACAACTCGTGACATAAAGAGCGCTGAGTCCGTCACCGACAACAACTCCGCCTCAGCCACCGTGACGGTGCAGTAAAGCTTGCATCGTCGTCCCTGCCGATACTACATTATACTCAAGCCATCTTCACGCTAGAGGAAGAGGAGGAGATCGTTGGCGCAGCGTTACTCACCGGATCTGGGACCGCGAGAACCGATAAAGCCGCTACGGATCAAGGAAGAGGAACCGAGTGGGTTCATCGGTTTTCTCATCTGGTGGAGGAAACGGGGAGGCGTATTCTGGTGGACGACGATCCTCGTCGTCCTCTCGATCGTCACATTGGTCGGCGTACTTATTCCAGTTGCGCGAAGCATGGGCCACCTCGACATTCGACCTGATCCTGACATTACGGCAACCATAAAAGCGGACCAAACCTCTGTCTCAAAGGGTGACACGGTTACCTTGACTATCTCGCATGAGAATATCGGGGGTTCCGAGGCGGGGGCCGTGACGGTCAACATCCACTTGCCGGATGAGTTGACCGCCACGAGCGTTCAGCCGGGTACTCCGGCATGCAGCCAAGCATCGAAGCTCGAACGGTTTGCCAGTGAAGAAGCGGGACAGATCAACGGGCAACCGGGGGGAACGATGCTGTGTCTCTTGGGCACGCGGGTTTCGGGGGCCAAGGGAGACATAATCCTCGAGGCTGAAGTAGGCGACGTTGCCGCAGGCGCTGACTTCAACGTCCACGTCTGGCTCGCGACCTACCGAACCGACAACGTAAGAGGAGTGAAGGAGGAAAAGCTCTGGAGTAACAACTGCACTTCTCTAACACTGGCGGCCGGGTCGGGAGGATCGCCGACGGCGAGGAGTTTGGAATGTTCCTCGCTGGGACTGATTTCTCAGAGCATTGTCGTGAAGGCGAACCCGGAGATACCCGCACCCGGTGAACCGTTCACTCTCACGGCCTCATATGAGAATCTCCCGGTTATCGAGGACGGCGAGCAAGAGTCGATCGCTGTGGACATCAGACTGCCGAACGAACTAACCGCTGGTAGTCTTCTCCAGTACAACGACGACAAGGCCCTCACCGAAGACCTGACATGCAGTCATCCGAACCAGACGGAAGAGTTCGCGAGTGAGGGTAAAGGCCCGGTTACCACCGTGTCCGGCGGCATCTTGACGTGCCTTGTGAAGTCTCGTTCAGATGGCGCCGAGGGCAGGGTCAGAGTCGAGACCAGCGCCGCTGTTGCAAGCGGTTCTACGATCAACGTCGACGTTTGTGCAAGGCGTGAGCAGGACACCAGCACGGATCCAGCCAACTGCACGACCCTCGGGGTGTTAGTGCAAGAGCCGCAGCAGTAGCTCTCAGACCCAAAACACGACCTGAAGAGGTGGGCACTGAGTGCCCACCTCTTTCGTTAATCGGGAAGGCCACGGCGCCCGTTCGCGTTGACGCGCGACCAGTATCCTCCTACACTTCACGCTCACAGCAGTCATATATGAGGAGTCCCCCTTTGTCCGAATCACGATCAGTACCTCAGAGCACCCTCGACGCCGCCCTTCCCAACGTTGCGACCGACCTCTCTTTCGATGCTCTGGACGGGCCGGTGACCGTCCATCGTGATGCGTACGGCATCCCGCACGTGAAGGCCACGACCGTGCACGACGCCTTCTTCGGCCAGGGGTTTGCGACGGCACAGGACAGGCTCTTCCAGATGGACCATGACCGCCGTTGGGCGTACGGGCGATGGGCCGAGCTTGCAGGCAAGAGCGCGGTAGAGCAGGACGTGCTCATGCGAAAGTTCCAACTCCGGCGTTCGGTCGAGCGGGACTATGAGGCGATCAACTCCGAGACGCGGGTGATGTTCGAGGCGTACGCGGAGGGGGTCAACGGCTTCATAGAGACGACCGAGGCACTGCCTGTGGAGTACGCGATGCTCGGCGAGTCGCCGGAGTCGTGGACGGCGCAGGACTGCCTGGCGGTCTTCAAGGCGCGGCACGTCCTGATGGGACACATGGAGGCCAAGCTGTGGCGGGCGAAGACGGTGGCAACTCTCGGAGCAGAACGGGCCGCGGAGCTGATGCCCCAGTACGAGAGGGGTGGGCTGCTGATCGTCCCTCCGGGGGCGGAGTACCTCGGCGAGAACTACGACGTGCTGGGTGAGTACGAGTCGGGGGCCGAGCATCTGGACGGGATGGCAGATGCCGACTCCGGCAGCAATAACTGGGCGGTGCACGGGAGCAGGACGGCTTCGGGCAAGCCTCTCGTAGCGGGCGATCCCCACCGTCCCATCGAGACTCCGAGCGTCTACTACCAGAATCACATCGCGTGTGACGAGTTCGACGGGATGGGGCTGTCATTTCCGGGGTGCCCGGGATTCCCGCATTTCGGGCATAACGCAAGAGTGGCGTGGTGCGTGACTCACGCCGCGGCGGACTACCAAGACCTGTACATCGAATCGTTCAAAAGTGGATCGTCCCTCCACTACGATCACAAAGGAAGCTGGAAGCACGCAGAGACTCACACTGAAGTGATTCGGGTTCGAGACTCGGAGCCGGTCGAGATAGAGGTGACGACCACGCATCACGGGCCGATTGTGGTGGGTGAACCGAGCAGTGGGCGGGCGATCGCGTTCAAGTACACGGCGACACACGGTGCGAACACGGCGCACGAGGCGCTGCTGCTTCAGCTAAGGTCAAGCTCGGTCGATGAGATGGACGAAGCTATGCGGGGCTGGGTCGATCCATGCAACAACTACGTCTTTGGAGACGTTGACGGCGACATCGCATACCTTACGCGGGGGAAGGTGCCCGTACGAAGCATGGCGAACGCCTGGCTCCCGGTGCCGGGATGGACGGGAGAGCACGAGTGGGAGGGTTTCATCCCGTTCGAGGAGATGCCGCGCATTCGAAACCCGGAAAACGGATTCATTGTAACGGCGAACAACAAGCAAGTGGACGACGACTATCCCCACTACATCAGCGTCCAGTACGCGACGGAGCACCGCGCAAGACGCATCTACGACCGGCTCAAGGAGATGCCGAACGCCACGGTCGAGGACATGGGCGACGTTCATGCCGAACGGGTGTCGATTCCCGGACTGGCGTACCGGAAACTGTTAGAAGGAGTCGAGCCCACGGACCAGCTTTCGGCTGAGGCGAAGAGCGTACTCTTGGAGTGGGACGGGAAGATGGACGCGGACGCCGTCGGGCCGGCGCTATACAGCGCGCTCCGCTACCACCTCGACGACACGGTCATCCGGGGCCTCCTGGGGCCGCTGGCCGACTATGCGCTGAACGTGGGAGGTCGTGGCGCACCACATCACGTGTCGCTGCTCAAGGCCCAACTCGTCCGCATGGCTGAGGCCGACGACACTTCCTGGCTACCGAGCGGAGCGACTTGGAAGTCGGTCATGGCCGAGGCGCTCGGAAGCGCTGTCGAGTACCTCAAGGACAGGATCGGCAACGACATGAGCGAGTGGACGTGGGGGAGAATTCACCAGACGAACCGGCCCCACTGGCTGTCCAACGCCTACTCATGGGCCAAGGAACTGGAGGGCCCGGCGATGCCGCTCGGCGGGGACGGTGATACGCCGCTCGCCGCCAGCTACTCGCACGCGGACCCGTTTGGGATATCGGGTTCGTCCGTCGCACGATATATCTACGACCTCAGCGACTGGGACAACTCGCGGTGGATCGTGCCGTTTGGGGCGTCGGGGCATCCGGCAAGTCCACACTTTGCCGACCAATCGTCTACCTGGGCCGATGTCGATTTCATCCCGATGACGTACAGCTGGGACAAGATCGAGGGTTCGGCTGAGACGAGCCAGACCCTATCACCGGCTGAGTGACGCGAGCGGAAACCCCCTCTCTTTGTCTCTCCCCCGCCGGGGGAGAAATTGGTGTGGTGTGGCGACGAGCAATTGTCCTTCGACAAGCTCAGGATGAACGGGGTGGGTGCACCTATGCGCTTTCCCTACAACCTGTCATCGGGGATGACGGCGAAGATGTCGATCTCGAAGTCGATGTAGGTCTCGGCGAGGCCGTTGACGACCAGACCGGTCGAGACCGGGTAGACGTCCTTGAGGTGCTTTCCGATGACCGGGTACACGTCGTAGCGATACTCGCGCTGGGTGACGTAGGTGGTTATCTTGCAGATGTCCTCCATGCGAGCGCCTGCCTCCTCGAGGAGGACCTTGCAGTTCTCCATGGCCTTTTCCGCCTGAGCTGCGGGGTCTCCTTTGCCGATGAATTCCCTCGTGTCGCGGTCGAAGCCGGTGAGGCCGACCAGGAACACTTGGTTGCCTGCTCGTACGGCCTGACAGGACTGGAAGTCCAGATCGGGGAGCATCGGGCCGCCCCGTGTGCTGCCTGTTCGAAAACGCTGATGGGCCATGGTTGTTGCCTCCGATATCGTTGGTTTGTGGGAAGAGTTTACCGCAGGGGAAGGGGTGTTTGGGGAGTTGTCCTTCGACAGGCTCAGGACGAACGGGGGGGACCCTCACCCTAGCCCTCTCCCACGACGGGAGAGGGGATCGACCGGTCCTCTTCTGCGACGGGAGAGAGGATGTGCTCGATACTCTTCTGCGACGGGAGAGGGGATGTGGTTGGGTAGGATTGAATTGCGGGCGTGGTAGTGAGAACATCTCGGCGGGCGACTCAGAGGAGATGAAGAAATGGAGACAAGAGCCGTGGACAGCATTCCGGACAGGGCGAGAGTGGTCATCATCGGCGGGGGCATCGTGGGGTGCAGCGTTGCGTACTACCTGACGAAGCTGGGATGGAGCGACGTGGTGGTGCTGGACCGCAAGACGGTCGCGGGGGGGACGACGTGGCACGCCGCAGGGCTGGTCACGCAACTCCGAGCCACGAGGACGATGATCGACATCAACCGCGTGGGCGTCCAGCTGTATTCCACGCTGCACGAGGAGACGGGAATTCCGACGGGATTCCGCGCCACCGGGAGCCTGACCGTCACGACGACGGACGACCGCATGGACGAGCTCAAGCGCATCCTCTCGCTGGGCAGGTGCTACGGGATCGAAATTCACGAGATAACGGCGGAGGACGCGGGGACGATGTGGCCGCTCATGCGGACGGACGACCTGATGGGGGGAATTTACATCCCGGACGACGGCCAGGCGATTCCGGCGAGCGCGGCGCTGTCGGTCGCGAGAGGGGCCGAGATGGGCGGCGCGCGCATCGTGGAGAACGTGCAGGTGACCGGCGTGAACCGCAAGGACGGCGCGGTGACCGGCGTTTCGACGGACCGAGGGAACATCGAGTGCGAGGTGGTCGTGTGCGCGGCGGGGATGTGGTCGCGGCAGCTTGGCCTGAGCGTGGGGGTCGATATTCCCCTGCACGGGGCGGAGCACATGTGGCTAGTGACCAACAAGATGGGGATTCCCGAGGACATCGCTTCCCTGCGAGACCCCGACGAGCAGATCTATTTCCGAAGGGACGCAGAAGAGCAGGGGGCGATCCTCATGGGCGGGTTCGAGACGACAGCCAAGCCTTGGGGTGACAACGCCATTCCCGACGACTACCACTTCGGCCTGCTGGAGCCCGACTGGGAGCATTTCAAGGTCTTCTGGGACAATGCCGTGCATCGTGTCCCGGCCATGGGAGAGGCGGGCATCAACCGGTTCTGCGTGAGCGCAGAGAGCTTCACGCCAGACAACCGGTACCTGATGGGCGAGTCGCCCGACCTGAAGAACTTCTACCTGGCGACGGGGCTGAACTCGACCGGCATTGCCGCCGCTCCGGGCGTGGGCAAGGCGGTGGCGGAGTGGATCGTGGCAGGCGAACCGACGATGGACCTGTGGGAGGTGGACATCCGCCGCTTCCACCACTTCCAGAACGTCAAGACGTACCTGCACGATCGGACGGTCGAGTCGGTCGGGACGCTATACGGTATGCACTACCCTCACCGGCAGATGGAGACGGCGCGGGGAGCGCGGAGGTCGCCGTTCCACGACGTCCTGGTCTCCATGGGAGCCTGTCACGGCGAGGTCGGCGGATGGGAGCGTCCCAACTGGTATGCGCCGGATGGCGTGGAGCCGGTGTACGGCTACTCGTTCGGACGGCAGAACTGGTTCCTGTACTCTGCCGAGGAGCACCGGGCGGTCCGTGAATCGGTGGGGCTGTTCGACCAGACCTCGTTCGCGAAGTTCCTGCTGCAGGGGAAGGGTGCCGAGCGGGTGGCTCAGCGGATATTCGCGGGGCAGATGGCGGTCGAGCCGGGCAGGATCGTTTACACCGGGATGCTCAACGAGAGGGGTGGTTTCGAGTCGGACCTGACGGTGACGCGGACGGGAGAACAAGAGTACATGATCGTGACGGCGGGCTCGACCGCGAGGCGCGACTTTGGGTGGATAGGCGACCACATTCCCGACGATGCTCACGCCTTCCTGACCGACGTTTCCTCGTCGTATGCCGTGCTGGGGCTGATGGGGCCGAACTCTCGCGCTTTGCTCTCGGAGATTACCGACGCGGACGTGTCGAACGAGGCATTCCCGTTCCTGACCTCGGCGGAGATCGCCATCGGATTCGCTCCCGTCCGCGCGTCAAGGATCACGTATGTCGGAGAGCTTGGCTGGGAGCTGTACATCCCGACGGAGTTCGCTACACACGTGTTTGATCGGATCATGGAGGTGGGGCCGAAGCATGGTCTGCTGCCAGCAGGGTTCCACGCGATGGAGTCGCTCCGGGTGGAGAAGGCGTACCGTTCGTGGGGTCATGACATCTGCGACCTGGACACGGTCGTTGAGGCGGGACTGACTTTTGCCATCGCGCTGGATAAAGGAGCCAACTTCATCGGGAGGGATGCTGTACTCCGGCAGCGCGACGAAGGCGTGGCGCGGCGGTTGGCGGTATTTACGCTTGAAGACCCGGAACCCCTGCTGCTGGGCAACGAGCCTATCTGGCGTGATGGGCAGCTGGTGGGTCGGACAACGTCGGGCACGTTCGGGCACACGCTGGGCGTCTCGGTTGGCATGGGATACGTCGAGGACCCAAACGGGGTGACACCCGGCTGGGTCCGCAGCGGGACGTATGAGCTAGAAGTTGCGGCGGAACGGTTCCCAGCCAAGGTGCGGCTGACGGCACCGTACGATCCGAGGGGCAGGCGGGTGCGCATGTAGGCACCGTCCAACTGCACCCTTCCTGTGAAGGGAAATCTTGGCCTATGAGAGTCCGGCTGAGGTCGAAGACCGCCGTGGCCGTTGGGGGCATCATTGGCTGCCTCTTCATCCTGCTGGGCGCCCTCTTCGTGATTTGGATTGACGACCGCTCTTCTTTGTCATGTCCTCCTGAGCATGCGACCAGTTTCCCTCTCGGCGGGGGCGATCCCTGGTGTACGCCGAAGAGTGAGTTCTGCAAGATGTTGCGCCGGAATCTCGACGAGGGTGGCAGCGAAGATGACAAAACCACGTTTCGGCATATTTGCGCTGAGTTTGAGGAGCTAGAAGAATGAGGCCCGATTGCGTATGGCAACTAAAGCGTGTCACTATGGGGTCATCCAGCTTCCGGCATTTCGCACCGGAAGATTTAAGATAGGAGAGACGATGCCGACGTACAGTATTGCGAGCGTGCTGCACATGTCCGACGACACGGGCGACATCAACGGTGACCCGATCGAGGCGCTGCGGTCGGTCGCGGCGAGCGGCTACTCAGAGGTCGAACTGATTGCGGAGGGTGTGGGATGGGAGGACGGCCCGCCCGACTCCGCTCCGTTTCGCGAGGCGCTGGAAAGTACAGGGCTGTATCCGCATACTATCCACGCGCCGTTCAGGAGCATCAACCTAGCCAGCTTCGATGAGGGCGAGCGGAAGGAAAGCGTGGCGCAGGTCGCGGCGGCGATGAGATTCCACGCCGAGGTTGGCGGACGAACGATCATCATACACCCGTCGGGAAGTCCGATATCACCGGACGAGCCTCTGTACACGCTGGAAAACGTAGGCGAGGCCACGGAACGGGCGCACCGCTCAATCTCGGAGCTGTTGCGAGTGGGCGAGGAGACAGGAGTGCGCATGGCGCTGGAAAACCTCGTTGCGAAGACGGGATTCGAGGCACGTCCACTGGAAACGATGCAGGAACTCCGGTCGTTCATAGCTGGCCTACCGGAAGAGTACGTCGGCATCTGTCATGACATCGGGCACACCCGGCTGCGGAAGCTCGACGTGGCGAACGAGACGCGGATCGCGTCGGACCGTCTCTATGCGCTGCACATCCAGGACGGCTCTTCGGACGAGGATGATCACCTGCCGCCGGGTCATGGGGTCATCGATTTCGACTCGTTCGGGCAGGCGCTCGATGACATCGGGTTCGACGGCGCGTGGACCATGGAGGTGCTGGCGACGAATCATCCGGGGACGGTGGAGGACGTCGCGATCGAGCTGGCGACCATCAGGGACAGGTGGATAGCGGAGGGCATTCGGAACGTTCGGTAGAGGCGACGGTCACATTCGAAGCTGGACTTTGACGGAGCCGGTGGTCTTGTCGTAGGCGGTTGCGAGGGCTTGGGGCATTTCGGTGAGCGGGTAGGTGTGGGTCACCATGGGTTTGAGGTCAATCCTGCCCGACCCCATGAAGTCGATTGCCATCTCGAAGTCGTGCCGGCCGTCCATGATGCCGTAACAGACCGAGAAGATAAAGGACTGCTCCTTGAGGAGCGGCTCCATCCAGTCGGTCGGGACGGGGTCGTGGAAGACTCCGAGGACGACGATCCGTCCCATGACGCGGGTCATGTCGACGGCCTGGACGAGGGTGGCGTTGCTGCCGAAGCCTCCGACGGTCTCGACGGCGATGTCGGCTCCCCGACCTCCGGTCAGATCATGGACGGTCTCGGTTGCGTCGTCGGAGTCGGGATCGAGCACCACATCGGCCCCGAAGCGCTTGGCGAGGTCGGCCTGCTGGGCGTGTCTTGCGGTAGCGATTATCGTGTCAGCACCCAAGGCTCTCGCGGCGGCGATTGCGGTCAGGCCTATATTGCCCGCGCCGAGCACGAGGACAGTGTCTCCGGCTATGAGACCTCCCCGGCGCATCCCTCGAATGGATACAGCGAGAGGCTCGACGAGCGCTCCTTCTTCCCAAGTCATGTTGTCGCTAAGGGAGTAGCAGGCGACGGCGTTGCGCGTGACGTACTCGGCGAACCCTCCGCCGGCGTAGTCGCCTTTGTCAGGGCAGTTGCGATACTGGCCCTGCCGGCAGTACCAGCAGGTCAGGCAAGCCTTGCCGTGTCCGACGACCTCGACGGCGACCCGTTGCCCTACCCTCGCAGGATCGACTCCCTCACCGACTTCGACGATCTCGCCAGCCGTCTCGTGTCCGGCGGGGAGGGTCTCCGACTCGGTGAGCTTGCGGTACTGGTTGAGGTCGGAGCCGCAAATGCCCTCGGCGCGGACCCTGACGAGGGCATCGCCCGGGCCGGGGTCTAGGCGTTCGATGCGCTTAATCTCGACCGTGTCGAGGCCGTTGTACAGCGCGGCGAGCATCTTTGGCATAACGACTCAAGGGCACGGTCAAGGAAGCGATGTAGATTTGAGGCTCGCGAAGTTTACCATAACGAGAGCAATCACAAAATGACGGACATTGGCGGACATCTAGTGACATCGGGAGCAGAAAGTAGAGCGATTTGCTCAGGACTGAGGTTTGTCGCAGACGGCCAGTGAATGTGGCAGGAGGGTTGGGGGTATGATTTAACCTGACATTTCCGGACATTTTCGGACAAGTCTATTGATGCAACGGGCTTGCTCGCTAGGCGTAATGGCCTTTCCTGCGATTGTATGGCCGTTTTGGAGTAGTCGGTCGCCCTCCCGTTTCAATTCCGTCAGCACAATCCAGTGCAGGACATATGCACTTTTTCGTCAAGTCGGGTTCATGAATTCGCTAACGGGCCTTGTCGCGGGAGAGCAGTCAGTTGGCGATGGGCTGGGCGATGATCCAGAGGCTGGTGGCCGTGTAGACGATCATCAGGGCGAGCATGGGGTACTGGCTCTTAACAGCCAGGGCGGACGTGGGCATCCGGCGAAGCGAAATGATGTGGGCGATGTAGACGGAGAGGATGTGCCCCAGGACGATGGCGATGATGGATACCCACCAGACGAATCCGGGTGTGATGATATTGATGTCGATGAGGTAACCGGCGGTGCCGAACAGGTCCCAGCCGAAGCCGAAGGGGTCGGAAAGGAGGGGGATGATCCCCTGTCCCTGTATGGCGAGGAGCGAGATGAAGTGGGCCATGTTGTAGGCCAGCGCGATGGGGACGAGTGACAAGACGAAGACCTTGGCAACGTCGAAGACGGGTGTGTCGGTCGTTCCCTCGAATAGGCGGAGCACCCATGAGAAGCCCAGATAGACCGTGAGGAAGAGCACAGGGATGAAGAGCAGGCCAAGCGTGTCGATTGTGCCGAAGGTATCCACGGGCAGCGGGGAAATAACGGGATGGAGGGCATCCTGTACGTTCAGCCAGGCACTGGTTTCGGAGATGCCGTCGAAGGTGACGGTGGCAAGGGTGAGGATGACGAAGACCGCCATGGAAGCGGACACTACACCGCGAGTGGCGAGGCCGACGGCGTAGGGGCGGAGGTTGAATTGGCGTTCATTGGGGTCGGCGTGCTGGAAGCACTCGAGGGAGTCGACACACGATTCCATTTCGTCGTCGCCGGAAGTCGCGATCTCGGTCGGCGAAAAACGGGCGAAGAGGCCGAACAGCACGGAGAACGCCTCGCCGCTCCTCAGCCAGACGTGCTTGCCGAATAGAAGCATACCGGCCCACGTGATCGCAGAGTACACGAGTATGAAGAGACCGAGCTTGAAGGGCGCCTGCGCGCCGTTGTAGACGTTCTCCAGCCAGGCGAAGATGAAGAAGAGGATGACGGCAGGCCAGACTCCCCAGCTCTCGGGGTAGTCGAGCAGGCCCTCGTCCCCGTCGTCTTCGCCGGTGAGGAAGCCCTCGACCCACTCGAACATCGTCCTCCATGGGTTCACGAGCATCCAGAGGTTGCCGAGCAGGGCCGATATATAGCCCATGCCGACCCACCAGATGATCCAAACGAAGGTAGGGGAAAGATTTTCGACGGGCTTGTTGACTCCGAACAGGCTTGTGGCTATCAGGAGGAGGAAGACGGCGACGCCGAGCAGCTTGAACGTGCCGGTAAATATCTTGCTGCGAAGAACCGCTCCGAGCACCGGGACGGCAAGCAGGTTGAGTTTGGGATACCGGAACTCGTCGGGCTGCTTGTTGACGAAGAGGCCGATGACGACGAATGAGGCGGCAACCGCAGCAGCAGCAGCGATCATGAACATGTTTAGAGGAAGAGGGAGATCGTACCTCTCGCCGAATCCGTGCGCGTAGACGGGGGACATCGCCATTGCCGTGGCAACGACCACGATGGCGGTTATGAGTGCAGTCTTTCTCAGGGACATGAGTCGTCCAAACGTGGGGACTGAATTTCTATTCTAGCGTCTTGATGTAGTTGATGACATGCCAGATCTCTTCGTCGGTATACCTGTCTGCGAGGCCCACCATCGCGGTGCCGGAAATTCCTTCGCTGATGAATTCGAAGAGCACTCTGTCGGGATGGAGCGGCACGTGAACGATGAGATTGGCGGGCGGTGGATCGAGACCGGCCGCCGCCGGGCCGTCGCCACCTCCCTGAACGCCGTGACAGGAGGCGCAGGCCTCGGTGTAGACACGCTCGCCTAAGGCGAGCGACTCAGGGTTGGGCGCGAACGGGTTCCGTTCCGCTGATGTCGCGGACTCTCCGAACTGAGCGGTGAAGATCACTGCCGCTCCAATCATGAATGCGACGAGACCCGGCGTCATGACCGCCAAGCCACGGCGAGAGTACCAGCCACCGAGGGGGATGCCGACGGCGAGGAAGGTGAAGCCCAGAACGGCGAGTTCGATGCCGAAGAGCAGACGACCGGTGTCCGCCGAAGGGAAGATGGTGGAGCTGCTGCCGCGCCCGGCTGAGGCGACCTCGAAGCGGAATGCGGTACGGGCGTCGAAGGTGTCGGGACGGCGGACGGTGACTTCAAGCTGGTACGCGCCTGCGATGTTAATCGGGACGTCGTTGGCAAGAAACTCTCCTTCCCCGGCTCGCCCGGTCGGAAGGACGCCCTCGCCAAGGTCGGCGTCGAGGTAGGACAGGCGTATGTCCACTCCCGAGGCATTCGCAATCGGGTCGCCACGGCGGTCGGCAAGCATAACGGTCACCGCGTTGGGACCTAATCGTCCGGGCTCGATTTCAATATCGATGGTGGCCCCCTCCGCCGTGTCCTGGAAAGTCAGACTTTGGGGAAGACCGATGCCCTGCCGGGACGCGACCTGCCGGGCCGGTTCGAGGCTCGTGAGGTAGGCTGCGGCAAGAATCACGAGGACTCCGACGATTGCCTCGGCGGTAACGGTCCGACGCAACAGGGACGCGGCCTTGCGATCTGCGCGGATAGCGGGGATCAGCCACAGAAGGTTGGTGGCTCCGAAGACCAAGAGCACGCCGACAAGTGCGGTCTTTATCAAGAGCGCTTGCCCATAAGGGACGACGAGCGCGGGCAGGACGGTGACTTGGGCCCACGCACTGTAAAGGCCAGTGACAGTGAGCGCAACGACACTGAGTCCGGCCACGAGGGAAAATCTCGGAAGGACGGCGAGGATTACCTGACGGACATTGCCCTCGGGGGAATAGGAGAAGACGACGGGGAGAATTAGTGCGAGTCCGAACAGGCCGCCGACCCAGAAGGCCGCTGCAAGGAGGTGGATGTAGTCGGTGACGGTGGCGGCAAGCTCAATGCCCGGTGTAGCCGCCCCATGGCTGGTCGCGCTGAGGGTCGCCATGGCGAGTGCCGTGACCAGAAACGCCGATATCCAGAGGATGGTATCGCGTCGTGTGGAAGGAACCCGGCGAAGTCGCAGCAGAGCCCATATCGGGCCGAGGGCCCCTATCAGAAGGGATGTGCGCTGGAGCCACCCCCTTCCCCATTCGGTCTCCGTGATGACGAAACGAATCGGCTCGCCCAATGTCTCGATGAGCGAGACCTCGTGGACGGACGATGCCTGCACAAGCAAATGTCCGGCCGAGCCGAGCAGCGCCACGACGATTCCGGCGATGGCTATCTTGTCCGTCCTGTCACGAACTCTTGCCAAGAGGTCTTCGGTGTTGCTTATGGACGCCAGCGGAGGACGAAGGACGACGAGCCACAGCATGAGGACGCCGAGCACCGAGAGTCCGCCGAGAAGGACGGCCCAACGCATGAGAGGCTCGGCGGGCGACTGGAGAACAGGTTCGCTCGAAAGGTCGGGCGGCTGGGCCGACAGCGGCTCGCCGATCGAGTAGAAGAACGTGCCGCGAATCGTGTGTCCGTCGACCGTAGAGAGGCTGCGCCAGGCGACGGTGTACGTGCCGTTCGGCAGGTCGTCCTCTAGGGTGACGTACATGACCGTGAGATTGGAGGTGTCTACCTCGCTGTCATCATTGTCGACGCGGCTTCCCTCGGAGTCGAGGACTTCGATAGAGCTGAAGGAGGGTTCGAGAGGCTCGGTGAACCAGATGGTGATCCTGGACGGGGCCGTGTCGAGCACCGAGTTCGGCGCGGGGTCGGCGTCGGCGAGGTTGGCGTGCGCGGAGGCGGATTCGGGCTGGGACAAGATGACGGCCACCAGCGCGAGAGCAAGGACCGCTCCCTTCCAAGCGAGTGCGCCTCTTGTCGTACGAGGAAATGACATCGAAACCCCTATGAGGCTGTCTGCCTCTTACGTCGCCTGCGTTTTCCGCCGAGAGAAGCACGGAGGGAAAGCCCGAAGATAATGAGGAAGGCCACGAGGACAACCAGCGTCAGTATTCCTGTAATGGGGCTGGCGTTCTTGACCTCTACCTGAAAGTCCGTCGAGTGCTGGCCGTCGTCGTCTGTGATAGTCGTCGTGAAAAGCCAAATGCCCTCGCGCGATACGGATGTGTTGACCTCGTAGTAGGTGGGGTCCTGCGCGCTGTTCGCAGCGACTGTCGGGCCTATCTCGATCTCCGTCGAGTCGGGGCCGGCGCCGGCTATCTCGACATTGGCGTCGAGGACGGGTGCCTTGGTGGCAGGATCGGTGACGGTGAGGGCGAGGTGGAGGTTGCCGACGGACGGACTGGGAGGGATGGTGCCGAGTCCTATTTCATAGGGTCCGGCAATCTTTTTCTGGAAGTTTGTGACTCGTCCGTTTGCCTCAGCGATGGCCGGGAATGAGGCGGCGACGACGGCCAGTCCGGCGGCAAAGAGGAGTATTTCGTATAGTCTACGACTCTTGTTCACGAGGTATGACCCTGTAGGGCAGACCCTTGCAGGGCCGGGCATTTCACACCCTCACCCCAACCCTCTCCCACAACGGGTGAGGGGGATACCTTAAGGTCTGCAAGGTGGGAACGGGCGTTCACGAGAGGCGAGCGGTGGAGAAGGAAGGCGGCTATGTACGGGAGGGGCGAGGGCACGTTGAGGTATGGCGGATGCATTGAAGATATTATACCTACGGGTTCAAATGCGAGTCTATGGCGTTACAGGATTGCGAACCTGTATTAGTTCAGTCGGTCTGATAGCTAAAGCAGAGTCATACTTACGTAACGGCCTATGGACTCCCGCCCCGTATCGGAGTACGGGGTGACGTCCTTTCGCGGGAGTGACGACAGGGGTGCAATACCGTCCTCTCAAACTGACCACCAACTGAACTGATACGGCCTCATACGTCCATTAAAGGATTGACTACGGGTGGGAGGTTCGGTAGAATAGCTTTTCGACTCTGGTGAAGGAATTGCCTTCTGAGGAGTCCGCGCATCGCCAATGGGCGGATAGCGCAGAGCACCTTAACAACCGAATCCTGCGAGTATGTCATGTCTTCAAGCCGTTCCCACCGGGGAGCGTGTGTGAGGACGCAGACACTTGCTACTGAATAAACGAGTTGTAATGTGGGTCAAGTTGTTAAGGGTCTACGGTGGATGCCTTGGGGCCAAGGGCCGAAGAAGGGCGTGGCAAGGCTACGAAAAGCCTCGGTTTGCTGCCTAGCAAGCTCAGCCGGGGATGCCCGAATGGGGAAACCCTTCCTAGGTCATACTAGGAAATCCACATAGGATGGTAAGCGGGGGAACTGAAACATCTCAGTACCTCGAGGAAAAGAAATCAACCGAGATTCCCCTAGTAGTGGTGAACGAACGGGGAAGAGCCCAAACCTGTGGGGCTTAGTGGACTGAGGTCCTATGCCGCTCGGGTGTTGTAACACATGCCTCTCCCGGCCTCAGCACGGGAGAAGGAGTAAGAAACCTCTGATCTAGCCGAACGAATCTGGAAAGGACGACCGAAGAGGGTGATAGTCCCGTAGGCGAAAGGTTAGAGGCTCCTGGTGTGTTGTTGAGTACGGCGGGACACGTGGAATCCTGTCGGAAGCTGGGGGGACCACCCTCCAAGGCTAAATACCCTTGGCCACCGATAGTGAACCAGTACCGTGAGGGAAAGGTGAAAAGAACCCCGGAAGGGGAGTGAAATAGTTCCTGAAACCGTAGACTTACAAGCCGTGGGAGGCTGTTGCGATCCGTCGCAGTGGCTGACCGCGTGCCTATTGAAGAATGAGCCGGCGAGTTAATCTATGTAGCTGGTTAAGGGATATCAGTTCCGGAGCCACAGCGAAAGCGAGTCTGAACAGGGCGCGCATAGTTGCATGGATTAGACCCGAAACCAGGTGAGCTACCCATGGCCAGGTTGAAGCTCGGATAGTCTCCGAGTGGAGGACCGAACCCGTGTCTAGTGCAAAAGGCTGGGATGAGCTGTGGGTAGGGGTGAAATGCCAACCGAACCTGGAGATAGCTGGTTCTCCCCGAAATGTATTTAGGTGCAGCCTCAATTGAAGTCTCGTGGAGGTAGGGCTCTGGATGGGTAAGGGGGCGAGAGCCTACCAAACTCAACCAAACCACAAATGCCATAGAGATGATCATTGGGAGTGAGACAGTGGGGGATAAGCTCCATTGTCGAAAGGGAAACAGCCCAGACCGCAGGCTAAGGTCCCGAAGTGTGTGCTAAGTGTGAAAAGAAGTGGGATTGCTAAAACAGCTAGGAGGTTGGCTTAGTAGCAGCCATCCTTTAAAGAGTGCGTAACTGCTCACTAGTCGAGGAATCCTGCGCTGAAAATGTAACGGGGCTAAGCACACCACCGAAGCCGCGGTCCCTACCGGATTCGTCCGGAGGGAGGTAGGGGAGCGTTGTCAGGG
Organism: Dehalococcoidia bacterium; assembly: GCA_009841605.1. Taxonomy (GTDB): domain Bacteria; phylum Chloroflexota; class Dehalococcoidia; order Lucifugimonadales; family VXLM01; genus VXLM01. Next base: position 25,030 of record VXLM01000091.1, read on the forward strand.
CATTGAAGCTCTCGGCGTGAGCCAGAGTGGAGCGCTGACAAGTGAGAATGCCGGCATGAGTAGCGACAATCCTGGTGAGAATCCAGGACACCGGAAGCCTAAGGTTTCCTACGCAATGCTGATCAGCGTAGGGTAAGTCGGTCCTAAGCCGTAGCGCAGAAGCGAAGGCGATGGACAGCAGGTCAAAATTCCTGCACCACCGTTACCCTGTTAAGCGAAGGGGGGACACGGAAAGGTAGGCGGGGCGCGCCCATCGGACATGGTGCGTTTTCCCTTGTAGGCGACGACCGGGGTAGGAAAATCCGCCCTGGGAGCTGAGAGGGGAGAAAACTCTAGGGCCACCGCCCTGGGGAATTCCGCCGACCCTCTGCCGTCAAGAAAAACCTCGTCGATAGGGGTCTTGGTGACCGTACCGCAAACCGACACAGGTAGGCAGGGGTAAACGCCCCGAGGTGAACGAGAGAACCCTCGTTAAGGAATTCGACAACTTAGCCCTGTAACTTCGGGAGAAAGGGTGCCCGGAGGGTACCGTCCGCATGCCGGACGTGAGCCCTTTCGGGCCGCAGTGAACAGGCTCAGGCGACTGTTTACCAAAAACACAGGTCTCTGCTAAACCGAAAGGTGATGTATAGGGGCTGACGCCTGCCCAGTGCCGGAAGGTTAAGGGGAGAGGTTCGTCTTCGGACAAAGCCTTGATCCGAAGCCCCGGTGAACGGCGGCCGTAACTATAACGGTCCTAAGGTAGCGAAATCCCTTGTCGGGTAAGTTCCGACCCGCACGAATGGCGTCACGACCTGAGCGTTGTCTCAACGAGGGGCTCGGTGAAATTGCAAGACCAGTAAAGATGCTGGTTACCCGCGACAGGACAAGAAGACCCCGTGGAGCTTTACTGTAGTTTGGCAATGGGTCGAGATTATGGATGTGTAGGATAGGCGGGAGACTATGAAGCGTCGGCGCCAGCCGGTGTGGAGTCAACCTTGAAATACCGCTCTTTCATCATTTTGGCTCTAACCTCGGAGAAACCGAGGGACATTGCCTGATGGGCAGTTTGACTGGGGCGGTCGCCTCCTAAACGGTAACGGAGGCGCCCAAAGGTTCCCTCAAGGTGGATGGAAATCACCTGCAGAGTGCATTGGCATAAGGGAGCTTGACTGTGAGACCTACAAGTCGAGCAGAGACGAAAGTCGGGCAAAGTGATCCTACGGCACCGTGTGGAAGGGCCGTGGCTTAT
>VXLM01000036.1 GCA_009841605.1 Dehalococcoidia bacterium
CCTTATATAGAGATTGTATCACAGCACTTTTGCGAAGTCAAGTATATAATTCCCCAAATTATTGCTTACAGGATGTGGATGCGCCAATAAGTACCACACGAATTACGCAAATACGAGGCTTGTTCCGATTGATTTCGTAACTGAGATGCGGTACTATACCCACCGCCGATTCGGGCTAAACCGCTCGCTTCCGCGACGGAGCGCCAGCGGACACTTTCTATAGCAGGGGGAACCGGTAATGATAAAGATCATACGTGGTATAGCGGTTGTGCTCTTCGCCACGGCCTTGGTAGCCATGGTCGCATGTGGAGATGACGATGAAGAAGAGACTACAACGGGCGCCGACACGGGCGCCGCAATGGAAGTAAAGGAGTCTCGACTCGATACCGTCAAGAGCCGAGACAAGGTCATCTGCGCGAGTCGTAACGACGTGCCGGGCTATGGCTTCCTGGAAGACGGCAACAACGTCGGCTTCGACATCGACCTGTGTCGAGCGCTGGCAGCCGCCGTGCTGGGTGATCCGAACAAGATTGAGATCCGTCTGATCACCGCCGCCGAGCGCGGGCCGACCATCCAGTCCGGCGAAGTCGACATGCTCGTCCGAACGGTCACATGGACTACGTCCCGTGACTCCCAGTGGGGCAACTACGCTCAGACCATGTTCTACGACGGCCAGGGCTTCCTCGTCCGAAAGAGCCTGGGCATCAGCAGTGCGCTGGAACTCAAGGACGCGAGCGTCTGCGTGACCCAGGGAACGACGACGGAGTTGAACCTCCAGGACTTCTCGAATCAGAACAACCTGAACATTAGCCCGCTGACCTTCGAGGACACCGACGCGGTGGTTGCCGCCTACGAGGCCGAACAGTGCGATGCGTTCACCAACGACCGCTCGCAGCTAGCGGCCCTCAGCACCGCTCTGTCAGACCCGGGCGCACACACCATCTTGCCGGAGACGATCTCTGAAGAGCCTCTGGGCCCCGTGGTACCGCACGGTGACGACCAGTGGTTCGACATCGTCAAGACAACGATGGGCATGCTCATCTACGCCGAGGCTTACGGAGTCGGCCAGGCCAGCGTTCCGAGCTCCAAGACCGGCGACACCAAGGTCGACCGACTCTTCGGCCTCGAGGGTTCCTTCGGCCAGGAGAGCCTCGGAATCTCCAACACGGCTGCGCAGACCGTGATCAGGGCGGTCGGCAACTACGGCGAGATCTACGCTCGGAACCTCGGTCCTGACGGCATCAACCTGCCGAGGACGGACGGCGACAGGAACGCGCTTTGGAGCGCCGCGCCTTGTAGCGACTGCCCGAAGGGCGGACAGATCTACGCTGCGCCGCTGCGGTAAATCCATCTGCGGCTGAGGCGAAGTTCCTCAACCATCAGACAGCATAGAGAAAGGCCTGCCGGTGTTCATGCGCCAGCAGGCCTTTCATTGTCTCTTGGGTTCTCTCCTACCCGCTTTCTGTCATTCTCGAATCGGCCCGGTTGGCTGCACTATCCTCCGATAACCGGACGAACCGGTACGCCCTTGTTCCGCAGGAACTCTTTGGCCTCGCCGATGGAGTACGTCCCGAAGTGAAATATGCTGGCGGCCAGCACGGCATCGGCCTTTCCGTCGACGATTCCGTGATAGAGGTGGTCCAGGTTGCCCACTCCCCCGCTGGCGATCACGGGGATCGAAACGTTCTCCGAACACTCACGGGTGTATTCGAGATCGTAGCCGGTCTGCTGACCATCGGCGTTCATGCTGGTGATGAGTAGTTCTCCGGCGCCCAGGGCCTCGACGTGCTTAGCCCACTTCAGGGCGTCAATGCCCGCAGGGCGGCGCCCGCCGTGCGTGTAGACTTCCCATCGAGAGTCTTCGTCTAGTCGCACCGTCATGTCTTCGTTGATCGGCGAGCGGTCCGGGACCTCACCGTCGATGGACTTGTAGTCTATGGCGACGACGATGCACTGGCTCCCGAAAAAGTCCGACGCCTCCTGTACCAGACCGGGATTGTGGACGGCCGCCGTGTTCAGGGATACCTTGTCCGCTCCGGCTTCGAGCATCTTGCGGACGTCCCCGACAGAACGCATTCCTCCCCCAACCGTCAGGGGAATGAAGACCTGCTCGGAGACTTGCTTGACGACATCGACCATGATGTCGCGCTCTTCGGCGCTAGCCGTGATGTCGAGAAAAACCAGCTCGTCTGCTCCCTCGCGATCATAGAGCGACGCTAGCTCCGCCGGGTCCCCGGCGTCACGGATATTGACGAACGAAACGCCCTTGACGACACGGCCGCGGTCTATGTCCAAGCATGGGATGATGCGTTTGGTCAGCATGACTACCTTCCAATGACAATCGTAGCCGGATATGAAGCCCGCAAGCTACCTTTTCGCCACGAGCAGATACTACCTGCTGTTGATGAGCTTCCGGGGAGCGAGTTTCGACGTGGACATGATCCGACGGGAGCGCGACCCTAAGCCCTGCTCTTTTGCTCCTCTATCGCCACTCTCATATCGATATCCCCTGTGTATGCGGCGGTGCCGATGATCGCCCCCTCGACTCCCATCTCGGCCAAACGGCGCAAGTGGTCGATTCGGGACACGCCTCCCGCGACCAGAATTCTGAGCGTTGTTGCGCTGAGTAGCTCGTCGACCTGTTGGAAGTTCGGCTCGGTCCGCGTGCCGTCGCGGCTAATGTCGGTGTAGATGATCCGCCGGACGCCCGATGCCTCCATTCGGGCGACAAGGTTGCGAACCGGCGTACCGCTCTCCTCGGTCCAACCGCGAACGGCGACGTACCCGTTTCGCGCGTCGATCCCTACCACGACGCGCTCAGGTCCAATTCGTTCGCAGAGTTCTCCGACGAACTCCTCGTTCTCGATCGCGGCCGTGCCTACGATAACACGCTCTACTCCCCTGTCTATCGCTCGTTGGGCCGCTTCAATGGTGCGGATGGCCCCGCCGAGCTGAACGGGCACGTGTGAGATCGCGGCAATTTGCCCCACAAGGTCTATGTTCACCTGTTCGCCCGTCTTCGCCCCGTCAAGGTCGACGACGTGAAGCCGCGTCGCGCCCAAGTCGAGCCACCTCTGTGCAGCATCCACGGGCGAGTCGTTGAAGACCGTCTCCCGACCGTAGTCGCCCTGAAACAGGCGAACGGCCTTGCCTCCTCGTATGTCGATGGCGGGTATTACTTCCATGGAAAACTCATCGAGTTGTGCATCGCCGCGAGTTCTTTAGCCCTGCCGCACGAACTCGACGAAGTTCCGGTAGAGCTCCAAGCCGATTGCGCCGCTCTTCTCAGGATGGAACTGGAAGGCGATCCAATTGCCCTTGGCGGCCACGCTGCAGAACTCGACTCCGTAGCTCGTCGTACCGGCGACCACCGACTCATCAGTGGGATCGGCAAAATAGCTATGCACGAAGTAGAAGTGGGTACCATCCGGCACGCCGCTCAGCACGGGATGTTCTGAGCGAAACCTTACCTCGTTCCAACCCATGTGAGGGACCTTAAGTCCACCCGGAAGGTGTTTAACCCGACCGGGTATGACGCCAAGACCGGGCTCGACGCCCTCATCCGAGACGTCCAAGAGCAGTTGCAGACCGAGGCAAACTCCCATGAACGGCTTTCCCGATTCAATGGAGTTTCTGATTGGGTCGACAAGACCTCTGTCGCGCAGGGCGCACAGCGATGGATCGCTTGCGCCCTGACCGGGGAACACTACGCCGTTTGCCGCCTCGATGCTCTTCGAATCACTGGTGATGACGGCGTTGGCCCCAAAACGTTCGAGTGCCTTCTGTACGCTTCGCAGGTTGCCTGCCTGGTAGTCGACGATGGCGATGGTTGGGCTGCTCATATCGGGGATATCATCGTAGCACACTCGGAGTGTGGGGAAGAGAGTTCTGGGTGGCGCAGGCAGGGCAATCGCATTCTGCTATTAGCCTGCCTTGGGAGAGCCTCCCAACTCCCTGACTGAACTCCGGCCGACGCTGGAGTGACGACCGCCTAAGGTTAGCATGAGCCCTGCTCGGACGACGCAGATGCGTGGGTGGCGGCGCCTCGTTGTTTCGTGGGGTTGAGGCTCCAGAGTGGCACGCGTGGCAACTCGGTTGTCACTGTTTTGTCACTGTGCAAAGTGTATCGCAGGCCCTGTGCAGGTATGTCTTCCTCTGATTGGGGTGAGGGGACGAGCGGCGGTCCCAAGAAACTCTGCTGTAGATGCGCCATTTTGTGCCACTCTTCCCGGTTCCTTCAAATATTCGGAATGGCGCTCTATCGCTGGTCGCGATGCAGAGGGCGCAGAGTCCCAGGACTCGGAACAGCATCCGGGATCCCCAGAAATACGCTGACACTTTCCGACATATTCTGACATCCTCTGTTGTGGACGGGAGACCGGGGGCGCCCGCCATGTATTTTTGACTATAATAGTACGAGTGTTCTCTTTAGTCAAATTCGGATGCGCCCATTGTTAGGTTCTTCGACTCCGCTCAGAATATCTCATGAGGGTTGCCACCCTCACCACCTGCAATGAAAATGTGCGCGGAGCGGAGGATGGGCAACCACAAGGGTTGCCCCTACGGGAGGTTGGTCGGGGCTTATTTTCGTAGCAATCGCTCATGTCGGTTGTCATCGACACCACCAATCATGAAAATGCGGGCGGGGCGGAGACGGGCTTGCCGGGGGTTGGTATTTGGTGTTTCTTACCTACAAGTCGTAACCTCGGTCATGTCATTCCGAACGCAGCGAAGCGGAGTGAGGAATCTCAAATACTTGTCTTTCAAACCAAGCTCCGCAGCCGGAAATATGTCATGACGGAGGCATAGCACTTTAGATTCCTCGCTACGCTCGGAATGACAGGCAGGCGGGGCGGGTCATAGCTGGAAATCCGTTTTACCTACCCCTGTCAGGAGTGTGGGGAAGAGCGTTTTGAGTGGTGCAGGCCGGTTGCCGGCCCCGGGTTCTTCGTTCGACGTGCAAGAATGCCCAGTATTTCGTAATATTGCCGCATTCCCGCTCGAATCAGAATCTAGGAGATGAGGAGATGAGCTTGTCCAAGATACTTCTTCGCGGGTTGTCGATCGCTGTTCTCATGATGGCTTTCCTCGTTTCAGCCGCTTCGTGTGGAGGGGAGTCTGAGCCCACTCCCGCCGCGCCGGATCCCACGCCAACCCCGGCGTTGGGTGATGTGCTGACCAAGGCCGGCGAGAGGATGGCCGCCATGACGTCGGCAAAGTTCGGCATGGTCGACGAAAAGCAAACGGGCGCCAAGTTCTTTGAAACGACCTTCAAGAGCATGGAGGCGGAAGTTAAGGCGCCAGACAGCTTCAGGATGTTGGTGGACGTGATATCTCCGGCGTTTGGCTTCATTGAAATCGAGATGATGGCGGTGGGGGACCAGGCCTTTATGAAGTTCTCCAAGGACGCGCCGTGGGGGCCACTGCCCGTGGACGGGGTCCCATTCAACTTCCGCGGATTGGGGGGGACATTCAGCGAAGTAATTCACATGGTCAGGGACGGGGACGGCGCCATCACGGGCAATGAATCGGTACTGGGCGGTCCGACCATTCGCGCAGAGGGAACGGTACAGTCGGAGCAGTTGTCGAACCTCATCACGGACGTGGACTCGGGTCATACGCTGACTTTGACCATGTGGATTGACGAAGACGATCATTCTCTGCGGCAGCTAAGGATTCTGGGTCAGCTCTACGACGAGGACGGTCCTGATACCTCCCGTCTCGTGACCATCAATGCGCTGGACGTGCCAGTTGAAATCAACCTTCCGGAGCTAGGATCCGGTCAGTGAACGACCTGAGACAGCGCCTCACATCCCGGGCTTCTTCCGAGTCTGTGGTGCTGGGCATCATTTGCCTGTCGGTATTCTCGACTGCCCTGGACCAGACCGTGGTAGTCGCGGCCCTGCCGATTGTGATGGTCGACCTGGAGATTCCTCTTACGGATCTCGACAGGGCGTCGTGGATCATCACCGCGTTTCTGGTCAGCTACACGGTGTCCATGCCGCTGGCCGGGCGTCTGTCCGACGTGTATGGCCGCGTCAGAATGTTCCAGTGGGCGCTGGTCGTGTTCGCCATTGGGTCGGCGTTCGTGGCGATTTCGCCCAACTTCTACTGGGTTGTTCCGGCGAGGGTGTTCCAGGCAATTGGGGGCGGCGCGACAGTCCCCATCGGCCTGGCCATGGCAGTGGCGGCCGTATCGCCTGAGAGAAGGGGGATCGCCATAGGGCTCGTGGCCGGTGCAGCAGAAGCCGGCTCCGTCGTGGGCCCTCTCTACGGCGGCACGATCATCGAGTGGATCGGCTGGCGATGGATATTCTGGTTCGACGTGCCCCAGAGCCTCATATTGATAGCGCTCTTGGCCGTCTTGCCGAACCGCCCGAATCCGACAGCGAAGATGGACTACTTTGGGGCGCTGATGCTCGGAGCGGCACTCACGGTCCTTACCCTGGCGCTGGCCCAGAGAAGCATATTCACCGGCGAGTCGATCTACCCGTACTTGGCGGTGGGCGCGGGGTTGGTCCTCGTGGGCATACTGGTCGTGGCGGAGAGGCGAGCGGTACAGCCCCTGCTGGCTTCCTTCCTGTACACCTCCAGGGCGTTCGTATCCGCCAACATCGCTCAGTTTTTGGTGGGGGTGGCCCTGATCATGGGGCTGGTGTGCGTGCCCCTCATGGCAGCCACGATCATGGAGAAGGAACCGCTGGTGAGCGCGCTCCACCTCGTGCGTCTCACTGCCGCCATTCCGGTGGGGGCGGTGGTAGGAGGCTACATACTTCGCTGGACCGGCGTCAGACCGGTGTGCATAACCGGCCTCGTGTTCATGGGAGCGGGGCTGCTGATCATGAGCACTTGGGGAACGGAAGTGGACGAACTCAGGCTGACCTTGCCCCTGGTGGCGGCAGGCCTGGGATTCGGGCTGGTCATCCCTCCCATAGGGGTGAGCGCCCTGAGCGCAGCGCCCAGCGACTACTGGGGAGCGGCGGCATCGCTGGTCACGGCATCGCGAATGGTCGGGATGGCGTTGGGGCTGGCGGCGCTGTCGGCATGGGGAATAGAGCGCTTCTACAGCCTGACGGCTCACGTCGTCCCCAGCGAGTCGGCCCAGGACCAGCTGATCGACGCAGGAGTCACCGTGTTCCAGAACCTCTTCATGATCGCGGGGTTCCTGTCTCTCCTTGCCATCCTGCCCGCTCTGCTGATGAAGCCGGAAGACGGTGAAGAAGTGGACGGCTTTTTCTGATGGTGTTGCCGGGTGGAGAGGGGTCAAGAGAGAGCCGGTCACCCTGAGCCTGTCGAAGGGTCGTTCATGGTTCGACAAGCTCACCACGAACGGATTCGGAGACTTACAGTAGAGGCCGAAGCGATATGGTGCGGCGAATTGCCATAGTTGGGGGAGGAATCTCAGGGTTGGGGGCAGCATGGGCGCTGAACCATCACCCGGACCGGTTTGATTTCCGGGTGTACGAGGCCCATGAGCAGATCGGCGGGAATGCAGTTACGGCCGACATGCCCCAAGATGACGGCAGCACGATTCCCTTCGACATATCGGTCACCGCCTGCATCCCGTCGGTGTATCACCACATTCTGCTGTTGATGCAGGAGTTCGGCATCGAGCTGCTCGATACCAAGTTCAGCTACAGCGTCAAGTACGGGGAGCGGGTGTATGCTCACGACTTCGATTCCGAGATCAGTGAGCAGCTGCAAGCCGAGATTGCGAAGTTCCAGCGCATCCTGAGACGTCTGCACTGGATTGGGTGGCTGACCCGGTCGCAGTCGAAGCTGCTGAACGCCCTCAACCCGTTCAACTACATCAGCATGGGGACGGTTCTGAAGCTGGGAGGGTTTTCCGATGACTTCAGGTACAAGGTACTGAAGCCCATGTTCGTCAATTTTCTTATGGCGACGGACGTATATTCTTTACCCGCGGCTCTCTTCACGAGGTACCTCGAATTCTTCGACATCGAGACGGCCACGCCCATGCAGACGTGGGACCGGGGAACACGGCGCATATACGAAAACCTAACTGCCGACTTTCGGGACAAGATCTACCTGAGCCGGCCCGTTCGGAAGGTGTACCGGCACAAGTCCCATGTAGAGGTCGAGGACGAAGAGGGAGTGCGCGAGACGTTCGACGAGGTTGTCTTTGCTTGCAATGCAAACCACACGTTGGCGCTCATCGACAAACCGACGTTTCTCGAACGCTACATTCTCTCGTCGGTGCGGTACGACATGGACCTCCATCACAAAGCCGTCGTTCACCACGACTCCTCAGTGCTTCCGGACAACGAGGTGAAGCCCCTGTCGACGCGGAGCAATCATATCGAGCAGTACGGGGACAGGCCTGACAACTACGAGATCACGTACATAATGCACAACCAGCAGCCCTGGGCGAACCGGTCGGACAAGCCCTGCCTGGTGACGTACAACGCCGTCAGTCCGATCGATGAGTCAAAGATCATCAAGAAATGGTCGTTTCAGCACATCATCCACGACGTGCGGCACGTTGCGCTGCTCGTCAACCTGTTCCGGTTCATTCAGGGGAAGCGGCGAACGTGGCACTGCGGCGCTCACACGCTGGTCAACAGCCAGGAGACGTGTTTCGTCAGCGGGCTCGCCGCGGCCAGGCAACTTGGGGCTGACTACCCCTTCGACGATGCAGCGGCACGGCGTTCGTTCAACTACTACGGAAGCATCATGCACGGCCCGCGATTCAGGAAGGCGTAGCCCTCAACGCCACAGGGGTTTCTTGCGATATCCGAGTTTCAGGTAGCTAAAGGAGGGCCTCAGGCAGTGGTGCCGTCGCTAGCGCCCGGATCTGGATAGAACTGGGCACAGTAATACCTGAATGGCATTATCTTGCCGTCGGAGCGACAGAGGCGAGGACGCGATACGTACTGCTTCCGGCTCCAGATGACCACGTCCTGCAGGACATCTTGCTTTTGCTGGGCCGCCATGAACTTGTTCAACATCGGGGCGCGCATTCTCACGGGAAGAAACCCAAGACCTGCAATCAGCCTTTTCGGACTGCGTATTTCTTTGACCTGCGATACCAACGACATGTCGATCAGCGTCCCGTCGACCGGCGTCGCCAGCACCCACAGGCGCATGTCCATGCCGATCGATTTTTCGCGGACTTCCACGAACGAGTAGCCAAGCCCAAAGATGTTTGCCTTGGCCGAGACATCAAAATTTAGTGTCACAACTCCGGCAATCGTACGAGTTCTCCTAAAGTCGAAACGAGCCTCGAGACGTGGGCCGTCGGCGGTGAATTCCTCGATGGGGTTCACGTTGTCGTAGCCGTGAACGTAGCGCAGATGGGCCAAGTCTACCGAGTTTTCCGTCGTCTCCTGGGGATGCCCCTTGAAGCGAAGCGTGTTGATCTGAAAGTCGCTCCAGCCGTCTTCGTCAAGAGAATTCTCGGGAAGACTCCATTGCGGCTCCCGTCCACCTATGCCCCACCAGGCGAAAATAAGGCCGAGGACTTCCTGCGTCTCGAAGACGCGCAGTTTCGCGGTCTTGGGTGGCTCGGCAAAGGGTGTGGCGACGCACTGGCCGGTGGTATCGAATTCGTACCCATGGAAGGGACAAATGAGCCGGCCGTCCCGTATGCACCCCCCTGAATCAGGCCCGAGGTCGGACCCCAGGTGCGGGCAAATCGATTCGGCAACACACACCCGCCCGCCGCTATCGCTCCAAATGACGATGTTCGTGCCCATCCACGTCTTTTGGATGAGCTTGGCCTTCCGAACGGCATCGCGGGTCGATATGAAGTACCAACCCTCGGGAAACGGGGTAGGTACCGGAGTGTTCGTAGGTTCTCTGCGTCGGGTTACCATCGTTCAGCTCGTCCCACCCTGAGTCCCGGCTGACTGCGTTTATCCGGAATACCCCTCAAAATCCCAAAACTCCACCGGATCAAACAAGTATCCTTTACGCGCCTGCTATGCTAGGCTTTGAGTAGGTGTCCTTCGTTGCGGCTGGTCCAACTGGATAAATTCTAGCAGGGCTAAGTTACGAGGAGCAAGGCAGATGACACTCACAATCGACGGAGTAACAACCCATCCGTTGACTTTGCCCGAGGAGCTCATTGTGATGCTCCTCAACCAGGAGACGGGATACTTTCACCAAGTACCCGGTTGGGACCTAAACTGCGCCGTTATAGGCGCGGTGCTCGCCGAACTCTCGCTCGTTTCCCGCATCGACACGGACATGGAATCTCTGATTCTTCTGGACGATTCCGAAGTGGGGAATCCCATCCTCGACCCTATCCTCAAAGAGATCGCAGAGGAACCGGTCCAACGAAACGCGCAGTTCTGGATAGAACGGCTCGCCCCTCGCGCAGAATCGATCGTTGATCTGACTCTGGATCGCCTTGTGGATATGGGCATATTGGAGCACCACGACGGCGGATTCTGGACCTTGTCTCATACCGTCGGTCGCAGGGATATCGTCTCCGGCAACGGCGACGGCACGGCGGTTGAGTTCGTCACTTCGCGCATCACAAACGTGATTTTCAACAATGAGATTCCTTTTCCGAGGGACGTCATCATTGTCTGCCTCCTCAATACCTGCGATGTCCTGCGATTCATTTTCCAGATCGATGACGAGATAGAGCAGCGTATTGACGCCATCTGCAAGCTGGATTTGATCGGCCGCGCAATAGCCGAAGCGGTGGCCCAGAACATGGCGGGTCCACTACTTCAGCGTTCGGCCCTGACCAAGAAGATTCCGACCGTGCCGCTGCGTAAGCTGTTGTTCAATTCTCACATTCGCGACGGCAACATTCCCGCGCTCTTTGCGGACCTTGCCCAGGAGTATGGCCCGGTCTTTCAGATCCGCCCCCCGTTCAAAGAGACCATGATCTTCCTTGCCGGCCCTGAAACGAATCACTGGGTCCAGCGGCGAGGTCGGATGTACCTGAGAGCCAGGGACTATTTCGTGGACTTCGAGAAAGTGTATGGCTCGTCCGGGGTGCTGCCTTCCCTCGATGGCGCGGACCATTTCCGGCTGCGAAAGTCCTTGTCGGCGGCCTATTCACGCAAGAGACTGGCAGGGCAGATGGAGGAGTTCTATAAGTACGCTCGGAATCACATGGCGGAGTGGAAGGTCGGAGAATCCTACCAGGCGACGGGCATGAGCCGGCGGATGATCAACGCTCAAATCTCACCGTTCATGGTCGGAGTCGAAACGCAGGACATCATCGACGACCTGTTGGAGTTCAAGGAACGGGCGCTCAGCGTTCACATCATGAAGATGCTCCCCAAGTTCATGCTGAAAACTCCCGGCATGAGGCGCCGGATGAAGCTCATTGAAACGCTGCTTGAGCGGGTCCAGAGCGTGCATACCCCCGCCCAGAGGGCAGGGAAACACCGAAACTTGGTGGATGACTATCTGAGCCTGCACGCGAGCGATCCGCAGTTCATGCCCGAATCCAACCTGCGTTTCGCCTTTACGGCGGCGTTAGTGGCCAGTGCATACCTTGGCGACGCCTTCAGCTTCACCCTGTACGCTATGGCGTCGCAGCCGGAGATCTACGCCAAAATCCGGGCTGAAGCCGATGCTCTGTTCGATGACGGCGATCCGGATCCCGAGAACTTCACCCCGCCTGCGATTGATGTCACGCACCGCTTCCTCATGGAGTGCCTGCGCGTATATCCCATCGTTCCCATGTCTATTCGAAACGTGATGAATTCGTGTGTCGTCGAGGACTACGAGCTGCCGGTGGGATCAAAGATCATCGTCGCCCAGGTGGCCACGCATTTCATGGAGGATGTCTTTCCCGACCCCTTCAAGTTCGACATCGACCGCTATCTGCCTCCACGCAACGAGCACCTCGGTCCTGGGTACGCGCCCTACGGGCTGGGCACACACATGTGTCTCGGCTCCCGGTGGATGGAACTGCAGCTGGCCGTCAACGTGCTGATGGTCGCGCACTACTTCACGATCAAGGTGTCCCCCGCGAACTTCAAGTTCAAGTTCAACCCCATACCGTCGATGAAACCGAGCAAGAAGCTGAAGTTCCTCATCGCTGAGCAGAGACGCGAACTGCCCGTCTGACGCAACGAAGTTCCTTCCCCCGCCAAGGGGGAAGGCTAGGGTGGGGGTGAAGAACCTCGCACCGCCAAAAAATCGCTTCTCGTACTGCGTCCTTCTCTTGCAACACTTGGTTGTTCCAGAACCTAACCACTCTAAAACCTGCGGATTCCAACCATGCGGTGCGCTCAGCATCATAATCCGCTCGTTCCAGGTGTTGCCCACCATCCACTTCTATGACGAGCCTATTCTCAAAGCATACGAAGTCAACGATGTACGGTCCAATCGGCGCTTGTCTGCGAAATCTGTAACCCAACACTTGGCGGTTGCGTATGATGTTCCACAGCCCTTGTTCGGCGTCTGTGAGGTTTTTCCTGAGATGTCGCGCTCTGACTGTTCTGTTCATTGTTTGCATCCTATCACCCCCATCCTAACCTTCCCCCGTCAAGGGGGAAGGGACTTTGTGGCCCTTTCTCCATTGAGGGAAGAATCTCTGAGACAGAACGTCAGGGAGATTTGTAGGAATGCCTCTGGGCTACCTGCGAAGAAGAGTGCCTAAAGGGGCTTGCGAGCCAGGAAACAGTACAACGGCGTGAAGACCCCGGCTCTGCCGCCCGCGACATAGGCGTTGGCAGTATGATCCATCAGCTCGATGACGTCCGTGGACCCCTTCGGGAACATCCTCAGCGCTTCTGTCAGCCTCAATGTCATCATGAGCGCCTTGCGGCCCAGCGGAGTCCTGCGCAGGGCATTGCCCAGCGTATTGCTCCGGGCCTCCATGGGTTGATACCACGGCGTGACCGAACTGTTCTCATCGACGGCCCGGTCCTTCGCTTCAATGACCTGAAACCCCGCCGTTTCGAGCGCCCGGTTCACCTCGACCATAGTCGCGATATCCTTGAGCGCGATGCCGTGCATCAGGTCCTGCTTGATGGCCCGGTGACGGTTGTCGTCGGGATCGAACTTGTCCGTCATGCACATTTCCTGACCCCAGAAGAGGGCTCCCGGTTTCAGCACGCGGTAGATCTCGGCGAACGCGCCCGCCTTGTCCGGCGCATGGCACGTCGATTCGATCGCGTACCCCCGGTCGAATGTGTCGTCCGCGATGGCGCCCATGTCCATGAAGCTGCACGCGAGGTAGTCGACCATGTGCTCGATCCCCGCCTCGGCGTCCAACGATCTCGCCTTCTCCAACTGGACTTCACTGCTATTGACCCCAACCGCCCTAACGCCGCCTTCCCGGACGACACGGCGCATCGGCCCGCCGATCCCGCAACCGACATCGATCACCGTCATGCCCTCGCGCATCTCCAGCTTGGAAATCATCAGCCTCTGGTGCCGGATTTTGGAGTCCTCCAGGCTCTCCATGGGCGATAGCGGCGCGAAGTGGAGAGACTCGCCCCAACCGAACACCATGAACTCGCTGCAAAGGTCGTAGTATTCCTTGACGGTTTCGGCGTGGTCGTAGCCCACCGGGCCGGCGCCATCCACCTGCGCTCTGTCCATCCACCCATCGAAATGTTTCACGCGACTGTGGGCATCCGACCCGCGGTACGCGGCCTTCAGCCCGTTGGATAATTTGCGGAGTTCCATTGGCCTCTTTTCTACGACGAGCCCTGTCCCTGCTCGTGGCGCTGATGGATGTCCTCTATGGCGATGTCGAGATCGTCCCACATGCGCTCCACCATCGAGCGCAGCCTCGCATTCTGGTAGGAGCCCCAGACCACCATCGCGGGCAGCACCACCAGGACCGAGACTATCAGGGAGTAGACGATCGTGATGGTCGCCGTGATGCCGAACTGCTGGGACGCAAGCAGCGGCGAAGCTATCAGCACTCCGAATCCGAACGCCGTCGTCAGCGCGGAACCCAGCAGCGCCGAACCGGTTGTTGACAGGGTCCTGATCGCCGCCTTCTCCGGGTTGCGCAGGTGAGCGAACTCCTCCCGGTAGCGATGAATTATGTGGATGGTGTAGTCCACCCCGATGCCGATGGATAGCGCCGTGATGATCGAGGTGATCAGCGTGTAGGGAATGCCAAGCAGCGCCATCGTGCCCAGCACGCTAATGAGGACGAGCACGATTGGCCCAACCGCCACGAACGCCAGCGAAGGCTGACGCAACGTCACCCAAAAGAAGATGGCGAGGATGCTCAGGGCTACGGCAACCGTGGTGCCGATCGACTGCGTTTGCCCGCCTGTGATTTGGTCGGTAACGGCCACGGAAACGATGCTGTCCGAAATCGCCGTGATGGCGCTGTCGTCGCCATACCACAACTCCTCGATTTTTTCCTGAATCATCCTCGTCTGCTCGGGTTCGTGCAGGTACGTCGGGAACTGGAGCAGCATCGAATCTATGCCTTCAGGACTGTTGATCAGAAAGCGCGCCAGTTCGGGTTCCCTCGCTACGAGTTTGTCTATGAACTCCTGCATCAGCCCCGGATCCAGTTCCACTCCCGGTGAGGCTTCACGGAAGAGTGTTTCCAGTTCCGCGTCGTACTTATCTCCGGGTTCCCCTGAGTCGTCGGTCCAGTCGCGGACGAGTGCCTCAAATGAATGCTGGATCGGTCCTGCCGCCGCGTTGGGTCGGCGCAGTTCGTCGTCGAAGGCGGATGTGAGGTCATGCAGATTCAAGAGCGTCCGGCTCTCCGTGACTTCGGCCTTCAGCAGGATGGTGGCGACCTCCGTCGAGCCGCCGACCGAGGCCTCCAGAGTCTTCATATCCTCCAGCACACTCCCGCCTCGGGGCAGGATGTCCTGGATGCTGAATTCGGACTTCAGCCCCGTGGCGGCGTATCCGAGGACCAGAGATATGAGGATCACGGTGACGAGATAGGGCATCGGACGGCGCGTAACCCACTTCCCAAGCAACTCCGCCACATGGGGGATGCCGGGCAGTGCGTTCGAGATCGGACGGGCCGGGCCCAGCTTGCCGCGAGCCTCACGGCGCCGGTCGATAATCGTCCGACCTGCAGGGATCAACGTCAGCATTACTATCAGGCTTAATCCCACACCCAGGCCGGCAACGACGCCGAAGTCGCCGATCACCCCAATCGGCGAGAATAGGGTCGCCAGCAGGCTTGCTATGGTCGTGACGGCAGCCAGTGTCAGCGGGATCGTGACGTTACTCAGCCCCTTGCGTACCGCTTCCACAACCGCCTTGCCTTCAACGCGTTGTTCGCGATAGTGCGACACCGCCTGAATCGCATAGTCCACGGTGAGGCTGATGATGATGACCGGCACCATAGCGGTGAGAGAGCTCGGAGGGCCTATGAGGCCCAGGGCATTCGGCCCGAGCCAGCCCTCCGCTCCGACTATCCAGACTATTGAGAAGATAAGCCCTGTCAGCGTCAGCAGCATATCCGAAAGGGTGCGTGTGAAGAGCAGGAGCAGCGCCGCGATCAGGAGCAGGGCCAGCCCTATAAGCGGACCCATCCCCTCCTCCGTGGCCTTTCTGTACTCATCCTCGACGATCACCGGCGAGAGGCTGCTCACGCGCAGAGGGCCTTCGTCCCCTACAGCAAGCTCGCTGATCCGCCGTTCCGCGTCCCCAATCCTCTCGTCGCCCGTGTCGGACAGCCGGATGTTGGCGATGGCGACCGGCGTGCCATCCGTGTCGGTCCCGGTCAGCGCCTCGATTGCCCCCTGAATCTCCGGGACGTTGCGCACGGAGTCGATTTGCGCCTGTGTGAGCGACTCGAAACTCCCCGTCCGGAGCGTGGCGCTGATCAGAAACGAAGGGGCGACGACCGCATTGCTGGGTGCCAGGAGTCCGCCCACGCTTGGCTCGCTGACGATGTCATCGATCAGGGTGGACATCTGGGAGAGGCCGTCCGGCGTCAGCGCCTCCCCGCGAAAGATCAGTGTTACAACACTGTACTCGCCGGAATCCCCGAAAAGTTCGTCAATTTCCTTCGTTGCATTGGCGATGGCGTGCCCGGGCGGAAGGAACGCCACGTCGGCTCCCTCCGTCGGCGGAGCGCGGAAAGTCGCCCCAGCGCCAAGCCCCACCGTAAGGATGAGGAGAACGATGATCGTGATGTACGGACGAACCGTGACCAGCCAACTCAGTCTGTCGAGTATCCGGCTCATGATGGTAGACAAGACCCCATAGGCACATAACCAAGCCTAAATGGTGGCCTAATCTTACAATTGACTGGAGTCCCTGTAAACGGACGTACCTAAATGAACGATTAGGCAGGGGTTGACGACCCCTCAGTGCCCCTCTATGGTGTCTGTCACAAGCTGCAGGGTGCAACCGTTGCTTGGTACAGTCTCTGAGCCTTGAGCCTCCCGAATTCTTGAAGTTCCCGCCCCAGTATTTGCGCATTAAGCAAACACCCGGAAAGAAAGGGCAAGAACCGAAAAGACATTCTAGGCGTATGACGTAGTAGTAACGGCATTGAATGCCGGAACATAAGGCTCCACTCATGATTTAAGGTTTGCCCACCGGCCGGAACTGGGTATAAGAGGTTGTCTAGAAACCGTTCGTGGTGAGCTTGTCGAACTATGAACAGCGCCTCGACCCTTCGACAAGCTCAGGGTGAACGGAAGGGTTTTTAGACACCCTCTGAGGGTCGGCAGACGGCAAGCGCAGGACTTGGGATGCTGCTTAGCAGAGAGCGAATGGACAAAAGCAAGCATAGGCGTAGTATCCCCTTAGCTTCTCTTGCCATAGCCGGAGCTTTGGCGGCCGTTCTATTTATGACTGGCGGATCTGCCTTCGCGTCGGACCCGCCCGAACCCCCGCCTCCGGCAGAATCGGACGGACGTCCCGGGGATGTGCTGCCTCCGGTCGGGAATACGGATGTCCAAGCTCTGAGGGAACATGTCCCTTCCGCCCTCTTTCCCGAAATAACCGAAACGCTGCAGTTGAACGGCTCATCCGAAGTCTATCGGGCTGTAGCCCAAGTCTCGGACGAAAGCGTCTACCGCCTTGAGAATCCGGTCCACTCCCTGGACGCCAAACTCAGTCCCGGTGGCGTCAGCATCTCCTCCACCGAAACGGACGATTGGACGTGGAGTCTCAAGTTTGACGGCTACGGGAGAGGCGCGTCCCTCGACCACGTCGCCAACCCCAGCCTCACCGCGGACGGCGGTCGCGTCGAGTACCACTACTCCAACGGAGTCACCGAGTGGTACGTCAACGGGCCCCTCGGACTCCAGCAGGGCTTCACATTTGAGAGCAGACCCTCGCCACTGGTCGACGGACCGCTGGAAGTCCAGGTAGCCATTTCCGGTGACATAACGGTCGAAGTGAACGACGTCGGGACATCCGCTCTTCTTCATTCACTTGATTCACTGAGCTCACTCAGGTATGGCGGCCTGTACGTATACGACGCCTCGGGTGACGAGTTGGGAGCGCGGCTTCGGGCGAGCGAGAATGGGCTGTCGATTGTCGTCGACGACACGGGCGCGAACTATCCCGTCACTATCGACCCCTTCATTGAGAAGATCTCTCTGGCCGGGGTGGCGGACGACCAGAGAGAAGGGTTCGGCACGTCGGTTTCCCTAAGCGGGGACATCGTGGCTGTTGGAGCGCCCAGCAATTGGTGGTCGGAAGATCGAGGAGCGGTGTACCTGTTCACCTTGCCCGATGGTGAACAGACCGCTGCCCCCGATGCCGTCGTACTAAAATCGCCTCGAGCCGTTGCCGGTGATGGCTTCGGCCGTTCGGTGGCCATCAGCGGCGACACTATCGTCGTGGGAGCGCCACAAGAAAGGGACGAGGAAATCGATTCATGGTCCCATTTCGGGGCGGCGTATGTGTTTGAGAAGCCGTCCGGAGGTTGGGTGTCCACTTCCGACGCGTCGCGGTTCACACCCCCGGATGTCCGCTCGGAGACAGGCTTTGGGACATCGGTCTCCGTCAGCGGCGACACGGTTGTCGTGGGAACGGATAGCCGTTCCGCATACGTGTTCACCAAGCCGAGCGATGGGTGGGCCGACACCTCGGAAGCGTCCGAACTCACTGCATCAGACGGCTCTGAATACGACCGGTTTGGGCATTCGGTGGCTGTGAACGGCGATACGGTAGTCGTTGGGGCATATCTCGCCGACCTTGAAGCCGACGAGGAGGACTTCGGCGCGGCATACGTGTTCACCAAGCCGAGCGATGGATGGGAGGACACTTCCGATTCGGTGAAGCTCATCGCGCCCGACGGCGCTGAAGGTCGCGAGTTCGGCTGGTCTCTGTCGTTGACCGGTGACACATTGGTCGTTGGCGCACCCTACAGCGGCTATAACTCCAGTTACGAGATCTACATAGAGGCCTGGGAAGCGGAAGACAAGACTCCCTACCTTGGTTCGGTGTACGTGTACAACACGACCGAAACGGACTGGACCGATTCCCCCAGTCCAGTGAAGATCACCGCTCACAGTGGTGTTCTCTGGACTCGATTCGGATGGTCGGTTTCCGTGAGCGGCGACGCGTTAGCGGTTGGTGAACCGTATCGCCGTCAGGATGTGGAGGACGGAGGATATTCCTACAGGGACGGCGCGGCCTACGTATTCACCAGGCCGTCCGGGGGATGGGACTCAACCGCCGAGCATAGGGAGTTGCCGAAGCCCGACATCATGCCGTACGACGAGTACGGCTGGTCCGTCTATGTGAGCGGAGAAATGGTGATAGCCGGCGCGCCGGGGGACAGCAATGAGAACGGGAACGATGCGGGGTCGGCCTATCTGTTTATGATGCCTGCCGGCGGGTGGGCATCCGACACGTCCCTCTCCGACCCGATCGCCTTGATAGCGCATGACGGGCCTGCCGGAGACCGATTCGGCCAATCGGTCGCCGTGGATGGAGAGGCGCTTGTGATCGGCGTTCCGGGCGACCACGAAAGGGTTTCCGGAGAAGCCTACCTCTTCGCAAGGCGAAACAATGAGTGGGACTACAGAAGAATCGTGTTGGACGTGCCTGATGCGAATCCCGGTGGCCGATTGGGGACTTCGGTATCTGTGAGCCGGGACACGATAGTCGTCGGCGCCCCCGGCACAGAAAATGGAAACGACCCGGGCGCGGCGTACGTGTTCATGAGGCCGGAAGACGGATGGGGCGACCAGTACATGATCTCTCGAGTCGCCAAGCTGACGGCGCCGGATGCGACTTCCGACGCGCGGTATGGGTACTCGGTCGCCACGGACGGAGACACCATCGTGGTCGGCGCGCCCGGCGAAGGCGCGGCCTACGTATATACGAGGCCGGACACGGGATGGTCCGATGTGTCGTCCCCGGCGAAGCTGACCGCCCCCCGCATTGTATCCGGAAGTCGGTTCGGACATGCCGTTTCCCTATCCGGAGACAGCATCGTCGTGGGCGATCCTCAGGGAGGCGGCCCTGGCGTAGCGTATGTCTACACCAAGCCGGACGCCGGTTGGGCAGACACGTCCTCCGCGGCAAGACTGACCGCGTCCGACGCCGTATCGGGCGACCGCTTCGGATACGCGGTTTCGGCCAGCGGAGACGACGTCTTGGTAGGCGCTCCCGGAAATGAGAACGGGGAAGGAACCGGAGCGGCGTACCTCTTCGCCAAGCCGGACGCCGGTTGGAGCGATACCTCGGCCTCGGCGAAGCTGACTGCGTCAGATGGAGCCGCCGGCGATTGGTTCGGACATGCCGTGTCGGTCAGCGGCGATTTCATCGCCGTAGGGGCGTATGGGAGCGACGAAGATCAGGAATTGGTAGATTCCGGCGCCGTGTATGCCTTCAGGCGGCCACAGGATGGTTGGGTCTCTTCCTCCAACGCTCAGAAGGTCATCACAAAGGACTCTGCGCCCGGAGACACATTCGGGTACGCGGTAGCGGTGAGTGGAGACACGCTGGCCGTGGGGATGCCCGAAGCCATCGTCCGGCGACCTTATGATCTGAGAGGCGCGCACTCCGGCGCGGCGCGAGTCTTCACGTGGCCCGGCCTGTTCTGGGTCGATACACCTGCCGCGTTCAAGATCGTACCGCCCAACGCCGAATCTTCCCGAATCTTCGGAGTAACGCTTTCGGCGGATGGAAATACGGCGGTAGTGGGCACGGTCCAAGCTGTCGATACGGCGTCCTCGTCCGCCGGTGCGGCGAAGGCCTTCGTCTACACGAGACGCGACGGAGAGTGGGATACCTCGACGCCCGTGGCGCTTACCCTGTCTGATGGCGGTACCTACTTCACTCAGGGGCTGGCGATCTCTGAGAACGGTGACACTGTGGCCGTCACCCACTTCGTCCCAGCCTCCGAAACATTGGATGAGTCCGGCACGGTGCTTGTCTTTGCCAGACCCAGCGGCGGGTGGGTCGCTACTTCCCAGGCGGCCCGGCTTACCATGCCGAGCGGCGAGTCTGAGACCAACTTCGGACATGCGGTGTCGATCAGCGGAGACACAATCGTAGTTGGAGCACCCAGTGAAGATTACTACTCCCGGAACCCCATGCATAAGGGCGCCGCATTCGTGTTCACCAAGCCCAGTGGTGGCTGGGTCTCCACGTCTGCGGCGGCCAAGCTGACGGCCCTCGCGGGCGATATAGGAGACGAGTTCGGGCGTGCCGTCGCGGTGTCGGGCGATACGATTGTGATCGCCGCTCCCGGAGATAGAAACCATAGGAGAAGCAGAGTAGGTTCGGCTTACGTGTTTACCAGGCCATCGAGCGGCTGGGTCTCCACGTCGGAATCCGTCAAGCTGGTCGCGCCGGACAGTTGGGGGAGTTACTGGTCCGGAAACAACTTTGGGTCATCGGTCGCGCTCAAGGGAGACACGGTCGTTGTCGGCGCGTCGGGATACTACGGCAGCGGCGGCGCCTACGTATTCACCAGGCCCTCAGACGGATGGGACAACCCCTATATCGTCTCCAAGCTCACCCAACCCCTCTCCGAACGGGCGGGCAGTTTCGGCGCATCGGTTTCGATGAGTGGCGATGCAATCTACGTGGGTGCGAGCGGAAGCCCGGGACGGGTCTACGTATTCCCCATCCCGACCGGCAGCGATGTGTTCACGGGATTGCCGGTGAGCCTTTCGGATCCGCACGGCGGGATCTACGACGCCTTTGGTGGAGTCGTGTCGGGCGGCCCGAACGGAGTGGCCGTGGGCGCTCTCCTTTCCGATGACCACGGGGAAGACTGGGGCGCTGCGTATATCTTCACCGAACCCTCCGACGGATGGGACTTCAGCACCGGACCGAAGGGCCACACAGCCAAGCTGATATCACGCGAGTGGTATCCAGGAAACCTATTCGGGAAGTCGGTCTCCCCATCCGATGCCGCCGTAGGTGTAGGAGCGCCCAATTACGGATACTACAACTATCCCGGAGCGGCCTACATCTTCACGGGTCCGTTCAACAACCTGTTCTCCAGGGATGATGCCGCGAAGCTCAGCCCTCCCGACGGGAACGCGGGCATACGCTTCGGTTGGTCGGTGTCCCTGAATTCCGACGCGATGGCGGTCGGCGCACCGGCCCCAAGTGGTGGTGATGGTGAAGCATTTATATTCACCATGCCCGACGAGGGGTGGGAATCCACTTCTGACGCGGTCAAGTTTACATCGTCCCGCAGCCAGTCGGACAGGTACTTTGGGGGTTCCGTTTCGCTCAGCGAAAACACCCTCGTCGTAGGAGGATCCGGTTCCGTTTACCTGTTTACGAAGCCGGACGGAACAGCCTGGAATTCCGCCGCCGACCTGACCGACATTGAGCTGCTGGCGCCTGATTCCGAGAATGCTTCACTGTTTGGGCAGTCCGTAGCGATTACTGATGACACGCTGGTCGTCGGGATGCCGAGGAGGGATGGTGTCGGTGCGGCGTACGTCTATACCAGGCCCTCAAGTGGCTGGGCTTCCGTCTCGGCCCCGGTCAAGCTCACCCCGCCTGACGGAAAATCCTGGGACAACTTTGGGGAGTCGGTCGCAATAAGCGGAGACACGGTCGTCATCGGCGCGCCGGGTGCCGTGAACCGTGAAATCACTGGCGCAGTGTATGTGTTTACCAAGCCCGCCGGTGGCTGGGTATCGACCTCGGATGCGGCCAAACTTACGCCTGAACCCAGCTATGAAGACGATATGTTCGGCTCGTCGGTTGCCGTTGAGGGCGATGCGATCATAGTCGGGGGGCAAAACCGAGACGCATATTATTGGTCGAGTGAAGCGTTCGTGTTCACCAAGCCACAGGGAGGATGGGTCTCCGCCTCCGCGCCGCCGATCAAGGTCTCCGTCTGCCAAAGTACATCCGACTACTATGGGCGAATTCAAGCATCGGTCGGCGTTTCGGGAGATACCGTATTTGTGGGTGTCCCGAGTGAGAGCGGCATCGGCGCGGTGTGCGTATATGAGGACTTTCTGGATGAATAGGTCGGGTACGATTCCGAGTTTCCCATGCTCGCGAGAAGGATGAAGCATGGCCCTGAGATTTAGTCGAATCGTCTTGCTGTCGGCGGCAGTCGCGCTGGCCCTCGTCTGGTCGGCGGGCGGCGACTCGCCGACGCCCGTGTCCGCGCAAACGACTGACGGGGCAAACAGGCCCGCCGTAACATCGGACCCGGTCGACGGCTACATGGTCCTTGCTCCGCCGGTCCTGAGGTCCGGGCAGACGGAGCCCATATCCGTTTCCCTGTTCTCAGGTCAGCAGCCGGCTAGGGGGACCGTCAAGCTGACGCTCTTCCAACCGGGCACACTTCTGGCCGAGGCTGAGGGCAGTATCGAAGGTACAGGCTCCATTCCGCTCTCTGTGCCCCGCGTCTCCCAAGGGTACTACTATCTGTCGGTTCAAGGGCCGGGCTTCCACGAAACCACGTCGCTCCTGGTTGATCCCGGCGATGTCCTCTTCGTCGAGACCGACAAACCCGTCTACAATCCCGGACAGGATATGCGTATCCGCGTCCTGCTGATGGATGTTGAGCTCAAACCTCTATCCGGGGACGTCACGGTCGAGGTGCAGGACGCGAAAGGCACGAAGATATTCCGAGAACTCGCGCAGTCGGACGAGTTTGGGTTGGCGACTCTATCGATGCCTATTTCCGCTGAGCCGAACCTCGGTGATTGGAAGATCACCGCGTCGTACGAGGACCGGATAGCCCAAACGGAAGTTCAGGTCGAGCGCTATGTTCTTCCCAAGTACGAGATAAACGTAGCCTTCCCGCATGAGTGGACACCCTTCGGTGAACCGATCACCGGAACGGTGTCGGCCGAATACAGCTTCGGGAAGCCGGTGCGTGGCGAGTTGAAGATCGTCGCATCGAAGTACGCCTATGGGTGGGAGGAGTTTGCCGAGTTCACCATGGACATCGACGGCACGGCTTCCTTCGAACTGCCAGACACGGGCTACATCTCCGGCGGTGACGGCCCTGACGGCTTGGGCAACATCTCGCTCGAAGTCACCGTCCAGGAGAAGGCGACCGGGCACGTCGAGACGACAACCGCTCCTCACACGGTCGCGTACTCCACGGTCACCCTTGATCTGATACCCGAAGGGTCTTCCTTCAAGCCGACCCTGCCGTTCTCGGTGCTGATCTTGACGGATGCTCTTGATGAGAGCCTGATCGATCAGGACGTCGGATTGGAGACCTACTACTTCGACGAAGGACTCTACGTCACCTACTCGAAAGAAAGCCGGATCAAAACGGTCGACGGCAAGGCGCTCATCACGATCACCCCGCCGGAGGGAACGGTGGCCGTCGCTCTTGTGGCAGATGCCGGAGACAGCCACGCCTCCACAGTGCTCAAGGCCGCCTACTCTCCGTCCGGCAGCTACATCCATTTGGAGCAAGGCACAGGATCACTTGAAGTCGGAGGCCAAGCGCAATTCAAGGCCCACTCGACCGAGTCGAACGGCAGCTTCTTCTACGAGGTCGTCTCGCGAGGCAGGGTGGTCCTGTCCGACGTATCCTCAATTCCCGACATCGGCTTCACCGTATCTCCGGTGATGGCGGGCGACTCCAAGCTCGTCGTGTACCAGGTGTCGGCATCGGGCGAGGTTTCCGCCGACTATCTCCCGTTCCATGTGGGCCCCGCCTATCCTCTGGAGATCGACGCGACGTTTGACAGCGACGAAGTCCGTCCCGGCGACGAGGTGCGGATTAGTCTCTCCACTCAAGGGGAGGCGAAGGTGGGTCTCGCCGCCGTCGACCGCTCGGTCTTCCTCCTTGGGGACAACCGGGTCAATCTGCAGCAGGTCTTTGCGGACCTTGAGCGCTTCGGCCGCCCGCCGGAAGACTCGTATGATTATTACAATGACGATTACTATGAATCGCGCCTCACGAGGATCACGACCCTGGGAGCGGCGGAGACGCTCAGTGACGCCGGTCTCGTGGTGATGACCAACCGAACGGTTCCCGCCGGCCGGACACACCATAAACGGCCTCAACCAGTAACAGGGGGTGAGGATGGTGAGCTCGCCTTTGCCGCCGCATTTTCAGGGGGTGGCTCCTCCGACCTTGCGGATATCCAGCGCGTCCGCCAGTACTTCCCCGAGACCTGGCTGTGGACCGACGTGATGACGGACGATGCCGGAAGCGCGTCATTGACGGCCGAGGCGCCCGACAGCATCACGACGTGGATGCTGCGAGCCGTGGGTCTCTCCAAGGAGCACGGCCTCGGCATTGCGGAGACCCAGTTGAGGGTATTCCAGCCGTTCTTCCTGCAGGTCGATCTGCCGCCCACCGCCATCAGGGGCGAGGAGTTCTCGGTCAAGGTCGCCCTTCACAACTACCTGGATACGTCGCAGGAATTCCACGTCGAGCTGGAGGAGTCCGACCGCTTTACCCTGCTCGACGACGCTGCGAAGACCGTCACTGTGTCGCCGAACGACCTGAGCGCGCTGCAGTTCAAGATCCGCCTGACCGAACTGGGAACCCTGCCGCTGAAGGTGACCGCGCGAAGCACGGAGGCGGCCGATGCCGTCATCAAGGAACTGCTCGTCGAGCCGGAGGGCGTCCCGCAGGAAGTCGTCACCAACAGGATTCTCCTGGGAGGAGACTCCGAGGTATTCCCCAACGCAATGCCGCCGGGGTCCATTCCCGGATCGCCCCGCACCTACCTCGCCCTCAGCGGGAATTATCTGAGCCAGACCCTCGAAGGACTGGAGGACCTTCTGCGGATGTCCTACGGCTGTGGAGAGCAGAACATGCTCAACTTCGCTCCCAACGTCTTCGTCGCGCGGTATCTGGAGCAGACGGGGAAGCTCAACCCGGAGTTGATGGCCAGGATCGATCATCTGATGTTGACCGGGTATCAACAGCAGCTGATGTTCCAACGGGCCGACGGGAGCTTCTCCATGTGGGGCGACCGTGACCGGGAGGGAAGCATCTGGCTCACGGCGTTCGTGCTCAAGACCCTGGCACAGGCCAAGGGACTCATCTACGTGGACCCCGATGTCGTGACGGCTGCGTCCGATTGGATTCTCCAGCACCAGAACGACGACGGGTCATTTGAACAGATTGGCGGCGTCCCCAATAGCTACCTCTACGGTGGACTGGAGGGAGCCACCGCCCTGGCGGCGTACGTGGCGATAGCGCTCCATGAGGCAGGACAGACAACCAGCGCCGACCTCGCGATTGGCTATCTCGAAGACCAACTGGACGGTATCGAAAGGGAATTATCAAGAATCTTACCCACGATAGCTTGACGCCTACCGCTTTTTCACTG
>VXLM01000088.1 GCA_009841605.1 Dehalococcoidia bacterium
CCCCAGAGGGGGCCAAATTGCAGATTCTGAATAGGATGTGCCATCCACCCCACCCCTGGATGCCCACTTTCGCGGGCATGACGATCATTGTACAGAGGCCCTGCATTTTTGAAGGCCTCTCGATTTTCTGCAGGTGCGAGGTGAAGCTACACTCTTCCGGCGAGGATGGTTCCCATGCGGTCGGTGCCTACGATGTCTCCGCCGTCGGCAGCGATGTCAGGGGTGCGGTAGCCCTCAGCGAGGATGCCCTCGACGGCCTGTTCGACGGCCAAAGCCTCGTCCTCCAGTCCGAAGGAGTGGCGGAGCATCATGGCCATGCTGAGAACCATGCCGATTGGGTTGGCAATCCCCTGCCCGGCTATGTCTGGGGCGGATCCGTGTATCGGTTCGTAGAGGCTGACGGCTTCGTCGGCGTTTTCGGTGACTCCGGGCAGACCAGCGAGGGACGCGGAGGGCTGCATACCCATTGAGCCGGAGAGGACTGACGCTTCGTCAGTGAGGATATCGCCGAACATGTTCTCGGCGACGATGACATCGTATCCGGCGGGGTTGCGGACCAGTGCCATCGCGGCGGCGTCAACCAGGATGTGCTCAAGCTCGACTTCGGGGTAGTCCTGGTGGACTTCCTCGGTGACCTGGCGCCAGAGCCTGGAGGTCTCTAGGACGTTGGCCTTGTCAACGCTGGTCAGACGCTTGCTCCGGCCCATAGCGAGTTCGAAGGCGACGCGCACGATCCGCTCTATCTCGTGCTCGGTGTAGTGGAGGGTGTCAACTCCCATGCGTCCACTCTCATCCTCCCACCTGCGCTTGGGCTGGGCGAAGTAGAGTCCGCCGGTGAGTTCACGCAGCACTATCATGTCCACGCCCTCCAGGAGAGAGGGCTTGATGGGACTGGAGTTGATGAGCGCGGGATAGACCTTGACCGGACGCAAGTTGGCGAAGAGCCCGAGGCTCTTGCGGATTGCCAAGATGCCGTCCTCTGGCCGTACGGTTGCCTCTGGGTCGTCCCACTTGGGACCGCCGACCGCTCCGAAGAGAATGGCGTCGGACCTGTTGCACAGCTCGACGGTCTCGTCCGGCAGCGGGGTTCCGAAGTCGTCAATGGCGTTGCCGCCTATCCTGCCCTGTTCCAAGTCGAAACTATGTCCGAAGCGTCTGCCGACTGCGTTCAGTACCTTGATAGACTCGGCGATCACTTCGGGACCAATACCATCTCCGGGCAGGACGGCTATCTTGAATTCCATTTTGGGTGCGTCTCCTTCGGGTGTTATATCAGTCTGGTGGGTAGAAGGGATGACCCTCACCCTAGCCCTCTCCCTTGATGAGAGAGGGGATCTTCGATATTTATTTGACGGGAAAGTGGCGACGCCCTTGTGTTTGTGTCGGGGGCGCGCCGCGCGTATTATACAGACAAATCAGCTTGAAAGGCTCACGATATGGCAGTTATGACGGAAGCTGTGGTCATAGGCGGCGGAGTTATGGGAGCGAGCATCCTGTACAACCTGGCATCGAAAGGGGTACAGGGCCCGGTTCTGCTGGAGCGGGATACGCTGGGGTCGGGTTCGACGGGGCGTTCGTCGGGCGCGATTCGGATGCATTATTCGACAGAGGTGAACGCGCGACTGGCGTGGGAGAGTCTGCATATCTTCCGGAACTGGCACGACATCGTGGGCGGCGATGGAGAACCTGGTTTCGTACATACGGGATACATGGTGTTCGCGCCCGATTCGGAGTCGGACGGCTTCTTTCACAATATCGAGATGCAGCAGCGAGTCGGGATCGACACGCGAATCGTGAGCTATATGGAGGCGAAGGAACTGGCGCCGGCATTCCACTACGGCGAGGACGAGCATTTCGCGTGGGAGGCACAGTCGGGACACGGGGACGCATCAGGGACGGCGCTGGCCTATGTCACTCGGGCGAGAGAGCTGGGGGCATCTATAGTGCTGGAGTCGCCGGCCGTGGAGGTGGTGACGGCTAACGGGCGGGTGACGGCAGTCAGGACGGCAGAGGAGACCTACGAGACGGATACGGCGGTGATAGCTACGGGGCCGTGGTCGTCACGGTTCCTCAAGCATCTGAGGATCGAACTGCCGCTTATGCCCACTCGACACGAGGTGATTTTCATTCGGCGGGCGGAGACGGGAATCGGGTTTCATCCGGGCGGTGGCGACATGACGAATCTGATCTACTTCAGGCCGGAGGCGGACAATCTGACGCTGGTGGGCAACGGGAACAGGGAGTCGGAGGTTGACCCGGACACCTACAACCAGCGGGCGAGCACGGACTTCACGATGGACATCTGGGAGAGGCTCTCAAGGCGGATACCCGGCATCGAGGAGGGGCAACTGGCGCATGGGTACGCGGGTCTCTATACGACGACGCCGGACCTCCATCCAGTGATGGGCAGGGTGGACGGAATCGAGGGCCTGTACATCTGCACGGGGTTCAGCGGACATGGGTTCAAGCTGGCGCCGGCGGTCGGCGTGTGCATGGCAGAGCTG
>VXLM01000127.1 GCA_009841605.1 Dehalococcoidia bacterium
GGGTGATTGTCTAGTTGGGGGCGCGGGCGAGGTGGGATTTTCTCCGTTTGGCGCGGCGTTGGAGTTCGCGGCGCTGGCGGCGGGTAAGGTTCTGGGTGTTGGGTGCTAGGTTCTGGGTTCTGGGGGGAGGACTCACCACAGAGGGCACGGAGGACACAGAGGGGTGTAAGGATGTGGGGTTCTGGGTGCTAGGTGTTGGGTTCTGGACGGCAGGTTCTGGGTTCTCGGTGCCGGGGGGTTCACCCTCACCCCAGCCCTCTCCCAGAACGGGAGAGGGGGTAGGAGGACTCTCCACGGAGGGCGTAGTAGAGTCATAGTCAGGTTTGGAACCTGCCTCTACCGGTACGTGGTCGGTGGGAGGGAGATTGGGGTCGAGGTTCTGGAGGCTCGGTCCTGGGTTCTGGACGGCAGGTTCTGGGTTCTCGGTGCTGGGGGGGTTACCCTCACCCCATCCCTCTCCCAGAACGGGAGAGGGGTTTGGGGGTGTGAAGTCCGGCTCCGAGAGGCCAGCGAATTGTTTGAGGTTTTGAAGGTCTCGGAAGATTTCTTCCAAGAGTTGCAGGTCGTATCGGGATGTGGTCGGCGGTTGTGGGTCGTGGTCGCACTGGTGGTCGCAGCGGTTGGTGTTACGCGGGGCGTTGTCGCGGCGGACCGGGCCGTATTTTTCGGGGAACTGAGCGCGGACGAACATCATCAGGAGTGATGGGGAGCAGTCGGGCTTTCGAACGTGCTGGTGGAGCATGAGGTCGATTCCCTCGGAGTATTCGAGGACTGCCAGCTCGAGTCGATCGTTGAAGCCGAGGGTGTTTTCGGACTGCCATGTTCGGACGGTTCGGACGGTGATGCCCGTGGAGTGCGCGGCGCGGGTGTAGGTGCCAGTCTCGGCGTACAGGCCGAGGTAGACGGTCTGCTGTTTCCAAGTCTCGCGCTGGTCGTGTGTGAGGTCGTTGAAGCTGATGCCGAGGTCGCGTTCGAGCTCGGCGGCCTCTTGGGGGGATGAGATGCCTAGTTCTTTGAGTAAGCGCATGGGGGTTCTGGGGAGAGGGTAGGATTGCGTTGGAGGTATGATAGTACATGCGTTCTTGTGGTGTCAAGAGGGGGTAGGATCACCCTCACCCCAACCCTCTCCCAGAACGGGGGAGGGGATAAGAGGTTTCACCGCAGAGGGCGCGGAGAGCGCAGAGGAGGTGAGAAGGACCCTCACCCCAACCCTCTCCCAGAACGGGAGAGGGGGTAAGAGGCTTCACTGCAGAGGGGGCGGAGGACGCAGAGGAGGTGAGAAGGACTCTCACCCCAGCCCTCTCCCGCGAACGGGAGAGGGGGGTGCATCTCCCTCAAGGGAGAGGGGATACACGGTGATTATATCCAAGTGGGACGTATGATAGCTAGTGGTTGCGCTCTCGCGGATTACTCGCCGGCGACGAAGAGGCCTCGCTCGAAGCCCATGAGGAACTCGGGGCCGTCTTCGCCGACGTGCATGTGGTCGCCGATGGGGACGAACATCTTGCCGGAGCCGGGCAGGGCGAATGCGGAGTGGAGGATGATGGTGTTTCCGGCTTCGAGTATGGCATCGTTGCTTTCGGCGGGACTGGGGCGCTCACTATAGTCCATGCCGATGCCGTGTCCGACGCGCCCACCGAGTAGCGTCCAGCCGGCGGCCTCGCAGGTCTCGCGGATGGCCCTGGCGATGTTGCCCGCGCGGTTGCCGGGGCGCATCTGCTCGATGCCGGCGGTCTGGGAGTCGATGGCGGTCTGCATGATGTCTTCGAGGTAGGCGTTCGGACGCATGAGTGTGCCCGCGCGCTGGCCGTGACTCCAGTAGCCCTTGTAGACGATGTAAGAGCAGGTGTTCATGAAGTCGCCCTCTTCTAGGACGCGGAGGTGCGGGCGGATGTCGAGGCGGGTGTCCTCCCACTTGGTGTCGGGGCCGGAACCCATCCAATACTTGGCGTGGTCGGCGCCGGCCTTCCGAACGGCGTGCTCCATCTCAGCGACGATCTCGATGCCCCGCATACCGGGACGGGCCACATCGACCATGGTCTGGAAGCCGATGTCTCCGAGGCGGGCGGCGTGCCTGATGAGGTCAAGTTCTTCGGGCGTCTTGACGGCGCGCAGCTCCGCCACGATGTCGTCGCCACGCACGAGGTTATCTCCCCACTCAGCATGGAGGTGTTCGTAGAAGGGGACGGGCATATTGTCGATGCCGACGATGCCAACGCGCTCATTGAAAATCTCGTTCTCGCGCATGATGGATATGGCCTCTTCAGCGAAGGTCTGGGGCCCTCTTGCGCCGCCCAAGGTCTTGGCGTCCACGGCTACGACGTTGGGGTCGACGGCCTTGACCATCCGCACATCCTTGATGGGGGAGACCTGGTCGATCTGCTCCAGCATGTAGGGGAGTCCGGCGAACATGAGGACGGGGTCGCCCTCGACCGGCACGACCACGGCGGAGTCGACGATGCGATCATGGTTCGCCCAGCCGGTCAGATAGGCGACGTGGGCGGTCTGACCCCACTTGTGTTCGGCGGCGGGGGAGTAGACGAACAGCGCGCCGAGGTTCTTCGATTCAAGCCACGCGCGGATTCTGTCGATGCGGGGCTGGATGACGCTGATGTCTGTGGTTTCGTCGAACATCGTTTCCCCCTCTCATGTACCTGACGGGCGCAGGTGTTCACCCTCACCCCAGCCCTCTCCCACGATGGGAGAGGGGGTTAGAGACGCCACTCCGGTCCTCTCTCGGTGGGAGAGGAGGTGGACTGGCGGGAATTCATGGGTTGACTGCATTTTTGCCTACCCCGTCCGCCACCAGAATACTGATTTGTTTGGAGCCTTGATCCTCCGCACATAATACAAAAAGTGGTCAGCGGTTCAAACCGGAGGCAAATTCCCTGTGCCCGGAGCGGACAACTCGTGGAGCCCTGTCGGAACGTAGGACAGGAGGGTAGAATACCCGCGATCAAGGAACTATCTCCAAATTAGGTGCGTTGGTAGGGAATTGCCCTTCGACAAGCTCAGGGCGAACGTATTTTTCTTTGAGCCCATGAGTGGAAAAACTCGTCGGAGCGTATTTTGAGATAGTTTCATAAGAGACGAGCGATGAGGGGGACAGTGTGATGACGCGACTGACGGACGTGAATACGACGGACATTATCGGGGCGATTGAGCTGGCGCGGAACGCCATGTGCAGCATCTTCGACCCGGATGGGGACGACGTGCCGTATTTTCGCGTGGCGGTGCTGCCGGAGGCGTATTTCGGCATTCCCCTGGAGAGCCATGTGCCGGGGCGGCATCTGAACGCGCTACTCAACGCGGAGGACGCGGCAGGTCTGGAAGTGGAAGAGGAAGTGATCGAGAAGTTCGCCAATGCGTGCTTCTACTCGTACAGCGGGCCGGTTCCGTTTCCACTCGACCGCAACGATGGAAAGTACGAGTCTCCCGTGGTCTTCAATCCGCACCACATCCGGGAGGGGTTTCACGCGCTGAACGCTCTTGTGGAGTATCGCGGGTCGGAGCGGGCGGAGGAGATCGCGGCGGCCAGCATTGCGGCGGTGTTGGAGTACTGGGACCCCGACACCGACTGGGACTATGACCGACTCGAAAGTGAAGGCGTCGTGCTGGAGCGATCGCGGTCGTACATCTCCGGCGTGGCGAGGGCTATTGGGCCGTTGGTGAAGTATTACGGGACGACCGGGTATGCCCCGGCGCTCGACCTTGCCATCGTGCTGAAGGAGAAGTGCTTAGACGGGTACTACACTGATGACGGGTCGTACGACCGAGACCTGTTCGGCACCCATGCCCACTCGATTACCTGCGTGATGTCGTCGCTGGCGCAGCTCGCCGACCTGACGCAGGACTCGACGCTGATGGGAATCGTGAAGGCGTTCTACGACAACGGGCTGTGGGGGATGCGCGACGAGACGGGGTGGTCGCGGGAGCAAGCGGTCGGTGATACCGGCAGGCCTGACGAGGGTGAGATGAACAATACGGGGGATATTCTAGAGACGGCCTTGATCCTTGGGCGGTGGGGCTATACGGACTATTCCCACGACGCCGAGCGTATCCTGCGGTGTCACCTGCTGCCGTCGCAGCTAAGGGATATCTCGTGGATACCGACGCCGGACAATCCGGAAGGACTGGACACCCTCCACAGAGTGGCAGAGCGAACGCAGGGGGCTTGGGGATTCCCGACGCCGTTCGGGCACCAGCCGCTGGAACAGCGGGACGGCGGGAGGTTCATGCGGTTCAACACCGACGTGGTTGGAGGGACGGTCGGGTCGCTGTGTGAGGCGCTGCGGGAGGCGACGCGGTTCGACGAGACGGGGCACTGGGTGAACCTGCTGTTCGACCATGAGACGCCGGAGGTCGAGGTGAGATCAGCGTATACGCATTCGGCACTCAGTGTGCGGGTCAAGACGCCGGGGCCGCTGTTCGTGCGGATACCGGCATGGTGTGACTTGGAGGCCGTGCGGATAGAAGGGGCAAGCGAAAAGCCGCGTGTCACGAATGGATACTTTTTCATAGCGCGGCCACCTGTGAATAGGCCGATCACCTTCCGGTATGACCACCCAATCGAGGAGATCGTGCTTCGGCATGTCACGCGGGATATCCGGGTGCGTCTGCGAGGAGACGAGGTGGCGGCGATGGAGAATCACGGGGCGGACCTGACGTTCTTCGAGCCGCTGTAGGGAGCGGGGGCATTCCGGCCCTCGTACGTGGGGGTGAGCTTGTCGAACGATGGACGGGTTTTTCACCCTTCGACAGGCTTTCAAGTAACTGCTCGCGCCTACGTGAGGGCATCACCCTCACCCCAGCCCTCTCTCACGACGGGAGAGGGGGTTTGTTGGTCCGCAGTTACTGACATCCCGGTACGGCCCCAGCGCGGGGCGTAGCGTTGCTCAGAGTGAACGGGTGTGTTTTGGTTATGCTCTAGTCGGCCGCAGGGCTTGGCTCACTCCAACCAGCGCGTGTACTGCGCGACGGTGTCGATCCCAACGAGGCCACTGTAGGCCTTCTGCAGCCGGTCCGTCACCGGGCCGGGCATTCCGCCGTCGCCGACCGACGCGCCGTTGAAGGTCGAGACGGGGCAGATGCAGAGGCTCGTCGAGGTCACGAAGATTTCGTCCGCCGTGTAGGCGTCGAAGACGTCGATGTCCTCCTCCGTCGCCTCAATGCCGAGCTCGTGGGCGAGGTCCAAGGTCGTTAGCCTGCTGATGCCGCCGAGCACGAACTGGCTCTTCGGCGTGCGGATCGCGCCGTCCTTGACGACGAAGATATTGCTGCCATTGCCCTCGCACAGGTTGCCGTTCATGTCGAGGAGGATGGCGTAGGCGTTCGGGTCTTGCGACCGCGCCTCCATGTCGGCTTGGATGAGGTTGATGTAGTTGTGCGTCTTGGCACGAGGACTCGCCGCGTCGGGAGGCGTTCGTCGGACGGACGGGGTGATGACAGGCATACCGTCGCGGTAGTAGTGGGCGCGCTCCTTGAACGGGATGGGGAAGCACTCGATGATGACGGTGGGTCGGTCGGCCGAGGACTGGATGTCCCCGCCGGCCACGCGAAGGCCGCGTGTCACCCGCTGCGTCACCCAGGTGTCGTCGTGCTCGTCCACGGTGGGCAGGTTGCGTTCAAGCACCTCCATCGTGAGGTCGGACATCGTCTCTTTCGACATCTGCGGGTCGATGCGCATCCACCTCAGCGACTCGTACAGCCTGTCGATGTGCTCTTCGAGCCGGAATATCTCGTGTCCGAACGTGCGGGTCGTGTCGAACACCGCGTCGCCGAGTATGAATCCCCGATCGCTGATCGAGACCGTGGCCTGGCTCTCCGGCACGATTTCCCCGTTTACGTATGCAACGCGCTCTTGCGTCATCCCTGCCTCCGTTTGTGTAGCCTAAGAATTCTACTTGAACCGTTCGTGGTGAGCTTGTCGAACCATGAAAGGCCCTTCGACAGGCTCAGGGCGAACGGAATTAGTTTACCTTGACCTCACGTCGCATGGAGCTTTGACGGGCAACGGTTACTACCAACCCGACGGGTCCTTGAACTTGTAGCCGACGTTCCAGACCGTCTCGATGAACTGGTGGTCGCGGTCCTCTATCTTGCTGCGGAGCCGCCTGATGTGCACGTCGACGGTGCGCGTCCCTCCGAGGTAGTCGTACCCCCAGATGCGTTCGAGGAGCTGCTCGCGGGTGTACACCCTGCCGGGGTTCGTGGCCATAAGCAGGAGCAGCTCGTACTCCTTGAACCGCAGGTTCACGCTTCGCCCGCTGACGGCTACCTCGTAGTTGGTGTGATTGATGGAGAGATCGCCCGCCCGCACCACGCTCTCGTCCTTTTCAGGCTGGGCGCTCAGAAGCCGCCTTGCGCGGAGGATGATCTCGCCGGGTCGCGCAGGCACGACCATCACGTCCGCGAACGGCAGGGCGGGATCGAACATCCCGACGCCATGCTGAGGCACGAGGGCGATGGTGGGAATCTTCAGCCTCGTATACTCGAGGATGCAAGCCTTGACGGTCGCGTCGGCCATCCTAGTCGTATCCACGAGCGCGAGGTCGATGCCTTCGTAGCCCGATGCCCTTCGCATGTCCGTCATGCTGGACGTCATCAACGCGGAGATTCCCTCGTCGCGCAGCTCGGCGAGGTAGTCGGGCTCCCCGTTTCGTATGGGTATCGGGTTGGCTGTCATGGCGATGGTCGCTTTCAACGCAGGGCAAAGTATACCAACTGCGGCCCCGTTATGGCAGAATGGTTCAGTCGGCGCGTTCCAACGGGTCGACCTAGCGAAGCCGTCCGACGCGGCGGCTCTCCAATTCAACCGAAGGAAGTACAACACGTGAAGGCTCTTGGAGACCTGAAGGTCCTCGACCTGTCTCGCGTGCTCGCCGGCCCGTTCTCAACGCAGATACTTTCCGACCTCGGCGCGACCGTCTGGAAGATCGAGTCGCCCCGCGGAGACGATACGCGGCGCCTGGGGCCTCCCTTCATGGAGAGCGAGTCGGCCTACTTCCTCTCCATCAACCGGGGTAAGAAGAGCATTTGCGTCAACCTCAAGGATGAACGCGGACAGCGTGTCGTCCAGCGCATGGCGGCTAAGGCCGACATCATCGTCGAGAACTTCAAGACCGGCGATCTGGCGCGCTACGGGTTGGACTACGAGAGCATCGAGCGGATAAATCCGGGCATCGTCTACGCATCGATAACCGGATACGGCCACACGGGACCGCGCGCCTACGAGCCCGGCGTCGACACGTCGCTGCAGGGGATGATCGGCCTGATGAGCGTCACGGGCGAGCCGGACAGACCGCCTTCGAAGACCGGAATCGCGGCCATCGACCTGCTGACCGGCTCACTCGCGGTCACCGGGATCCTCGTCGCACTCCGAGAGCGCGAGCGGACGGGGCTGGGGCAGCATATCGACCTGTCGCTGTTCGACACCGGCATCATGGGGATGGTCAACGTAGCGCAGAACTACATCGCTACGGGTGAACCTCCCCAGCGTTACGGGAGCGCTCACCCGCAGATATGCCCTTACCAGACCTTTGAGGCGAAGGACGGTCGCTGGTTCATGCTCGCCGTGATGAACGACGGGATGTTCCAGAAGCTCGCTCCCCTGATCGACCGTCCGGCGATACACGAGGACCCGCGCTTCGAGACAAATGCGGCGCGGCTGGCGCACAAGGACGAGCTGATACCCCAACTCGCCGAGCGCTTTAAGACAAAGGACCGGCACGAGTGGATCGACGCCCTCACGAAGGTCGGCATCACGTCAGGCCCGATCAACACCTTCGACGAGACGCTGGCGGACAAGCAGGCCGAGGCTCGCCAGGTCGTATGGAACGTCGAGCATCCCACCATCGGCGACCTGCCGGTTATGGCGAATTCCCTCCAGTACATGAGCCGCACGCCCGCCGCGCCGCAAGGGCCACCGCCCCTGCTGGGCGAACACACCCGCGAGGTGCTGTCGCAGTTCCTGAGCGAGGATGAGATGGACGAGTACGAGCGGGACGGGGTGATTGGGGCGACACGTTCCTGATGGTTCGGGCGCGAGCATCTGTCGAACCCGTGGAGGGTATAAATATCCTGCCGACGTGAGGTAGTGCGCCCCTACGACAATGGGGTTTGAATACGCTGAGGTGGAGACTAATCCTATCTACAAGAGGAGAAGTTTTGGGTCGCGAAAATAACACTCCCGGTCCACCCTTGTCCATCACTGGCATTTTCCAGCAACGCGATTCCGACACCGATCTTGTGGACGTCTTCGTCCAATATGTTGGCTCTGTGACCAGCACTTGCCATCCAACTGTTAACTAGATCGTGTGCCACAGCCTCTGAAATAGTCTCAAAACCGTCCAAGTGACTGGCTACAGGATATTGCAGGATATTCTCCGATAACCCGTAGGTATATGAACCATCCGCACGGTAAGCACGACAGTTGTATCCAGCACGTAGTGCTCTATCTGTAGGTTCTCTGTCTTCAAGGTCATGTGAGAGTCCTAGGCGACTCATGTTTTCGCTATGAGCTCTAGCGATGTCCGAAATAAGGGGATCATGAACTAGAGGTGGTAGACCGGCTGCCATACGTTCGTCATTCGTATGCTGAATTACGAATTGCTCAATCGCAGGGTTGTCTTTCGGGTCAAGAGTTGGGATTGGAAATAGTATAGAAGGCCCGAAATAGATTCCTAATACACAGAAGATGCCAATCAATACGCCAATCGTGCGAATCATGACTCTTGGAATCGTTTCTTACTGTTTCACCAAGAATGATGGTATCCGGAGACGTAACATGCCCCCCTCACTCCAGGTCGGCTATCGCCTGCCCGTCTACAACCTGGTCTCCTGCCGTTACGTGGACTTCCTGCACGATGCCCGACCAGTCGGCCCGGAGCGTCTGCTGCATCTTCATCGCCTCGAGAATGCAGATCGGGTCTCCGGTCACGACCTGGTCGCCAACCTTGACGGCGACGGACACGATGACACCGGGCATCGGCGTCTTGAACGACCTTGATGGTTCCGTGGAGGACGTTGGCTGGGCCGTTCGCTGCGGCGTTGGCGCGGGGGCGGGCTGCGCCGGTTCGCTGGGTTGCACGGCTATGTCCGCCGCGTGAGTCTGGGGTGACATCGCCGCAGGCATATCGCCCATCTCGACCTCGACCAGCTCGCCGTCCACGACCGCCTGAATGGGAAACTCGTCGAGGTCTCCCACCTCTACGGTGTACCACCGCTCCCCGATCTTGACCCTTAGCGTTGCTGTCATATCGCCTTTACGAAAAATACAAAACCCTCTACTGGATCAGCGCCAGGAACACGCCCGCCACGGCGGCCGAGCCGATGACTCCGGCGGCGTTCGGTCCCATGGCGTGGTACAGCAGGAAGTTCTTGGGGTTAGCCTCCTGGCCGAGATGGTGCGACGTTCGCGCGGCCATTGGTACGGCGGAGACGCCCGCCGAGCCGATGAGCGGGTTGATCTTTTCCTTGAGGAACAGGTTCATGATCTTGGCGAATATCACGCCGCTCGCCGTGCCCCCGCAGAATGCGACGAGTCCGAGTCCGAGGATGGCCAAGGTTTCGAGATCGAACACTCTCTCGGCCACGAGCTGCGCGCCGATGGTCAGCATGAGGAAGATCGTCGAGACGTAGAGGATAACGTCGGTCGACGCCTGCACGAGCCGTGGGACGACCCCGCTCTCCTTGAGCAGGTTGCCGATCATGAACATGGCGATCAGCGGCGCGGATCGGGGCACCACGAGAATCACCACGATCATGATGAACGTAGGGATGATGAGCTTCTCCGTTCGCGAGACGTCGCGCAGGGGCTTCATCTCGATCTCCCGCTCCTTCTTTGTAGTAAGAAGTTTCATAACAGGAGGTTGTATGAACGCGACCGTGGCCACGTAGGAGTAGGCGATGACCGCGATGATGCCGAGCAGTTCGGGAGCGAGCTTGGCCGAAATGAAAATGGATGTCGGGCCGTCGGCGCCGCCGATGATTCCGATGGATGCCGCCTCGGGAATCTCGAACAGTCCCGTTGCGAGCGCACCCCAGAAGGCAGCGAAGATGCCGATCTGAGCGGCTGCACCCAGCAGCAGAGTCTTTGGGTTGGCTATCATCGGGCCGAAGTCCGTACTCGCTCCAAGTCCTAGGAACATCAGGGGAGGCAGGATGTTCCAGAAGGCGAGGCCGTAATGGAAGGTGATGCCGAAGAGGCCCGCCTCCTGCACGCCGGTTGCTTCCGTGGGCAATGTCGTTAGCCCTGTCAGCGGCATGTTGACGGCAACGATTCCCAGCCCGATGGGGAGGAGCTCATACGGCTCCATGTTCCTCGCCACCGCAAGGAAGATGAAGCCCAGCCCGACCAAGATCATGAGGCCCTGCTGCCACGTGATGTTGGCAAGGCCGGTCGATTCGAAGAAGTCGATGAATTCAGCCAATGACGGTTCGGTGGAGGAAGGTTATTCGCCGGAGGATGGTGTGGGAAGCGTGGCAGAGTTGTCGCGTATTTCGCGGAGTGCGCTGACGGCGATGGCGGCTGCGAGGGCCTTGTCGCGCCTCTCCTCGGAGGACGAGTCCGCTGCATCTTCCGCGACTTCCTTCGGCCCGAAGAACTTGCCGACCGTCCATACACCAAAAGACAGCACCAGCAGCAGCGCAAACGCCGTGCTGACCCCGATGACCGTCAGGCTCAGCCCCTTTTCAATTATGTCGGCGTCAAACGTCAAGCTGCGCGCTCCTCTCGTTTGCGACCCGTCGAATTGTACAACAATCCCCCAGACACGGCATAGCTGCATGCCTTCCACGCTACGTCCCTACTTACACAATCATCCCTCTCTCCGTCTGATAGACTGTCGTCCAATCTCTTGCTTGGAGACACCAAATGCCGCAGGGCACCTACCGCGTCGGCGTGATTGGATGTGGTCGCAAGGGGACACAGCACGCGCGGGCGTGGCATCTGACGCCGGGGGCGGAAGTCGTTGCGGCGGCGGAGACGGACCCGGAGAACGCTGAACTCTTCCGCCAGCGGTTCGGCGTGCCGGTGTATGAGGACTACCGAGAGATGCTCCACAGCGAGAGCATCGACATTGCCGCTCCGATCCTGCCCGTGAGCGCAAACCATGAGGTCGTCATGGGGTGCGCCGAGTACGGTGTCAAGGGCATCCTGTGCGAGAAGCCTATAACCGACAGTCTTGCAAACGCCGACGAGATGGTGGCGACCTGCCGCGCGAAGGGCATCGCCTTCGGATGCGGCGACCTCGACCGAAACCTTCCCGATTACACGAGGGCGAAGGCGATCATCGACTCCGGCGAGATCGGGGAGGTCGTTGCCATCGACCTCCACGGCGGATCGAGCCGCGAGTGGGACATCCAAGGGCTGAGCCTCACACGCCTGTTCGCGGGTGACTCCGAGGTAGCGTGGGTTATCGGATGGGTGACGGGCGACCCGTTCAGCGATCATGACCAGGGGCAGGCGGGCTACATCCGCTTCGCCAACGGTGTCGAGGCGTTCCGCCACACGAACAGTAACGCCAAGAACGGCATCGAGGTGCTCTGCACGAAGGGCTCCTTCTACACAGACTTCATGTACCTCAAGATGTGGAAGCTCCGGGACCCCGACGACAGGCCCCACTGGCACAACGATCTGGTCGAGATGGAGGGTCTCTTCAAGGAGGAGTCGCAGCACGAACGCAGCGGGACGCACGGCGAGGATGGATGGCGATGGGCCGGCAACCGCAACCTCGCCAGCGTGCAGTCGATTATTGACGCCATCGAGAACGGCGTCGATCCCATCGGCAGCGGGGAGAACTCGCTGAAGTGCCTTGAAATCGCCATCGCCCTTCGCGAGTCGCACCGGCGCGGGAGGATTCCGGTCCGGCTGCCGCTGGAAGACCGCAGCCTCCGGATTGTGCCGCCGATGTCGCGATGGCTCAATAAGAAGGAGACGGTGCCGATCGAGGCCTACCGTGAGTCCATCGGGAATTGGAAGCTGGGGTAGCGGCAACCCCTTAAAGCTTGGCGGTGACCTTCTTCCATGAGTCGCGTAGGGTGACCGTTCGGTTGAAGACGAGTGCGCCGGGCTGTGAGTCGGGGTCGACCGCGAAGTAGCCCGTCCGCTCGAACTGGAATTTTTCGCCCGGAACGGCGTCCGCGAGGCTTGGTTCGACCTTGGCGTCGGGAACGACCTCCAGCGAGTGAGGGTTGAGGGTGGACATGAAGTCGTCGTCATCGTCGGGACGCTCGGAGGTGAAGAGGTGGTCGTACAGCCGCACCTCGGCGTTGACCGCGTGCTCGGCAGAGACCCAGTGGATGGTGCCACGCACTTTTCGTCCGTCGGGAGCCTGTCCGCCGCGTGTCTCCGGGTCGTAGGTGCATCGAAGCTCAATGATCTCGCCCGCGTCGTCCTTGATGACGTCCGTGCACGTTATGAAGTACCCGTACCGCAGCCGCACCTCGCGGCCGGGGGCCAGACGGAAGAATTTTCTAGGTGGCTCCTCCATGAAATCGTCGCGCTCGATGTACAGTTCCCGCGAGAACGGCAGCTTCCTTGTACCCGCATCGGAGTCTTCGGGATTGTTGATCGCGTCGAGGTGCTCGACCTGCCCCTCCGGGTAGTTCTCGATGACCACCTTGAGCGGCCTGAGCACGGCGAGAGCGCGGGGCGCGCGCCTGTTCAGATCGTCG
This sequence comes from Dehalococcoidia bacterium, assembly GCA_009841605.1. Taxonomy (GTDB): domain Bacteria; phylum Chloroflexota; class Dehalococcoidia; order Lucifugimonadales; family VXLM01; genus VXLM01. Next base: position 12,676 of record VXLM01000127.1, read on the forward strand.
CGGACGGCGTGTTCGAGCATGGCTATGTCAATGACGTTCTGCCGCTTGGCGACGCCGACCTGCTCGCAGAAGTTGCGAATAGACTCCGGCGTGTACCCGCGCCTGCGGAGACCCGCAAGCGTCGGCATCCGGGGGTCATCCCAGCCGCCGACGTGTCCTTCCCGCACGAGCTGGATGAGCTTGCGCTTGCTGAGAACGGTGTTGCTAAGGTTCAGGCGCGCGAACTCGATCTGCTGCGGCTGGTAGATATCCAGCGCGTCGAGGAACCAGTCGTACAAGGGACGGTGGTCCTCGTACTCCATCGTGCAGATGGAGTGGGTGATGCCTTCGATCGAGTCCGACTGCCCGTGCGTGAAGTCATACATCGGGTAGATTACCCACTGTTCGCCGGTGCGATGGTGGGGAGTCTTGAGGATGCGGAAGAGGACGGGATCACGCATGTTGATGTTGCCGGACGCCATGTCGATCTTGGCGCGGAGCACCTTGGTGCCCTCCTCGAATTCGCCCTCCTTCATCCCGCGAAAGAGGGCCAGGTTGTCGTCAACCGAGCGGTTGCGGAAGGGACTCTCGACTCCGGGCTCGGTGAGGGTGCCGCGGTACTTCCGGATCTGCTCCTGGTCGAGGTCGTCGACGTAGGCCTTGCCCTTCTTGATGAGGTCGATGGCGTAGTCGTGCAGCTCGTTGAAGTAGTCGGACGCGAAGTAGAGGTGCTCGCCCCAGTCCCATCCCAGCCAGCGCACGTCTTCGAGGATGCTCTCGACGAACTCCTCCTCCTCCTTGGCGGGGTTCGTGTCGTCGAAGCGCATGTGGCAGCGCCCACCGTATTTGTTGGCGAGACCGAAATTGAGGCACATCGACTTGGCGTGACCGATATGCAGGTACCCGTTAGGTTCTGGGGGAAAGCGCGTGATGACCTGTCCGCCGAAGCGCCCGTTGCCGTTGTGCTCCTCGACGATGTCCTCGATGAAGTTTGCCGGTTCGGTTTCAGCCATACCGGCCCCTCCTCGGCACGCGACAATCTACATTGTTATTGCGTTTCATTGGCATTGTTCCGCCACACGCGGTACGGAAATGATGCGATGGCGTTCAGTATAAACCATCAACCTCAGCCATCCCACGAATTTCCCTGCACGCAACCGCTAAGAACACCCTCACCCCCGTATCGAGTACGGGGCAGGCACTAGCCCTCTCCCGCGAACGTGGAGAGGGGATAAGCTTCCCGCCATCGCGGGGTAGACGGAGGCGGAGGAGTTCAGCCTAGACGAGGGCGCTGAGGATGAGGTGCTGGCACCAGTCGTCGCCGTCGTTGATGAAGGCGTGCTGGGTCTTCTGCGGGATGTAGGCGCAGTCGCCCTCCCGCACGTCGTAGGTCTTGTCGCCGAGGAGCATCTTCCCCCGCCCGTGCGTGAAGACGTACACCTGCTCCTTGCCTACGTGCTCGTGGGGGCCTTCCTCTTGGCCGCCCGGCATCATGTGCATGGTGAAGCCGTGGAACCCCTCCAGAGGGGCCTGCTCGTAGGTGCGGTTGGGGAATCCCGCCTTCTCAGCCATGATCGACCAGCCGACCGCGCCGTGGCTCATGTGGGGCGGGCCGGCCCGCCAGTTGCGGATGACGGGGTCGGTCCGCCCGCGGTCGAGGTCGCCGTCGGGGTGCTCCTCGGCCCAGTGCGGGATCGCGCTGATGACGTAGTGCTCCAGAAAATCGTCGCTATCATTGATGATCGAATGGACCCCCTGGGCGGGCATGTACACCGCGTCGCCCTCTTTGACGGGGAAGCGTTCCTCACCCAATTGGACGGTGCCCGTGCCGCTGACGATGTAGTAGACGTGTTCTTTGGCCGGGTGCGAATGTGGCGGCTCGGCCTTGGTCGGCTGCAGGAGGCGGTAGGTGATCCCATGAATGCCGAGCAGTGGGGCCTCCTCATAAGTACGGCCGGGGTTCGTGCCAAGCTGCATCATCACCTTCCAGCCGACGGCGCCGTGGCTGTTGGCGGGGTCCTGGTCGCGCCAGTTGCGAATAACGGGTCTCGGAGTGTCCATGGGTATCCCCCTCACGTCGAAAGCTCGGCCCATTGTACACCCGGCGGGAGGGCAGCGCTTACGGGGTGGCACAAAGTTGTCGACAGCGTTCGTGGTGAGCTTGTCGAACCATGAACGGCGGGTTCACCCTTCGACAGGCTCAGGGTGAACGGGGGTCTTCTATTCGCGTTCTGAGAACGTCAGAAGGGACGGTACCTGTTGGCGATTGGCATCCGGCGGTCGCGACCGAAGTTTCGTGGAGTGATCTTAATGCCCGGCGGGGCCTGCCGACGCTTGTACTCGTTGCGGTCGACGAGCGTGACGATGTCCTTCACGGTCTGCTCGTCGAAGCCTGCCTCGACTATCTCCTCGAAGCTGCGGTCCTCCTCGACGTAGGCCTTGAGGATTGGGTCGAGCACCTCATAGGGTGGGAGGGAGTCCTGGTCCGTCTGATCGGCCCTGAGCTCGGCGCTGGGCGGCTTGGTCAGCACGGTCTCTGGAATGACGGGACCGTCCCCCCGCGCGTTGCGGTAACGGCAGAGCTCGTAGACGAGCGTCTTGGGCACGTCCTTGATGACGGCGTACCCGCCTGCCATGTCGCCGTAGATGGTCGCGTAGCCGACCGCAAGCTCGCTCTTGTTGCCCGTCGTGAGGACGAGCCAGCCGAACTTGTTGGACATCGCCATCACGAGCAGACCGCGGATTCGCGACTGGAGGTTTTCCTCCGCCAGGCCCGGTTGATATCCCTCGAAGTGGGGATCGAGCGTTCCCAGGGCCGACGAGAATACATCCTCAATCTGGGCGGTCTTCAGTTCGATGCCGAGGTTCTCGGCAAGCTCGCGGGCGTCGAGGATGCTCCCCTCGGAGGAGTACCGCGAAGGCATGGAGAGTCCGCACACGGAGTCCGGGCCGAGCGCGTCGACGGCGATGGTCGCGACGAGGCTGGAGTCCACTCCTCCGGAGAGGGCGACGAGCACCTTGCGGGAGAACCCAGACTTGACGATGTAGTCCCGCGTGCCAGTCACGAGGGCCTCGTACACCTCGCCCGTCTCGTCGTACCTCGTCGGATCGCGGTCAGGCAGCGGAGGCTTGGAGTTCTGCGAGTCCTCGGACACCACGGAGACGTGCGACGACCCGACCTGCTTCAGGAGGGCCGAGCTCTCCTTGCGGGAGCGCGTGTCGCGAGCCCGGGCGCGGAATACGGCGTCGATGTCCAAATCGGCGACTACCAGGTCTTCCTCGAACTGGCTGCCTATGGCCACGACCTTCCCGAAGGGATCGTACACGATGCTCGCGCCGTCGAAGACCAGCTCGTCCTGTCCGCCGACGAGATTGACATACGCCACGTAGACCCCGTTGTCCGAAGCGCGGGTGGCGAGCATGTTCTCGCGCCAGTGGATCTTGCCGGAGTAGAAGGGCGACGCGCTGATGTTGACGATGACCTCTGCTCCCGCAGCGCGCTGCACGACCGTTGGTCCCACCGCCTGCCAGATGTCCTCGCAGACGTTGACGCCGACACGGACGCCGCCGACCACGTACACCGGGCACTCGCGTCCTGCCTTGAAGTAGCGCTCCTCGTCGAACACGCCGTAGTTGGGCGGGAACATCTTGTGGTAGACGCCGGCCAGCCTGCTGTCGTGGGCCACCGCGGCGGCGTTGTGGAGGTCGGCGTCGGAGTCCACGAACCCGACGACTGACGTGATGCCCTCAGTCGCCTCGACGACCTGACGCATCCGCGCCTTGTTGTCCTCGATGAACTGGTGCTTGAATAGCAGGTCTTCTGGCGGATAGCCGGTGATCGCAAGCTCGGGAAACGCGACGAGGTCGGCGCCAATGTCGCGGGCGCGGGCCGTGTAGTCGAGGACCTTCGTGGTGTTCCCGTCGAGGTCGCCGACCGTCGTATTGATCTGTGCCAACGCGATTCGGAGGGTTCTCATGTCAATTGAGCCGAATCAAACATTCATTTTGCCGTGCACGGAAGCTGACTTTACGAAGAATTCGCGTCCACGAACTCAGCGATCCGCTCCAACGCGCGGCTCAGGTTCTCGATCGAGTTGGCGAAGGAGAACCGCACGCACCCGGTGCCGTACTCCCCGAACGACTCTCCCGCGAGGGACGCCACGCCGTAGTCCTGCAGAAGGTCGTCGGCGAATCGTCGGCTGGTCATGCCGGTGCCCTCGATGTTCGGGAAGGCGTAGAACGCGCCCATCGGCATGGGGCATCGGATGCCGGGTATCTCGTTCAGCCCGCCAACGAACACGTCGCGGCGGGACTTGAACTCGTCTCGGAACTCGTAGGTCAGCTCCTGCGGGCCCTGCAGCGCCTCGACGCCTGCCACCTGGATGGCCGACGCTGTGCATGAGACGCTGTTGGTGGTCAGCTTGGAGAAGTGCGGCACGAGCTCCTCCGGCATGACGCCGTAGCCGATGCGCCAGCCCGTCATCGCGTAGGTCTTGGAAAAACCGTCGAGGATGATCGTCCGCTCCGCAAGTCCGGGGAAGGACGCGATGCTGGAGTGCTCCCCCTCGAACAGCAGGCGGATGTAGATCTCGTCGCTCAGCACCCAGAGGTCGTGCTCGACGGCCAGTTCCGCAAGCTGCCTGATGGTATCGCGCTCCACCACGCTCCCGCACGGGTTGTTCGGCGAGTTCAGAACCATCATCGTGGTCTTCGGCGTGATGGAGGCCGCGACCTCGTCCACGTCGATATCGAAGTCGCGCTCAGACAGCAACCTTACCGGCACCGGCACGCCGCCGACGAAGTTGATCATCGACTCGTAGATGGGAAATCCGGGGTTCGGATAGAGCACCTCGTCGCCCTCATCCACGAGGGCCAACATTGCGAAGAACATGATGGGCTTGGCCCCGGACGTTACGACGACGTTGTCGACGCCGACCTCAATGCCGCGCGTTCCGGCAACCTCGGTGGCGATGGCCTGTCGCAGCTCCGGCAGTCCCGGAGACGGGCCGTAGTGCGTGTAGCCGTTGCGGAGCGCCTCCGCGCCCGCCTCCACGATATTGGACGGCGTATCGAAGTCCGGCTCTCCTATCTGAAGGTGGATGATGTCCCGTCCCTGCGCCTCAAGCGCCTTCGCCCTGGCCAGTACCTCGAAGGCGGTCTCCGTACCCAGGCGGTTCATCCGTTCGGCGATCTTCATTCCCCCACTCCCTCACTCTTGAATGTAAGTAGTATACACCCGCCGCATTACCTGACGCCCTACCCTTGTGGTGTTACAATTGACCTACCTTGCGGGGAGGACTGGCATGAATGTGTACCTCGGCACACCACGCGGCTTCTGCGCGGGCGTGGTCATGGCCATCGACGTGGTCGAGATCGCGCTTGAGCGCTTCGGCCCGCCCGTGTACATGAAGCACCAGATCGTCCACAATCCCTACGTCGTGAACGCCCTCGAGTCCAAGGGAGCGAAGACCGTCGAGGAGGTGGAAGAGATACCGCCCGAATCCGTCGTCGTCTTCTCCGCGCACGGTTCACCGCCGGAGGATTTCGAGCGCGCCAGGCTCCGAGACCTCCACGTCCTCGACGCCACCTGTCCCCTCGTCACGAAGGTTCACAACGAAGCCAAGCGGTACGACCGCGAGGGACGCAAGCTCATCATGGTCGGACACAAGGGCCACCAGGAGGTCAGGGGCACGATGGGCCACCGCCCCATGTTCCTCATCGACGAGCGCGAGGGCGTCAACCTGCCGCAATGGAACGACGACACGCCTGTCACCGTCCTCACCCAGACGACCCTGTCCGTCGACGACACCCAGCAGGTCATCGATGAGATCGAGGGCAGCTTCGGCAACGTGATCGTGCGCAACGACCTCTGCTATGCCACGACCAACCGGCAGTTCTCCGTCAAGGAGCTCTGCAAGCTCGTCGATCTCGTCCTCGTCATCGGAGCGCCCAACAGCTCCAACTGCAACCGGCTCCGCGAGGTCGCCAACGCGCAGGGAGTCCCCGCCTACCTCATTAACAGCCCCGGCGAGCTCCAGGACGAGTGGTTGGACGGCGTCGAGAATGTCGGCGTCACGTCGGGAGCATCGACCCCGGAAGACCTCGTCAGCGCCGTCATCGACGCCCTTGCTCCCGACAACGTGACGACCCTTCGGGGCGCGGAGGAGGACATCCGCTTCAAGCTGCCCAAGGTGCAGTGCTGCGACCGCCACTCCGAGCTCTGGTACGCCTAGCGCCCGCCCAATGCGCATCCTCGTCGACAGCCTCATCGAAGGTGCCCGCCGCGCTCGCGGCACTGTCGTCATCATCGACGTGTTCCGCGCCTTCACGACCGAGGCCGTCGCCTTCCAACGCGGCGCGAAGAAGATCATCCTCGTCGGCAGCCCGGAGGAGGCCCTGCGTCTCAGGAGCGACGGCATTGCCGACCTCTGCGCCGGAGAGGTGCACGGCAAGCGGCCGCCCGGATTCGACTTCAACAACTCCCCCTTCGAGATGTCCCAAGCCGACCTCGATGGGAAGGTCATCGCGCACTCCACCATGGCGGGCACGGTCGGAGTGACCACAGCGACCAACGCCGATGAGATATACGTCGGCTCCCTCGTTATCGCGCGGTCCACCGTCGAAGCCATCCTGCGCGACTCCCCCGACCTCGTGACCGTCGTGGCGATGGGAGACGGCGGCAAGGTACGCACCGATGAGGATGAGCAGTGCGCCCTCTACATGCGAAACCTGCTCGATGGCCGTAACCCAGACCCAGACGCCGTGCGAAGCCTCGTCATGGCCTGCGATCAGGCCGCCAAGTTCGACGACCCCGCCAAGCCCCACTTCCTCCCCGAAGACCGCGAGACCGCTCTCCAAATCGACAGCGTCCCCTTCGCCATCAAGGTCTCCCGCGAGGACGGGATGCTGGTGTCGCGACCGGTTGGTGTGCGGTCTTAACGGGCTGCTGATAAGGGAGCTTAGAGGGTGACGTAGATTGCTGAACTGAATCTACGCGAGTGTTGACGAAGCGAACTTCTCAACTTCAATCTGCTTCGCCTTGTCCCGCGCCTGCCAGAGATCGTAGGCCGTCTGCATACCGAGCCACGTTTCCGGAGAGGAGCCGAACGCTTGTGAGAGACGAAGGGCCATCTCTACCGATATGCCAGCCCTTCCGTTTACCACGTCGGACAGGGCCTGACGGGTTACGCCCAAGCCTTCCGCCGCCCGCGTCACCGTCAGGCCGAGGGGTTCGAGGCATTCCCACCGTACGATCTCGCCAGGGTGGGGAGGGTTTTGCATTGGCATGGTCTCATCTCCTAGTGGTAGTCCGTGTAATCGACGTCGACAACGTGCCCATCCTCAAATCTGAACGTCACACGCCAATTCCCGGACACTGAGACGGCGTAGTGGCCTCTCAATTTACCGGACAGAGGGTGGAGCCGAAACCCTGGCAAGTCCATGTCGCGTGGCGTTCGGCTATTATCGAGCACGGAGAGGATGCGAGTCAGTTTCTTCATGTGCTCCGGGGCGATTCGTCTCGATCCACGGCCTCGGTAGTGGGCTCTCAGTCCTCGATGCTTGAAGGATAGGATCACTCGGATAGTCTATTGTGTCACCTGTCGCTTGTCAATTGACATGAAGTCTGTACTTGAAGGTGGCTCGCATTTCGATTACTTGCCATCGGGTCGCAGTCGCAGTTTAGTATAGTGCCGTTCACCAAATATTCTTTGGGGTAAGCGATTGGGCAGAGTGCAAATGAGTAGGCAGCAACCGATGCCAACCGACATCGACCCTGGCACAGGCGAGGACCCCGACTACCTGTCACGGCAGGTCATTACGTACATTGGGAACAAGCGGGCGCTGCTTGGGCAGATTGGGCAGGTCGTCGAGGGCGTCAAGGGTCGGTTGGGGAAGGGGCGTCTGCGGGTCTTCGACGTGTTCAGCGGGTCGGGGATTGTCTCGCGGTACCTGAAGGCGCACGCATCGACGCTGATAAGCAATGACATCGAGGACTACGCGACGGTGGTCGGGCGGTGCTATCTGCGGAACCGGAGCACGGTCGACCTCAGGTCGATCACCGAGACGGTGGATGAGATGAACCGCAGGGTTGAAGATGAGTCGCTACCGCAGGGGTTCATCGAAGAACTGTACGCGCCGAGGGACGAGGGTCAGATCACGAGGGATGACCGCGTTTTCTACACGCGGGACAACGCGCGGAGGCTTGACGGGTACCGTCAGATGATCGACGCGGCTCCTGATGATGTGAGGGAGTTGCTGCTAGGGCCACTGTTGAGCAGGGCCTCGGTGCACTCGAACACCGCTGGGGTGTTCAAGGGGTTCTATAAAAACCGGGAGACGAAGATCGGGCAGTTCGGGGGCACGGGTTCGGACGCGTTGGTGAGGATCAAGGGGAAGATCGTCCTGGAACCGCCGGTGCTTAGCCGGTTCGAGTGTGACCACGAGGTGCTACAGGAGGATGCCAACACTGCGGCGCGGCGGGTAGGGGACCTTGATCTGGCGTACATCGACCCGCCGTATAACCAGCATCCCTATGGATCGAACTACTTCATGCTCAACCTCTTGGTTAAATACGAGAGACCGGAGAGGATCAGCCGCGTGTCGGGGATACCGGAGGGGTGGAGGCGGTCAGGGTACAACGTGCGGGCGAAGTCTTTGCCGCTGATGCGGGACCTGCTTCACGCGCTGGACGCGAGGTTTCTTCTCGTGTCGTTCAACAATGAGGGATTCATAGCGACGGAGGAGATGCTCGCTCTGCTACGGGAGATCGGCAGCGTCGATGTGATGGAGACGCCGTACAACGCCTTTCGGGGGAGCCGGAATTTCAACAACCGGCCGATTCATGTGACGGAGCAGTTGTTTCTGGTGGAGAGGCGGTGAGGGGTAGCCAAGAGGGAGGTGAGCACGTCAACGGGCTCCCTCCGGGTCGGAGGCATTCAACCCTCACCCTAGCCCTCTCCCAGGACGGGAGAGGGGATGCGAAGGGGCCTCTCGCGGAGCAGCGGGGCAGCCAGTAACAGCCGGATTTACAGGTCGTAGCCGCGGAGTTCGCCGCGTTCGAGGGCCAGGGCGATGCGGTGGCGGTGGGACTCGGTGGGGTCGGCGTCGGCGTCCATGAAGGCGACGGTTTCGCCGAGGCTGTTGACGAACTCGGCGGGGCCTTCCTGGTCGATCTTGGGTACGACCACATCGTCGTACCACGACCAGACGTCTTCCTTGGAGCCGTATGTGCGCGCGTGTGCCGGGAGCTCGCTCGGCACGCCCAGGTCGGGGCGATGGTTGTACTCGATACCGTCGGCGTTGAGGGCGGCTTCGAGGACGCCGTTGTTGTACTCGGGCTTGTACGGTGTGAGACGGGAGTGGCGAACGTCGACGAGGTTGGTGACGCCCGCGGCGCGGAGGATGCGGACAAGCTCCGGTATCTCCTTGCCGGAGAAGCCTACCGTGTAGAAGTCGGCCTGGATCTGAGCGTGTTCGAGGTTCCAGATGGTCTTGTTGACGAGCTTTTCGCCAGTGACCTCTTCGGGCGTGCCGAACAGCTCGTACTGTACGGTGGGAGTCTCGTCGTCCTGGCGCGGGGTCTCGGCCGCGGGAGTCGAAGGTCGGGACACGATGTTGGTCACGCCGCCGGACGGGGGAGCGACAGGGGCCTGCGCCTGCTGTTCGTCCGAGGGTTCCTGCTCGCCGTTCGACGTGCGGACGAGCTCGGTGATGACCTCGCTCCAGTCGCGGCGCTCGCCGGTGGAGCTCGCCAACTCCTCGATCTGGCGGGCGGTATCGGCGGGTATCGAAATTGCCCGCTCGATGGTGGCGAGGGCCATCGACTCGATTTCCTCAAGCGGCTTGTCGGGGTACATCTTAAAGAAGTCGAGGAGGCGGCGCGCTCTCTCCTGTTCGAGGGGGGCTATCATCCGGGCGAGTTCTTCGTATAGGGAGTCGAGCCGGTCGGCAGGGACACGGGAGCGAACGGACGCGATGGCCTGTTCGAGCAGGGTTGCATGGCGCTCGGGGATGGCGGAGCGCGACTGTCGCCGGGCGGACTGTGGCGGGAGTCCCCCGGACACCTCGACGCCACTGGGCCGGAGCCGCTGCATGGCCTCGTATGCCTGGAAGTCCTCGACGATTTTCTGGTGGCTGCGACCGATGGCGCGGGAGAGTCCCTTGGTGCTGCCGAAGCGTTCGGGGTCGAAGCGATGGAGCCTGCGGTAGGCAATGACGCGCTCTTCGAGGGAGAGGTCTCCGCGATGGAGATTCTCGACGAGGGAGCGCACAATGGCGTCGGAGTCGGAGATGCGCTGGATCACGACGGGAACGACGGACATGTCGAGTTCCTTGGCGCAGGCGAGGCGTCGCGAGCCGATGATGACCTCGTACTTGCCGGCCTCTCCGGGCCTGACGACGAGCGGTTCGAGGATGCCCTGCTCCCGGATCGAGTCTCTGAGCTCGGTTATGTCGCCCACCTCTTTGCGGGCGTTAACGGGGGAAGGGAAGAGACGGTCGGTGGAAAGTTCTCGTGCCTCGAAACCTCTCGATGCGGTGGCGACCATGGCAAGCAGCTCCTCTAGTCTTCCGGGCATCTCGACCTCCCTCAGGTGAGCGAATGTGTGCCCGGATAATACGGTGTTTGGGGTACCGCAAGTCTAGGGGATTTGCGACCTCAAAACAAGCTCCCTTGATTGAGGCCTGAACGTTCGCGAGGGTACTCGACGCCGAGGTGTTCGTACGCGAGCCGCGTGGCCATGCGGCCCCTGGAAGTTCTCTCCAAAAATCCGCGCTGGAGGAGGTAGGGCTCGTAGACGTCCTCGATGGTCTCGGTCTCCTCGTTGATGGAGGCCGCGAGGGTGTTGAGTCCGACGGGGCCGCCGTCGAACTTGCCGATGATCGAGTCAAGCACCTGATGGTCGAGCTTGTCGAGGCCGATCTCGTCGACTTCGAGGCGGGCGAGGGCCTCCTGTGCGACCTCGAGGGTGATGGTGTTGTCGGCCATGACCTGGGCGAAGTCGCGGACCTGTCGGAGGAGGCGGTTTGCGATTCGAGGGGTGCCGCGGGCGCGCTTGGCGATTTCGTAGAGGCCCTCCTCCTCGGCGGAGATTTCGAGGATGTGGGCGGAGCGTTGGACGATGGTACGCATCGCGTCTTCGTCGTAGAACTCCAGCCGATGGACGGCCCCGAACCGGTCGCGCATGGGGGCGCTGATCATGCCGTAGCGGGTGGTCGCGCCGATGAGGGTGAAAGGCTTGATGGCGAGGTTCATGCTCCGCGCCTTGAGGCCCTTGTCGATGACCCAAGAGACGAAGAAGTCCTCCATGGCGGGGTAGAGGACCTCCTCGACGACGCGGGCTAGGCGGTGAATCTCGTCGATGAAGAGGACCTCGTGCTCCTTGAGCTGGGTTAGCGTGGCGACCATGTCGCCGGGGCGCTCGATGGCGGGGCCGGAGGTGGTCTTGATGCGGACGCCGAGCTCGGTGGCGACGATGTTCGCGAGGGTGGTCTTGCCGAGGCCGGGAGGGCCGTAGAGGAGGACGTGGTCGAGAGCCTCTCCTCGCTGCCGGGCGGCGATGATGGATATTTCAAGGTTGCCCTTGACGGCCTCCTGCCCGATGTAGTCGACGAGTCGACGAGGCCGCAGGGTGTTGTCGATGTCTTCGGCTTGCTTCTTTGGGGATACGACGCGCTCTTGCATGTTGTTGGCCGGTTATGGTGCGGAGCGGCAGGGTGGAATGCCAGAACCTTTGTTCATTCTAGGTTCGGGTGGGCGGGCTGTCAAGGGATAGGAAGAAAGTAGAAAGAAGAGGGTGGTGCATATGGCGCTACGGTCGGAGTGCGAGGA
>VXLM01000134.1 GCA_009841605.1 Dehalococcoidia bacterium
ACCCCTTGACACAGACCCACCGCCTTCATACAGTAGTCTAGTCCCTTTTGCGACACGGCCCCGAATGATAACCATCGACATCCACCCCAACCTCTTTTCCGGCGATCTCGTCGGCTCCTTCGTCGTAAGCTGGCACGGCTTCTTCACCTTCGTCGCCGTCACCGTCGCCGTTTTTCTCGTGGGGCGCTGGGCACCCATGAAGGGCATCGAACCCGACGCTATCTACTCCATCGCCATCTGGGCCATCATCGGCGGCATTATCGGCGCACGCCTCGTCCACGTCATCGACAACTGGAACATCTACCAGGACGACCCCGCACAGATACTCGCGGTATGGAGCGGCGGCATCGGACTCTGGGGCGGCATCCTCGGCGGATTCATCGGCGGGGCCGCATACGCCTATTTCGCCAAGCACCCTGTCGGAGTCATAGCTGACCTGACCGCCCCCGTCCTGCCCTTCGCGCAGTCCATCGGTCGCATCGGCGACATCATCAACGGCGAGCACTGCGCCAAGCCCCTCGACCTCTTCTTCGGAATGAGATGGGAGCACATCGAGAGTCCCGCCGCCCTGTGTGCAAGCGGCGGCCCGACGACGCAGGACTACGTCCACCCCGTCATCATCTACGAAATACTCTGGAACATGCTGAGCATGGCCGTCCTCTGGCTGCTCCGCGACCGCATCCGCCCCGATGGAATGCTCTTCGCCCTCTACCTGGCCCTCTACGCCGTCGGACGCTTCGCCATCACATTCTTCCGCGAGGACAAGGTCTGGGCCTTCGGAATGCAGGAGGCCCACTACATCGCGCTCGTAGTCCTCATCATCACAGTCCCCCTCCTCGTGGCCCGCGCACGGTTCATGAAGAAAGTCGTCACCGCCGCCGCCGATATCCCCGAACGAGTCCGCGGCACCCGCGCCCAGCGCCGCCGCAAAGACCGCTAAGCAGCGCTAACGCCCCCTTATACCCGCCCTCACGTCGTCATTCCTGCGAAGGCAGGAATCCAGTCCCCGTTCTCTGCCACCTGTGGAATAACAGCAGGGACGGTACCTACACTCTCACGTCTCGTGACTCCTGTAGCAACCGGCAATGTCCGTTTTGCCTATGGAACGGTCGCCAAACCTCCATATACCCCCTCTCCCGTCCTGGGAGAGGGCCGGGGTGAGGGTAAACCCCAGCACCCAGAACCTAGAACCCAGCACCTCCCTCAGTGCCCCGCCGAAGGCCGAAAGTCCAGCACCGTTAGCTGAAACGTCGTCTGCCCGTTCCACGAGTTCAGCCCGAACGTGTACACCACGTCCAGCGTGTCCCCATGTCGCACCTGCTTCTCGGCTTGCTTGAACGCGATCGCGTCCCACACCTTCCCACCATGTCCAAGCTGCAGCTTCAGGTGTTCCCGTCCCCCTCCCACCTTGATCGCGCGGAGGACTCCCGCGTCTCGCATCAGCAAGGTCGGAGCGGGATTCCCCTTCCCATGCGGCCCGATCCGTCGAATGAACTCGAACCTGTCTCCCGGCAGCGACGTCGGAGACGCCACAGCGTCGATCTCTAAACTCGGCACGAGCATCGTGTCCTGCAGACGCTCCTCCGCGGAAGCGACAAGCTCCCCCTGCAGACGCGAAAGGTCGTCCGTCGCGACCGTGAACCCCGCCGCCTCCGGGTGCCCCCCGTGCCGCAGAAGGTTCGGGCTCGTTGACCGGATCGCGTCGATGATGTCGAACTCCGGGATGCTCCGCGCGCTCGCGCGTGACTCCTTCTCCCCGCGCCTGACCACCACGGCGGGCCGGCAGAACTGCTCCGACAGGTTGCTCGCTATCAAACCCAGAATCCCAGGTAGCCAGTCTTCGCTCTCCACGAACAGCAGCGGCGGCAGCCTCCCTCCGGGCGACGAGTACACCTGCCTCCGCGCCTCCTCGATACTTGTGGCCGCCAGCGCCTTGCGTTGCTCGTTCACGCTCTCCAACTGGCTCGCGATGGTGCCTGCCTTCTGCTTGTCGCTTGTGGTCAGCAGATCGAGGCTGATCTTCGCGTCTCCCAGCCGACCGGCCGCGTTCAGGCGTGGAATCACCGAAAACGACAGCGCTTCCGAGTCAAGCTCCCCCCGGTTCGCACCGCTCACCATGAACAGGGCACGCAGCCCGGGATGATCGGTCTCTTTCAGCAGCTCCAGCCCCCGCTTGACGATGTACCGGTTCTCCCCGGACATCGGCGCGACATCGGCCACGGTGCCGAGTGCCGCCAGTTCCAGAAGACGCTCTGGCCTCTCCCTGCCCAGCGACATCCAGAGCCCCTCGATCACCTTGTAAGCAAGCCCCGCTCCCGTCAGGTGCTCGTACGGGTACACCGAGTCGCCCCGTCGCGGGTTGACGATTGCCGTCGCGTCGGGCGGGTCGTCCGGTAGTGCATGATGGTCCGTGATGATCGTCTCAATGCCGTGCTTCGCGGCGTGCGCGATCTCCGACCGCGAGCTGATCCCGTTGTCCACCGTAACCAGCAAGGTCACGCCCTGCTCGGCCAGCGTCTCGACCGCCTGGATGTTCAGACCGTGCCCCTCGTCCACACGGTGCGGCAGGTACGGGACGACCTTCAGTCCAAGGCTCTCCAGCGCACTCACCACGATTGCCGTGCCCGATACCCCGTCGGTGTCGAAGTCACCGAACACCCCGACGGTGTCGTTCCACAGCACAGCCGTGCGAAGCCGTGCCGCCGCCTTGTCCATGTCCGGCAGCAGGAACGGGTCGTGCGCGAGATCGTCCCCCGCGTTCAGGAACGCAGCCGCCTCACCGGCCCTGTGGATGCCGCGGTTGTAGAGCAACTGCGCTTCGAAGGGCGGATGGCCGATTGAATCGGCGAACCCGTCGGGTGGCGCTGGAAGCAGATTCCAGACCTTGTCGAGCATAGATGACGCTTTGTTGTTGCGGAGAGCCCCGCCGCCGAAGCGTTGATCGCTATCCGATAAATTCTTTGAATATGAGGCTGACGTTGTGTCCGCCGAACCCGAACGAGTTGCTCATCGCCGTCCGTATCCTGCCGCGCCTCGCCACGTGCGGGATGTAGTCTAGGTCGCAGTCGGGGTCCGGCTCTTCCAGGTTGATAGTCGGCGGCGCGGCCGAGTTCGCGATGGCCATCGCTGCCACCGCCGCCTCCAGCGCCCCGCTTGCCCCCAGCAGATGGCCCGTCATCGACTTTGTGGAGCTGATCGGTATCTTGTACGCCTCGTCGCCGAAGACCTTCTTCATCGCCAGCGTCTCGCTCCGGTCGTTCAACGGCGTCGACGTGCCGTGCGCGTTGATGTAGTCAATGTCCTCCGGGGCCATTCCGGCGTCCTTCAACGCCATCTCCATCGCCCTCGCCGCCCCCTCTCCTTTGGGATGAGGCTGCGTGATGTGGTGCGCGTCCGATGTCGACCCGTATCCTGCCATCTCCACGATCGGCTCCACCCCACGCTCACGGGCGTTCTCTAGTGTCTCCATGACCAGGATTCCCGCGCCCTCGCCGAGCACGAACCCGTCGCGCCCCGCGTCGAACGGTCGAGACGCCTTCTGAGGATCGTCGTTCCGACGCGATAGCGCCTTCACCGAGTTGAACCCCGCGACGCCGATAGGACATATCGCCGCCTCCGTCCCACCCGCGATGACCGCATCCGCAACGCCCATGCGCAGCAGCGCCTGCCCCTGTCCGATGGCGTCACCGCCGCTCGCGCACGCCGAGACCGTCGAGTAGTTCGGACCCCGCGCGCCTAGCGACATGGACACGTGCCCCGACGCCATGTCGGGCAGCATCATCGGCACCAGGAACGGACTCACCCGCCGTGGGCCTCTCGCGTCCATCACGCCTATCTGCTCCGACAGTGTGATGATCCCCCCAATGCCGCTCGCCACCATGACCGACACCCGCTCGCCAATGCCGTTCAGGTCGGTGAACTGAGCCTGCTCCACAGCCTCGCCCGCCGCCGCCACCGCAAGCTGCGAAAAGCGGTCCATCCGCCTCGATTCCTTGCGCGGCATGTAGTCCGTCGCCTCGAACCCCTTCACCTCGCCCGCGATCGTCGTCTCGAGGTCCTCGGGATTGAACGCGGCAATGTGGTCGATGCCCGACATCCCCGCCAGCAGGTTCTTCCACGTAGAGTCCCTCGACAGCCCCACCGGACTGACGACCCCAATGCCTGTGACGACGATGCGCGTTGTCATGGCCGGGCGTCCCCTCACACCAACTTCAACATACCGCCGCACCCCGCGACGTTCCGTTGACTATACCAGACCCCCCAACGAAAGCAAAACGGGCGGCGTGGCAAGGTGCAATCCCTTCTCGTGTTATTAGGTACATCGTCAATCGTCACTCCAGCGAAGGCCGGAGTCCAGAGGGGTGGGGGAAGGGCCGGTAATCTTCAATTCGTTTTGACCCTAGCGTACATTTGTACTACACTGGCCGTATCGACCACGAAATCCGATACGACAAGGACTAACGGAGGAACACAGACACAACTGGGGCAAAGTCCCTTACGGCTAACGGAACCCCTCGCTTGTCGAGATAGAGATGTCAGGAAATGTCAGGAAAATTCAAGGGGGTAGGCCGACCGTTTCGGGATGGAGAGGGGTCATTGGTCGGCTACTTGATCCGTGTCGACAAGGGCAAAAGAGCGATTACCCGCCCGACCGCCTCACGGTAACCGACGCCATATGATGCTATGTAGAAGTTGTCAGGTTTTGCCCGGCAATGTCCATCAAATTTTTAGAGGAGAGTCGTCCCGGCTCAAGCCACGACGGTGGTTCAACATCCAAGTTCGAGCGGTGGACTCAAGTAACATTGACTATTCAGTATGACCAACTGCGATCGAAAGGCCTGAACTAATGATTGGACGCCACCCGTTCAGCGAACTGACCAACGAATTCACCCCGGAGCGCCGACGGCGCATCGACGCCAAGAAACGCGAATTACTCGCGGAGATGCCACTGCACGAACTGCGCCGTGCTCGGGAAATGACAAAGCGTGACCTCGCGAGGACGCTAAAGGTCAACCAACCCGCCGTCTCCAAGCTGGAGCAGCGGACCGATGTATACGTCTCCAGCCTTCGTTTCTACATCGAGGCGGTAGGCGGCAGACTGAAGATCGTCGCCGAGTTCTCCGAGGGCGAGGTCGCCATCACGAACTTTGCCGAAGTGGGTGAGGGTGAACAGGCTTCGTAGGGATTGGGGTGTGCTGGTATCATTGGCGTTCAACGTCTCATCCTAGCCCCATTGAGAGGGATACATGGCATATTTTCTTGGGGAATTATATACAAAAGTAACCAATTCGGGATGAAATTCACTTGACATTTTCCCGTGTTTCGGTTACTATAGTCTCATAAAAGCAAGGGGTTGTTGACAATGGCAGGCAAGGCATACCGCAAGGGTATCTCACTCATAGACCTACACGACATGTTCCCCGACGATGCGACGGCGGAACAGTGGTTCATCGAACAGC
This sequence comes from Dehalococcoidia bacterium, assembly GCA_009841605.1. Lineage (GTDB taxonomy): Bacteria > Chloroflexota > Dehalococcoidia > Lucifugimonadales > VXLM01 > VXLM01. The sequence goes on from VXLM01000134.1 coordinate 5,460, forward strand.
GTTGGCCGAACGGTATCGCTTGCGTTCACTGTGGGAGCGTCGCAGTCTCTGAATCGAACAGTCACCCGACAATGCCGTTCCGTTGCCGTGATTGCCGCAAGTTCTTTTCGGTCAAGACGAACGGCCTCATGCACAGCTCGAAAATCGGGTACCGCAAGTGGGCCTTCGCGGTCTACATCGTGACGACGGGCATCAAGGGAACGTCCAGCATGAAGCTCCATCGAGACATCAAGGTGACGCAAAAGACGGCATGGTTCATGGCGCATCGCATCCGCGAGACCTACAACGACCATCACGCGCCGTTCAGCGGCCCTGTAGAGGTAGACGAGACCTACATCGGCGGCAAGGAACACAACAAGCATGAGTCTCGCAAGACGAAGGCCGGGCGCGGACCCGTCGGCAAGACTCCCGTTGTCGGCATGAAGGACAGGGAGACTGGACGGGTGACGGCAACTCCCGTAGAGCACACCGACAAGCCTACCCTTCAAGATTTCGTGAAGGACGGTATCGAGGACGGCGCGAAGGTCTACACCGATGATGCGGCGGCCTATCACGGACTCCCGAACCATGAAGCTGTCAAGCACAGCGTCAAAGAGTACGTCCACGGGCAGGCCCACACGAACGGGGTTGAGTCGTTCTGGGCTATGCTGAAACGCGGGTACGTGGGAACCTACCATCACATGAGCGTTGAGCACCTTCACCGCTACGTCAACGAGTTCGCGGGCAGGCACAATGACCGTCCCGCCGACACCGAAGTTCAAATGAGTCGCATCGTCGAAGGAATGAACGGTAAGCGACTCCGATATCGCGACCTGATAGCGGCCTAGGGGCGATTCATGGCCGCTCCCAATTTCGTCGATAAGACGGTATGGACGGGTGACAATCTCGATATCCTTCGCGGGATGAACTCGGACACGGTAGACCTTATCTACCTCGACCCGCCGTTCAACTCGAACCGCAACTATGAAGCACCCGTCGGGAGCAAAGCGGCGGGAGCGGCCTTCAAGGATACATGGAGCTTGTCCGATCTGGACGTTGCATGGATGGGGTTGATTGCCGACGAACACCCCGCGATAGCGTACATCCTCGATGCGTCGGGCCGCGCTCATGGCAAGGGGATGCAGTCCTATCTCACCATGATGGCAGTCCGCCTATTGGAGATGCGACGTGTCTTGAAGGACACGGGCAGCATATACCTTCACTGTGACTCTTACGCCTCTCACTACTTGAAGATGCTCATGGATGCGGTGTTCGGCGTTCCCAGCTATCAGAATGAAGTCGTTTGGAAGCGGAACAGCAGTCACAACGATAGCAAGCGGTTTGGACGTGTGACGGACGTTCTCTTGTTCTATGGAAACTTCATCAATCCCGATGCAGTGAGGATACCCTTGAATCCTGATTACGTCACTAAAGCGTATCGGCATGAGGACGACAAGGGCCGATTTAGGGCCGATAACCTATCTGCAAAGAGTCTGACGGGGGGGGGTACTCATATGACTTTCACGGACATAATGGGCCGTGGCGATACCCTGAACACAGGATGCTAGAGTTGGAGCAAGAAGGGCTGATTTACCTTCCCAAGAAAGCAAACGGCGTTCCGAGTTTCAAGCGGTACTTGCATGAGAACAAGGGCCAAGTACCGTCGAACCTATGGATTGACATTCCGCCTGTACAGTCGGGCAAGGAGCGAACAGGCTACCCGACGCAGAAACCGCTAGCACTGTTGGAGCGCATCGTCGCTGCCAGTTCAAACCCTGGCGACATGGTTCTTGATCCGTTCTGTGGTTGCGCCACAGCGTGCATAGCAGCCGAGAAACTCGATAGGCAATGGGTAGGGATAGACCTATCCTCGAAGGCCGTCGAATTGGTGAACATGCGCCTACAGGACTACATGGGAGACTTGTTCCACAATCGGCTAGTCACCGCTCGGACCGATGTTCCCAAGCGAACGGACATCGACGCTCCCAAGAACTACAGGCAAAACGCTCATGTCCTGTACGGACAGCAAGAGGGGAACTGCAACGGATGCAAGGAACACTTCCCGTTCAAGGTGTTCGACGTAGACCATATCGTCCCGCGCTCACGCGGCGGGTCTAACCACATGGACAATCTACAACTACTCTGTTCCCACTGTAACCGTCTCAAGGGTGATAGACCGCAAGAGTACCTGATAGCGCGATTGAAGGAGTACGCCCATGCCTAAACGTAAGAAGCCGCGAGGCCGTCCAGTCAAGTTGACCATGCCGGAACCGATAGACGACACGCCGGAGAACGTCGCTCGAATCATCCTCAACACGCCGCCGAAAAAGCGGGAGGAATGGCGATTCCTGCGAGAGTTCAAGGCGGGCGAATAACGTGGGAATTGGTTACTTTTGTATATAAATCCCTTTTCTTGACCTGTTCACGCCCGAAACATGGCAGGCCTTCCGCGACGCAGGCGCGACCGTCACTGGCTTTCGAGAGCGCTATCTACGCTCGGCGCGTGAGCGAGTTAACGAAGGGGATTTCTTACTTTGTTACCTCACCCGCTTGTCGCGTTGGTGTGGCATCTTGCAAGTTGAATCTGAGGTCTATCGTGACGATAGTCCGATTTTTGACGACCCGGATCCCTTTGTAGTTCGATTCAGAGCCAAGCCGATCGTGGTTTTGGACCATGAATCAGCTATACCTATCCATGATGATAAAGTTTGGAGCACGTTGACGACTACTAATCAGTACCAGAAAGGAACGTCCGTCTGGACTGGCCCCTTTAGGGTGTCACTATACGAGATCAATAAAGCTGATGGAGAATTCCTAGTCGAAATTCTGAAAAAGCAAGAAGCCGATCCAGAGATTTATCCTCTCACAGATAAGGAAAAGCGGTTGCTTTCTGGCAGAAGGAAGATTCGCACCCTAGATGGGGAAGTGGAGGTCGAGGTACCCGACGATGACGACGAGGAATCCTCCCTCGAATCAGAAACGTCGGAGCCTACGGCGGTACCGGATAGCCGCACGTCAATCCAATATCAAGCCAAGGTGGCGCATATTGGGGCAGAGATGGATTTTCACATTTGGGTCCCAAGGAACGATAGGGCGCGAGTCCTTGAACTCGTTCCGGAATCCATGCACGAGAAATTCTTGGATCTATTGCCTCTGAACTATGATGACACGACCCTGAGAACCGTGGAACAAATCGACGTGCTCTGGATCGAGAAGGGTCGTTCCATGGCCAGGGCGTTTGAAGTCGAGCACACGACCGCGATTTACTCGGGACTGTTGCGGATGGCAGACTTGCTTGCCCTTCAGCCAAACATGAACATTCGACTGCACATCGTGGCTCCTCCAGACAAGCGTGAGCGGGTGCTCCGAGAAATTAGAAGACCTGTATTCTCTCTACTGGGTCGAGGCCCCTTATACAAGCAGTGCTCGTTTCTCTCATATGACTCAATTGATGCGTTGGCAAAGACTCCGTACCTCTCGCACATGAGCGATACGATCATTAATGAGTACGACGAATTTTCGGAGGTATGACGGGCAAACCCACTGGGGTTTCGGTTTTCGTTTCCATGTGCTCCGGGAGTCAGTGGAAAAGAAAAGAGCCGCCCGCAGGCACCCACCACCCGCGGACGGCTCCTGAAAGGCTAGCCTAGCCCAACCCCTACCCCTGCGCCGCCAGCCACTCCTCGTACTCGCGAAGACCCTCTTCGTTGAAGGGGTAGTATTTGTTGAGTTCACCCCCCTCACGGAGCCTCATGCGGACGAACACCTCGTGCTCGTCGCGCTCGCCGGCAATCTCGATGATCTTGGGGGCCAGCCTCGGCGGGACGACGATCGCGCCGCCGTCATCAGCCATGATGATGTCGCCCGGCCGCACGAGCACCTTGCCGCACGCGATGGGCAGGTTGATGTCTTCGGGGAACAGGTTCATGTGTCCCGCGCCGCCCGTCGTCACGGCGGTCGACCAGACGGGCACCTCTATCTCGTTGAAGATGGCCGCCGAGTCGCGGATGCCCGTGTCGATCACGACGCCCGCGCCTCCGCGCGACTTGAAGTACGTCATGAGCATCTCGCCGAACGTGCCGGTCGCTAGGTCACCCCGGCCATCGACGGCTATCACGTCGCCCGGCTGGACGTAGTCGAAGATCTGCCAGAGGGCGGAACGCTTCTCGCTCTCTTCCTCCATATGGAGGGCGCGGTCCTCCTCCGACTCTCCCGGAATCTCGTATCCTGCCATCTGGTCCTCGCGCTGGGGCACGAACCTCAGAGTCAGGGCGGGGCCGCATATCTTGCTGCCGGGCACGCGGGCGATCGGCCCCTCGATGAACGTGCGGTGAACGCCGAGGCCGTCCATCGTCGAGGTGACGCTGTCGGTGCCGAGCACGCTCAGCGCCTCGATGATCTCCTTCGGTGGACGAACGATGTCTTTGGATGGGTCGTAGCTGCTGGTCATCTACATGCTCCAGGTGGTATTGCAGTCGAAGAGGGTGTATGAAACGTCGGCGCAGTGCTCGATCACCTGCGGCCAGACCTCCTGGTGGATGTCACGGGCGACCCAGTCGACGCGCTCCTGTTCCGTACGCCAGTACGAGACCATCTCGTAGGCGAAGGCCGGCTTATTGGCCTCGAGGGCGGCGAGGTCCTCATCGCTGAACGGTGTGTTCAGCGTGGCCCGCAGGAAGCCGGGCTGCTGCGTCATAGCCGCTATCCATACGTCCTTGATTGCTGTTTCGAGCGCGGCCTCCTGGCCCTCCTTGGCCGTCAGGTACACATTGAGCGAGATCATTCGTGGACTCCTTTTGATCGGTTGTGGCAGTACCGTAATGCCAAACGCCCCGTTTGGCAAGTGGGGACTTCACAGCAGAGGGCGCAGAGGACGCGGAGAAAGGACAGGGAGGAGAAAGGGATGTGCTTACCCCCGGCTCGGCTCCGCCATCTCTGCTCTGGCCTGCTCAACCAGGGCAGGCATGTGACTGTCGAGGGCGAGTCGCTGTTCGAGGTGCCGCATCCTCGCTGGGCCCGCCGTCTCGATCATGTCTTCGCCGTACGCGCGGGGATGCCAGAACCGCACGAGGTCGGCCAACTCGTCGCGGAGGATGTGCTCGTCCTGGTCACGGTGCCGTTGCTGGAATCCGATGGTGAACATCCGCCGTTCCGAGCTCCCGCCGTAGGCGCAGTGCTTGATCTTGTGATTGAACACGAGCATGTCGCCCGGCTCGCTCTCCAGCGGGACGGCGGGTATATCCGGCCCCTCCATCGCCCACATCTTCTCGTAGTATTGGCGCTCCGAGTGCGGCATCACCTCTTGCACGGAGTCGCCGAAACGGTCGCCGACGTTGTATGTTCCAGGCAGCACGCGGAGGCAGCCGGTGTCCCTAGTGACACGGTCGAGGTAGAACGCGACCTTCAGGGAGTTATAGGGCTTGTTGTAGTACCGGTCCGAGTGCCATTTCGTCGGCCCTACGAAAAAATTCCCGTCGCTGAACATGTAGTTGTAGTCGTCACCGAGGATGGCCGACGCGATGCCGTCGATGCGAGGATCGTCGATCAGGGCGCTGAGGTACTCGTGCTGGTCGATGAACGGCACGAGCGCCGACCGTCGCATGCCATCGTGCGCCTCCCCTGCGTGTCCTCCCCCCTGCATGTCCCACACTTCGTGGAACGATGCCTCGATCCGGGGAAACTCGTCACGGAACAGGCCCGGCATCTTCAGGTAGCCGAAGGTGTGGAAGTGGTTCACCTGCTGAGGAGATAGCATCATCGCCTCTCGTTTCTGTCCCGGCGTATCTTCGCGATCTCGTTTTTCACGTACGAAAGCCAGAACCCAACGACCATCAGGACCACACCGATGACAAGTCCAATCGCAGCCCCGTCCCGCGTCACCACAATAAGGGTCACCCCGGCGAGGAGGATCAGCACCCCAATGACTCGCTGGACGTTAGGATTGCTGAGACTCATCCACCCTTCCTTTCCGAAGTCCCATTCGCATGAGGGGAACTCTGCATATCCCCCTCTTCTATCCTGTAAATGAGCCTGTCCCGTTCTCCGATACTGGCTTTGGGCAAGGATGATTTAACCCCCTCTCCCGTCCTGGGAGAGGGCTGGGGTGAGGGTGTCGCCCGGAGCCGTCTAATGCTCTACCTATCCAGTCAGCTGGGAGACGCACTAATGGGGACCACCCACGAAAAGCGTGTCACTCCTCATCCCGCCCGTCGAAACGCTCGAACGGCCACGAGACAAGCTTGGCGATCATGGCCACGATAACGATGATCGGAATAAGAATCGCCAGACCGATCAGCAGCGCCCCTACCAAGCCGAGCGTGAGCGCGAGCACGACACCCACGACAAAAAAGGTCCCGATCACTACGGCCACTACGAACATCAGGGTCAGAGGGACTACCACGATGCTGATAGCCGCCTTTGCCACCGGGTTCGTGACTTCCTTGTCGCCGACGATGGTGATTCGTGACATGCTCGAATCTCCTTTCAGGATGAGCGAGACCTGTCGCCACTATCCTAGCACGCGATTAAAACAGCTTGCGGCCTGGAACCTTCACGCGCGTCCTGTACAGCGAATTCCCGGCGTTGATGTACAGGCTGCAAAGGTCGTCGTCGCCCCACGTGAAGTTCGTCACCCCCTGCGGCACGTAGATCGTACCCAGGCACGTGGCATCCGAGGCGAACACCTGCACCCCTCCGGGGCCTGTTGAGTAGAGGTACCCGCCCGTGTCGATCTTCATCCCGTCGGCGAGACCGTCCCGCTCCCCGGTGACGTCCGCCCACACACGACCGTTCGAGATCGTCCCGTCGTCGTTCACGTCGAAGACGCGGATGTGCGCCCGCATCGTGTCGTTGATGAACAGCTGGCTCTCATCGAGCGAGAAGGTCAGGCCGTTCGGCTGGTCGAAGTCGTCCACGAGCAGGGTGAGCTCGCCGCTGCCGGGCGAGAGGCGGTACACCCCGCGCCAGTCCAACTCCTGCTCGCGCTCCACGCCGTAGTACTCCATCCGCCCGAAGCTCGGATCGGTAAAGTAGATCGACCCGTCGCTCTTGACGATGATGTCGTTGGGACTGTTCAGCTCCTTGCCATCGTAGTGCGTGGCAAGCACTGTGATCGACCCGTCGTGCTCCGTGCGCGTCACACGACTCGTCGAGTGCTCGCAGGTGACAAGCCGCCCCTGCAGGTCATAGTAATTCCCGTTCGCCATATTGCTCGGCTCACGGAACACCTCGACGCCCCCCTCGTTCGTCCACTTCCGCATGATGTTGCCCGGCATGTCGCTGAAAATCAGGTAGCCCTCAACGTGGTTCCACATCGCCCCTTCCGTAAAATCAAACCCCGTCGCAAGCTCCTCCACCGGCGCGTCATCCCCAACAACATCCCGAAAGCGCTCATCTCGAATCTCTACGTTCATGGTTTCTCCTTTGGGTGGTGGGTGCTAATCGTACATTTGGTTTATTGCTTTGGCGTGGGGCCATACTTTTATAGCCTCATGGCAGAGCCTTTTAGCCCGCTCTTCAATTGCCGCCTCGTCCCAAACGTCGGGCGCTTCCTTCAGAAGATCCTTATTAAGGAAAAGCGTCGAGTGTTCTTTGAGCTTCTCCCGCTTTTTCTGCCAAGCGGCATTGGAAAGATCTGAGTTAAGTGGTTGATTCACAAGGGTCAGATTGCCCACCGAGTGAATAACGCGGTTACGCCGCTCTTCCGGATCCGTCCCGTCTTCCAGATCGCGAGGTGGCGACCAATGTTTGCCCCACTTCCGTGGCATGACATGTTCGATCGTCAGCCAGCGCGGTGCAGAACCGCTCTCTGCCTTGTCTGTCCGCAGTTCTTCCTCTATTCCCTCAAGGATGATACGCAACCTACCGCGCGTCAAGAGCCGATAGAGGGGGTGACTCATGAGCGCATTTGTAAACCAGTTATCGCTGGGCCAGAGCCGACCATACGCTTCCTGCCGTCTAAGAAACTCCACGATCACGTCCCCGGCGCGTTCTACTTCCGACTTGGCCAAGTCCTTCAACAGATCCACAAACAGACCGGGGTAGCTCTGTGCAGTAATGCGGCAGACCATCCTGCGCACCGTGAAGCTCTCCAGCGCACGCAAGCCCTTTTGTAACTGTTGCTCCGGCACTTCCGACGAGAGCAGCCAGAGCAAGACCGGGGTTAGGGCGCCTGCTCGCATCACTCCCAATCGATAGAGGAATGTCTCCATCTCAGGAATGTCGGCTTTTTCCAGCGAACGGTAGTGTTCCCCTATGCGGCCGATGTCGGCCGCGACGGTTTCAATGGAACTGTTCCCGTCTTGGTAATAGCGACGGAACACCGAGAATACGTCATTCGCGTTGACCTCTTCACGCTTTCGCATGACCAGCCAGTAGTTCAGAAAAACGTCGATGCGAGGCCGATTGAGCCTGCCCTGATAAATCTCTTCTCTCCACCAGCCGTCGGTGAAGTCCCACAAGCGATTTGCTTCATCGGGGTCGCTGGCCCCTGCCTCGTACAAGACCATGTTCTTGATGAGGTCGGATTGGAGTAGCGGCGTCCCTCGGGCATTGAGTGTCTCGAAGATGATATGCGGGTCTTCAGTATGGTCAAGGTCAATCACTACTACTTCTAGTAGGTCCCTGACTGCAATTTCCAACGCCTCCGCTCGCTTCTCGCCTTCTTCTGGTTGAGCCTCGATCCACTGTCCAGTCTGGAGTTTGAAAAACTCGTGCGCTCGAACGACACGTGACTCCTTGTATTCTTCACTGGCTAGGTCGTTGTGCATTGCCTGTCGAAAGGCATCTCGGTCGGCCACAGTGGGCCATACCTTGAACGCGTTATCAGAGTCACCGTTACGGTACTCTTCCGGGTTCAGCACCAGACCCTCGAGACGCTTTGCAGGGTAAGCATATTTACGCTCCTCAAACACCTCTTGCACGGCGTCGAGAAGCAGCTGAAGGGTAGTCAACCGTTGCTGTCCATCGACCACGACCCTCGTCGGTAACTGGGAGGCTTGAACTTGCTGCTGTTGGAGAACGATGGCCCCAAGGAAATGAGGTGTAGGTTCATTCGGTTGTTTTTCCAAGCATTGCTCTGCCACGTTCTGGACGTCTTCCCAGAGCGGCCCCCATTGGTTTTCGTGATTCCAAACGTACTCACGCTGGAAGGCGGGAATCTCGTAGCGCTGAGGTTGGTTGAACAGATTTCGCAAGTTCGATTTGTATGTATCCATTGGTTCTTTTCTTCTAACCTAATACCAGTGCCCGCCGTTGGGCAGCGAGGGGTCATAGATGGGCTTCCCCACACAGGCGAGTCCTATGCCCCCGTCCTGAGTTTCCTCAACCGCTCGTGGGCGATTCCCACACATTCCGGCACGATGTCGCAACTCGAGACGATGCGCTAATTCACTATCTCAGTCTTGAGAGACAAGGTCCTTATAGCTGCGAATCACCCCGCCACCTACTAGCACCTAGAACCCGGCACCCAGAACCTCTCTTCTACCCCTGAGCCGCAGCCACCGCCTCGTCCAGTATCTCCTTCAGCCGCGCGGACTCCTTCCGGATGTCCCAGCCTGCTTCGATGACCTCAGGAGCGGAGACGAACTCGACAGAGATGAACCCGTCGAAGCCGTCGTCGTGCATCTTCTGGACCATGCGCCCGAAGTCGACCCAACCCTCGTCCGGCTTGGCTTGGAACGAGTCCGGGGCCGACTGCTTGGCCTGGTAGTGGCGAGCATAGTCGTGGAGCGGCTCGATGTCGTCCGCCTTCAGGCTGAGCTGCGTCTGGTGCGCGTAATCAACCGTGAGCGCCAGCCCGGGCACGGCCTCACAGAGCTTGATCGCGTTCTCCGGCTGCCAAGCTACGGAGAAGATGCACGGCTCGATGTTGCAGTGGATGCCCAGGCTCTCGGCCACGTCAACCATGCGCTTGTACTCGGTGACGGACGTGTCGAATGCCTGATCGAAGGTCTGGCCGTTTTCTTCATCGATCATGCCCGGGAGCATCATGATGCTGTTGCATCCGGACGCCGCGGCGATCTTGGCGACCTTCTCGTACGTCTGCTGGCTCCACTCCCGCTTCTTCGGGTCGGGGTCGTTGATGTTCACGCCGAAGTCGCAGCAGAAGAGCTCGGCGACTTCCAGCCCGTACTTCTCCGTCGTGCGCCGGATGTGGTCGGCCTCGCCCTGCGTGTCGTCGAGGTCCGTGATGAACCACTGCGGAACATAGTCGGTAAAGGTGCTCATCCCGCAGGCTCCGACGTCGACAACGTCGAAGCCCATTTCCTGCATGATCTTGCACGACTCCTCCAAGTCCATCTTGCCGAATGCAAACGTCGACCCTGCCACTCTGATCCCCATTTCCGTACCTCCAAATCAGTGTTTCTTATGGAATGCGCCGATTGTATCCAACGGCCTTGAGACCGTCAACGCGATACCTAACCTCCTCCCCCGTCCTGAGAGAGCCTGCATCGTACTCTGGATACCGGGCCGGGCTAGGGTGAGGGTACCGCGCTCACTCCCCTCCATTCACTCCGTCTTGCTATACGCACGCTCAGGCCGGTGCTATCATGTGCCCCATCAAACATTCTCCCATATCGGTGCCGTCACCATGCCCGACGTTCGCGCCACCATACACCGGATCACCGAGGCTGCGGAGGCCTTCCTGCGCAACCTCGAAGACCCCGACCAGAGGGCGCAGGCGACCTTCTCCTTCGACCACGGCGAGCGGGAAAACTGGCACTACGTCCCGCGTCCACGGGCCGGGCTTTCACGTGGGGAGATGTTGCCGGCTCAGTTGAACGCTGCCGAGTCCCTCATGGCCGTCAGCCTCAGCGTCGAGGGCGTGAGAAAGGCCCACTCGATCATTCGTCACGAGACAATCCTCGGTGAGATGGAGGCGAGTGACGGATTGCTGCGGTTCGACCGTCTGGAGGGCCTGTACTACTTCAGTATCTTCGGAACGCCCGGGAGCGTCGATCCGTGGGGATGGCAGGTCGACGGTCATCACCTCTCCCTGAACATGACAGTCATCGGCGGTGAGAGGATATCCGTCACGCCGTCATTCTTCGGCGCCAATCCCGCGGAGGTGCCGCACGGCGCTCATAAGGGCCTGCGCATCCTGAAGGAGGAAGAGGACGCTGCAAGAAGCCTCCTCCGCTCGCTGGACTCCGAGCAGACACGGCGATGCACCATCTACCCGACGGCGCCACCCGACCTCATCACCAGGGCTAGCCGCAAAGTCGAGATGGGCGAACGCGTCGGACTCCCGGCCAGCATGATGACCGCCGACCAACGCGAGGGACTCGTCCGTCTCATCGAGGTCTACGTCGGACGCAAGCAGGCGAACGTGGCAAGGGAGCAGATACGCAGGATACGCTCAGCCGGCCTGTCGGACGTCCATTTCGGGTGGGCGGGCGGCCATCATCCCGGACAGGGGCACTACTACCGCGTCCACGGCCCCACCTTCCTCATCGAGTACGACAACACTCAGAACATGGCGAACCACATCCACTCCGTCTGGCGCGACATCGACGGCGACTTCGGAAGAGATCTGCTCCGAGAGCACTACAAGCAGGCCCACTGAGGGGGGGCTGAGAGGCGTTGGCCGTTAATGGTGGCCCTCAGCTACTGAAACGTCCGAAACTCCGGCACGAATCCTCTGGGCTCCCAGTCGGGCAGTGTGTCGTCGGAGGGAGCGCCTACGTCGTTGGTCAGCCGCCACGTCTCCTTCGTCGTGAAGTCGACGACGTGGATGTCCCAGTCGCCGTCCTCCGCGTCCTTCACCGAGTAGACGATCATGTTGCTGTCCGGCGCCCACGTTGGCCGCTCATAGGGCAGGCCGCTAGGATTGTCGTACAGGCGACGGAAGCGGAACCCGTCGAGCTGTGACGTATAGATCAGTCGGGTGAACTGCGTGCGCTCCTGGTGGTTGGATATCATCGCGAGCTTCTTGCCGTCGGGCGACCAGTCCAGCCATCCCACGAAGAAGCCGTCGAAGAAGTTGTTCTTGTCCACTATCTTCTCGTTGAGTTGCACGTCGTCGGTCCGCACAATTCGGACGTCCTGAACGGTCTCGTATGCGAGCGTCCGACTCCGCGGACCCCACGCCGGCCAGCGCGAGTTTACGTAGCTGCCGGTCACATCCACCGGCACCGAACCGTCATCGGAGTTCATCGTCCACACACTGTGCCTGCCGCCCCTGTCGGAGACGAAGGCGATCTGCGTGCCGTCCGGCGACCATGTTGGAGATTGGTCGACGCCCCGGTCGTTCGTTAGACGCACCTGCTCGGAGCCGTCGGAGTTCATCACATAGATTTCCCAGTTGCCGTCACGTTCCGACTGGAATGCGATCTTGCTTCCGTCCGGCGACCAACTTGGATGGCTGTCTCTCCCCGGGTTATTCGTGACGTTATGCGGGTTCGAGCCGTCGGAGTTCATCACATAGATTTCCCAATTGCCGTCGCGGTTCGACGCGAAAGCGATGCGGGACACAGTGGAGTTGTCGGGCGTCGGCCACGGCGTTGGAGTCGGCTCGACCTCGGTGCCGCACGCGAGCGCCAAGGCGATGAATGCGCTCGCCGCGAATGTCGGCAGTGTTCCCGTCTTCATGTCCGCACCTATGCTCCTCGCCTAGGCGTCAGGGGGTGGAGGTGGAGGTCGAAGCTTCAGTGTTGGTTTCGGGTGGCGGGGGAATCAGGTCCGCGATTCGCTTGAGGATGAACGGAGCGACCTGATCGTCGATGATGAAGGCGTAGTCCTGACCCTGGCGCTTTACGAAATAGCCACCTTCGTCGCGTTCGAGCAGCAGGAGCCGCGCCGACCGCGAGATCGCGCCCGTACGCACTTGGATGAACATAGTGATGTCGGCGAGATCGAAGTTCAGACGGTTCAACTCGTCGTCGGTCGGGAAGTCGCTCGTGACGAGGTACTCCACCGCCTGCAGGAGTTCGAGCATTTTTTCGGGATCGGCCTGTCCAACTTCCGCGCCACCCTGGCTCACGACCCATACGGAGTTCTCGATCCTGAGGCTGAAGTCCTCTTCCGGGTACCGAAAGCTGATCGACTCCACCTCGTCTCGAGGAATCTCAGTAATGAGAGGATGCTTCCAGAACTTGGGGTCCGGCAGGAACCGATCGGGGAAGTCGCAGAATATGCCGTAAACGTCGTCCTCTTCCGGGTTCCTCAGGTAGCAGAGACGTACGAAGTTCTGCCATGGCGTGATGAGCCTCTCGCCGATGGGCGCGAACTGCTGGTCGCCCACGAAGAACTCTTCGAGAAGCTCGTCCTGATTCCAGAACTCGACCAGCGTGCCGTTTTCCGGTGATACGCCCATCAGAGGATGGTTCTCCGGGTTCTGGGCGATGAGCTCCGCCTCGTCGAACAGCTGCGTAGTCGTCCACATGTCCTCGAACCGGCGACGCTGGACCGGATACGGCCCCACCTGCCAGTCGCCGTCGACCTTTTCGATAACCGTCTCGAACTCGTTGTTGCGGATAACTACCTTGTCGAGGGTCTCCTCCGTCAGAGGCGCCACGCCGGTGAGGAGAATTTCGTCCGGCTCGGCCGAAATGAAGCGAAACACCAGGGCCGCGAGTCCCAAGATGACCAGGGCGGCGAAGACGAAGACTACCTGCTTACCTCCCACGCGTATACACCTTCCTCGTCGTGTTCCGTCGCAGGAAGAAGCGGACCAGGCCGATGATGATGATCAACGCCGGAACACCGATGATGTTTCCGTATTGGACTATGTTCTTGTGAAGGTCGGAAGAGAAGACGAGTGGCCGGAAGCGTTCGCCCTTGCCTCGAATCTGCGTGAGCGCGTCTTCCTGTGCCAGCCAGTCGATCCAGTTCAGGCCGAGGAAGATGTGCTCGGAGTACCTCGGCTGACGCCCGCCTGCCATCTGCTCGCTGATGAAGTCCGAGTCGGTCGCGACGATCATGCGGAATACGTCTTCAGGGTCGATCTCGCACACAGCCCTGAGGGGAGGACAACGCCGACCGGTGATTGACACCGCCAGGTGACGCTCCTTTAGCTCCGTGCGACTGAGCTCCTCTATCCTCGGCGACCTCGGTGAGAGGTCGTCGTAATCGATGTCGAGCCCCGCAGAATTGTACGTGGTCAAGAGCGGGGTTATCTCAACGTCCTGGACCTCGTTCGAAAAACGATTGGTGATCTCGATCGAGCTTGCCCAGGGCAATACCGCGCCCGGAGAACCGCCGGATATCGCCTTCGCGTTCGGATTGTCGCTTGTGGGTACCTGAGGCCAATAGGGATACGGGAGGTTCACCACGCCGTAAGCCGACTGGAAACCGAGCGTCTCGTGCGCCTCGAAGTCCATCACCAGGTCGGTGCCGACATCGATGCCGTATTCCCGGAGCCAATTGACCATGCCGGGGTTGTTGGCCGATCCGCGCATCCGCTGCTGGTCGATCAGCACCGGGTCTATAAGGATCAGGACCTTGCCGCCTTCCGAAAGATACTGGTCGATCTCATTGAATAGGTCGGGGAATATTTCCTTCTGCGATCCCGGTATCACGAGGATGTCGAAACCGCGCCCGGTGGCGTCGAGGACGCCCTCCTGAACGTAGTCGAACTCCTCCACGTAGTACGAACGCTCCAGCTGGTTGCGCCAGGACTGGAGCTCCGCGTCGCGTCGCTTCTCGCCGTGACCGTACAGCATCCCGATCGTCTTCGGTTCTTTCAGTGTCATGCGGTAGATGTTCCCCGCGACCTGCTGCTCCAACTGGTCGAGCGAGTCGATGAAGCCGATGACCTCCTGGCTGTTGGCATAGGTCATCCCCATCCCCAGGTAGCCGAGCTTGATCTGAAGCTCACCCTGCGTCGCGGTGTTGAACTCCACCGGCCTCACGAAGCTCCGTTCGGCCTCTTCCGCCGCCTCCTCGCTCGTGTCCGCCTGGATCTTCTGCACCTTGATGCGCCCATTGGATGCGGCCGCAAGGTCGTCGACGAAGTCGATGACGTCCCGCGTGACGAGCGATATCTGCACCGGCGGGTCCTGGGACGTGAAGAGCTTGACAGTCACGATGTCGTCGAGGTTCTCCACGATATCCCTCGTGGCGGAATCGAGGGTGTACAGCCTCTGCTCGGTGAGGTCGAGCCTCCCGCCGATGAAGCTGCCGAACCACCCGACCATCAGGCTGATGAGCACCAGCGCCGCCACGCCGAACTGCAGGTTACGGTACCTCGGCGAGCGGTGGCTGACCGTCTTGCCGCGGATCATCAGGTAGGTCGCGGAAAGAAAGGTCATTATCAGAGCGGCGAAGTAGAGCAGGTCACGCAGGTCGAGCACGCCGCGCGCGATGGAACCGTAATGCGTCAGCGGACTCAGGTCCTGGATGAGGACGGCGACCCTGGATGGAAGCGCCAGCGTCACGATCGGTAGACCCGCCAAGGTGAGAAGTCCGATGATCGAGAGGCCGATGATGAGCGCCACCATCTGGTTGCGCGTCAGGCTTGAAGCGAAGAGACCGATGGCCACATAGGAAGCCGTCATCAGGAAGGTGCCGAAATACTGCGCGACCACGGCGCCGATGTCCATGTCCCCTGCGGTCTCGAGCGCGATGGGTATGCCGAGAGACGCGATGATTCCCACGCTCACGAAGGCGAAGCCTGCTATGAACTTCGCGGCGATGACGTTCCACGTTCGTAGCGGCTGCGTGAGAAGCGTTTCAAGCGTGCCGTCGCGCTGCTCCTCCGATACGAGCCGCATCGTTGCCGCGGGGACGAAGAGCGTAAGCAGCATCGGAAGCCACAGGCTGATCACCGCCCGCATCGACGCCTCGGGCGCAATGAACAGCTGTCTGAAACCGAGACCGGCCAACAGCGCCGCGAATATGACCAGGAGAATGTACCCGGTCGGCTGGTCGAAGTACCCTTTCAGGTCCTTCTTGACTACCGCAAAGATCGACCCCACGAAGGTTTAGCTCCTCAGAATTCGTTACTCGCCGTCGTCCGATTCAGCCTCGCCGCCGTCTTCGGCGACCGGCATTTCCATGCTCTCGTCGGTGAGGGTGCGGAAAAGCTCGCCGAGGCTCTGCGCCTCATGGTGAAGCTCCCAGAGCATCCAGTCGTTGCTTTTGGCTAGCTTGAACAGCTCGGGGCGGATGTCGATGTCTGCGGCGACTGAAATCGTGTACCGCCTCCGACCGTTGGTCGGCGGATCGGCTTCGTACGACTCGATAAGGTCCATCTGGTCGAGCGCCTTCTCGACGCCTTCCCCCTCGACTTCGAACACGATGTAGCTCTGGCTGAGCGCCTGGTTGCGCAGCTCGTCGGGTGTGCCCTCCGCGACGATGTTGCCCCGCCTGATGATGATCAGCCGGTCGCAGACCTCCTCCACCTCCGGCAGGACGTGGGTGCTCAGCATCACCGTCCGCTCTTCACCCATCTTGCGGATCAACTCGCGGATGGGAACCCGCTGGTTCGGGTCGAGACCCTCCGTGGGCTCGTCCATGATGAGGATGTCCGGCTGATGCAGGATCGCCCCCGCAAGCCCCGTTCTCTGACGGTAGCCCTTCGAGCAGGTGCTCACGGGCTTGTAGAAGACTTCCTGGATACCCGTTTCATCGACGGCCATCGAGAGGTTCTCCCGCCGCTCGGCCCCCGTCAGCCCCCGAAGGTCGGCCACGTAGTTAAGGTACTCCTTCACCAGCAAATCGCCGTACAGGGGGTTGTTCTCCGGCAGGTAGCCGATCATCGCCCGCGTCTCTTTGTCGTACTGCTGGTTGTCCAGTCCCTCCACTAGGATGCGGCCCGAGTCCGGCGTATAGAACGACGTGATGAGCCGCATGGTCGTGCTCTTGCCGGAGCCGTTCGGCCCCAGGAATCCAAGCACCTCGCCTCGCTTCACGTCGAACGACACGTTGTTGACCGCGACGTTAGAGCCGAACTGCTTCGTCACCCCCATGATCTCCATGGCGAGGTTCTTCGGTCCGCCGCCATTCTCCGGCGCTTCGGTGGCTTCGCTTGTCTTCGTCGTCATAGTCGAATGTCTCCGGGGCAATGCCCTGCCTCTGCCAACGTCACACGACCGCGTTCGCCCAGTTCTGTAAACGCCAATCGGGCTAGAGGGTTAGCTCCGATTAATCGTGACGTGCGTATGTGAGGGGGTAGGACCAAGGCGACTGGCAGGTAGATGAGGAGTGAAACGTCGGTATGGACAGCGTATGTGATTACTTAGGGACTCGACGGTAGTCGTGATTGTGGAAGGCCCGTGTCCTTCATGCCGCCGAGCGATGTCTTACCTAAAAGAGTATAGATAGAGGAGGCGCGTCGTCAAGCAGTTGAGACCACATGACGCGCTCATTCCCCATTCCTCCCCATCGACTCCGCCACCGCCGACGGACTCATCGGCAGGTCCGTCATGCGTACCCCGGTCGCCCGGTACACCGCGTTCGCCATCGCGGCCAGCGGCGGCACGATCCCCGCCTCGCCTACCCCCCGAATCCCAAACGGATGTCCGGGGTTCGGCACCTCCACTATGACCGCCTCGATCATCGGCAGGTCGAGCGCCGTCGGCATCCGGTAGTCGAGAAGCGACGTGTTGTTCATCCGACCGTCATCGGCCATGTTGTATTCTTCGTTCAGCGCCCACCCGATGCCCTGCACCGCGCCGCCCTGGATCTGGCCCTCCACGTAGCTCGGATGAATGGCGATGCCCGCGTCCTGGAAGGCTGTGCACCGCACAACGTCCGTCTTCCCCGTGTCGGGATCGACCCGAACGTCCACGATCATCGCCGCGTACGCCCGCGCCGCGCCCGTCGAAGTCACATTCGCGCATCCGACGATCGGCCCTCCCGTCGCGTTGGCCGTCTCGGCTAGTTCCTTATATGACATGCTCAGTTCCGGGTCCGATACATGGCTGAGAGTACCCTCCTCGTATCGGACGTTCTCGACATCCGTCTCCCACACTCGCGCCGCCCGCTCGATGAGCTGGCGCTTCACGTCGTGGGCGGCCTCGTAGGCAGCATAGCCCGACTTGAACGCGACGCTGCTCCCTCCCGTGTTCGACGTGTACCCGATGGAGTCGGTGTCCCCGATCTGCGGCATGATGTCCTCGACGGGGATGCCGAGCACCTCGGCGAACTGCTGCGACACCGCCGTGCGCGTGCCGCCGATGTCCACCGACCCTTCAATGAGGCTGAACTTCCCGTTCGTCTGCAGGTTTGCGATCACGCAGGCCGGCCCCGCGCCGTTGCCCCACGAGCCGAACGCCACGCCCCGCCCGGTGTGTTCGTCAGCAAGGGCTGCGTTGTAGTGCGGGTGTTCGTACACCGCCTCCATCATCTCGACCGCGCCGATGCAGGGGTGAGCCACGCCGTTCGCCATGCGTGTGCCCTCCCGCGCGGCGTTCTTCAGCCGCAGTTCCACCGAGTCGATTCCCAGCTTCTCCGCAATCTCGTCGATGACCGACTCACCGGCGAACGCGCCAATGGGCGCTCCGGGAGCGCGGTACGCTGCCGTGCTCGGCATGTTGTCTACCACGTCGTAGCTGTCGATGTGGATGTTGTCGATCTCATAGGGCGAGAACATCGAGGTCGCCGCCCCGTTGTGCGACGATCCGGGATACGCCCCCGACTCGAACGCGATCATCGCCTTGCCTGCGATGAGCTTACCGTCCTTCGTCGCCCCTATCTTGATCTTCGTGTAGCTCCCTGATGTCGGCCCCGTCGCCTCCAGCACATCCGCCCGCGACATCGTGATCTTCACCGGATGGCCAGTCTTCTTGGAGAGCAG
Source organism: Dehalococcoidia bacterium (assembly GCA_009841605.1). Classification (GTDB taxonomy): domain Bacteria; phylum Chloroflexota; class Dehalococcoidia; order Lucifugimonadales; family VXLM01; genus VXLM01. The sequence goes on from VXLM01000134.1 coordinate 24,178, forward strand.
CGCCGCCACCGGCTCCAGGTAAGCCCGCAGCTTGCCCCCGAACCCGCCGCCGATCTCCAGGGGCACCACCTTCACCTCCGACACCGGCACGTCGAGCACGCGGCATATCTGGTCGCGCATCCCGAACTGCCCCTGGCTGCTGTTCCAGATCGTCAGCCTCCCGTCCTCTCCCCAGAGCGCCGTGGACGTCATCGGCTCGATGTAACACAGGAGCACCATCTTC
>VXLM01000059.1:0-11803 GCA_009841605.1 Dehalococcoidia bacterium
TCAGCCGCTCTTCCTTCTCCGCAAGCCGCGACGTTTGCAGGTACTCGTCCACAATGGCGATGCGCTCCTCGCGCGTGGGCCTCTGGCCGGGTATCGCCTCGCGCAGCAGATGCACCCACTTGCCGAAGAAGTTGGTGATGTGCCACTGCACCAGCGAGAAGGCGTGCCCCGACGACACGTCCAGCGCGGGCGTGATGTGCAGCCGGTCCCCGCTCGGCAGCACCAGCAGCACGGCAAGCGCGAACGCCGCCATCCAACGTCGAATGTGCAACCTATGTCTGAGTCGAGTCATCGCGGACACGGTCTACGGCATCGGAAAAGTGGCGCTAGCGTATCATGCATACGCACTCACAAATTCCAACGTTTCGGCACCGCATCGGGTCATGCCGACCACGCAGAGGATCGAATGGCGCAGGATGTCGGCCAAGAATCACGACGGCTATTGCATGTCCACCGTCCACAATCGTTGCATATAGTTTGGCCTCATCGATAGTCTCGACCAGTCCACCACAAAATCGCCAACAAGGCGCGTCACTGTTCCTTATGTATGTCAAATTGACAATTGTCGTGCCAACATCTTAATATTAGGGTGTATGTTGTAGGCACCACGCCGCACGTACACTGTCGCGATTACTACTGACACGACCTTTTCGAGGATCTAATGACAACCAATAGTCAAATCATACTCAACGGAATTCTTGATCATCATCGAAAGGATGCTGATCCCGAAGCAGATCCATCCTCATTCTTCGAGTTTTTCACCGCTCAACAGATCCTCAAAGATTTCGACCTTTCTTATGACGAAATAGACGCAGGACTGGTTGGTGGATCGGATGATGGCGGAATCGACAGTTTCTATATTTTGGTCAATGGAGACTTGGTACGAGAAGACTCAGAGTACGAACATCTGAAAAAGGACGTTGTCATCGATTTGGTCATAATTCAATCAAAACGACAACCCAGCTTCAAAGAGACTCCAGTTGAACGCTTTATTACCGCAAGCAATGATCTTTTTGATCTCTCGCATACTGCTTCGCTTAGCGACGTATATAATGAACATTTAGCCGAAGCTATTTATCGCTTTCACTCTCTCTATAGAGGTCTCAGCCCTTCGTTCCCACAATTGAATATTTCCTTTTATTATGCCTCGATGGGAACGACACCAAGTAAGAACATCAAACGAAAAGCATCCATGTTGAGAGAATTGGTGAAAGAGCAATTCCCACACTCGAATTATAACTTTACATTCATAGGTGCTTCTGAATTACTTGAGCTCGCTAATCGCCAACCAAATACTACTTTCACACTTCCTCTTGCAGAAACACCGATTGCATCTGAAAATCAAGTTGGTTATGTCTGTCTCGTCCGGCTTCAGGATTATTTTGATCTAATTTCTGACGGATCAGGAATGCTACAACGGCATTTGTTTGAAGCGAATGTCAGAGATTATCAAGGTCACACACAAGTAAACGACGAGATACAGGAATCTCCTTCAAGAAGCTGGATCTGAAGACTTTTGGTGGTTAAATAACGGTGTTTCGATTCTGGCAAACAAAGCATCGCTAAGTGGTAAGACATTGACAATTGAAAACCCGGAAATTGTTAATGGACTGCAAACTTCCGTAGAAATATACAACTATGGCAAGAATGTTCAAGCAGAAAACGAGACTAGGAAAATCCTCATTAGAGTGATGGTTCCTCAAGAGGAAGAGAGTCGCGATCGTATTATTAAGGCGACTAACAGTCAAACGACAGTTTCTGCATCGTCATTAAGGGCAACTGACAAAATACAAAGAGACATTGAACTGCATTTGCGACAAAGTGGCCTTTACTATGATCGTCGAAAGAATTACTACAAGAATGAAGGTAAACCTCGTAGGAAAATAATCAGTATTCCATATTTGGCGCAAGCAGTGATGTCTATTGTACTGCGTCAGCCGGATCAGGCACGCGCTAGGCCATCTTCTTTGCTCAAGCGGGACGATGACTACAGGAGAATATTTAACTCAGAATATCCAATTGACGTATACTATGTCTGTGCTTTATCAATGCGCACAGTTGAGTCCCGGTTGAAAGCATTGACCGAGCATGTGGCTATTCAGGACCGCAACAACCTTCGTTTTTATGTAGCAATGCATGCCGTTAGTGGTGTGGACAGTCCGAAGCCTAAACCTTCGGAAATAGCAGAATTTGATTTTTCTCAATTGAGTGAGGCTGTCGTACGTGATAGTTTGGAATATGTTTGGGAGAGGTATTTGGCGCTTGGTGGCAATGACCAGGTTGCCAAAGGCCCACACTTGCTAAAGGCGGTGTTAGAGAACAGCGATCCCATGTCACTTGATCATATAGAGAACATTGCGGAGTGACGGCAGTTAGTGTTGAGATCCAGTGCAGACGTTGAAATGCTACCCCACATCCCCCGCCCACAACTTCTGCATCTCGGTAGACGTTCCCAGCAGCTCGTCCAGCTTCCCCTCCGCCTCCACCCGTCCGTCCTTGAGCACGACAATATGGTCCGCGCGACGCAGCGCCTCCCTCCGGTGTGATACCGCAAGCACTGTCCTGTCCGACCGCTCCGACAGCCGCTCCCACAACGTCCTCTCCGTCTCCACGTCGAGCCCGCTCGACAGATCATCGAAGACCAGCAGCTCCGGCTCCCGGACGAACATCCGCGCCGCGGCGGCCCTTCTCTGCTGTCCCCCTGACAGCTTCACCCCGCGTGGCCCCACGATGGTGTCCAGCCCGTCTTCCAGGTCGTCAATATCTCGTTCCAGCACGGCGGAACGCACGGCCCCCGGCAGGTCCACACCGTCCTCGCGGAGTCCCAGCAAAATATTCCCCCGCAGCTCCTCGCTGAACAGACGCGGCACCTGCGACGTGTAAGCCACACGCGGAGGCACCAAGACCTCGCTCGCGTCCTCAACTGGCCTGCCGTTCCAACGTAGCTCGCCCGCCTGCAGTGGCAGCGATCCTAGCAGCACCCGCAACAGCGTGCTCTTGCCGGCCCCGACCCTCCCGGTAATGACCGTAAACGACCCCTTTCGCAGCGACAGGCCCACCTCACGCACGCCCCGCTTGGAGTCCGGGTACTCGTAGGTCAGCCCCTTGGCCTCCAAGCTTTCCAGCCGGTCGGCCTCGGTCTTCTCAACCGGCGCAGGATCGGGCGCCTTACGGAACAGGTGCGTCGGGTTGCGCTCCACCAGCTTTTCGGGCGGAGCCCCCGGCATCAGCTCGTCGAGCCGTCCGAGCCCGACTCCCAGCTGTCGATACTCCGTCATTACCTGTCCAAGGCCCCTCGAAAGCCACGAGAATTGCTCCAGGTAGAAGACGAACAGCACGAGGTCTCCCACGGTCAACTCACCGCTGAGCATCGCGTGACCGGCCACTATCAGGATGGCGCCAACGCTTATACCCTCCAGGTTGCGGAATACGGCGTTCAGCGTCTGGGTGAGGAGCGTGTCGCGCAGGGTCGCTTGCTTGCGCGCCGCGTTCACGCGGTCGAACTCATTGAGGACGTGGTCCTCGGCCCCGGCCACCTTGATGGCCTCCGCCGAGCCGAACATCTCGCCCAGGAAACCGGTTACGTCACCCGCCGCCTCCCTGCTCTGTTTCCGCGTCCGTTCGATGCGGGTCCTCGCAAAGTGGACGACCAGGTACACGAGGATGATGGGCAGCAGCCCGATGAGCGTGACGAATGGAGAGATGCTCACCATGATCGCGATAGCGACAATCGACACCAGCAGCTGCGTAACAATGAACTTGGGCCAGATGTAGAACCTGCCGGCGCTGGAAGCGTCCCCACGGAAACGGGTCACCGCCTCTCCCGGCGATGCCGGAAGTCCTCGCATCCCGCTCAATTCCATGAGGTGGGCGAGCACGTTCCTCCGCAGCAGCGCTCCGATCATGAACTGGTTGGCGAACTGCAGCGTGACCGATCCAACGTACAGGACCATCTGAAAGGCCACTATTCCTGCCAGCACCGCGCAGAGAGTCCACACCCCCAGGGAGGTCCGCGCGTCCCCGGTCATCGTGTCGAATATCTCTCGAACGATGAGAACGAATCCGTGTTCCAGGGCGGCTATCAGAACGGCTTGGACGAAGATGTCCAGCGACAGCGTCCACTTGAACGTCCACGCGAGTGACTTGACGTACCGCCACGTGCTCACGTCAGCACCTCCTCAAGCCCGCTCTGCAGGAGGCTGTGGAACCGAGTGTTGTGATCGGACGCCAGCGCCTCCCGCTCTCCGGCCTCCACAATCCGACCGCCCTCAAGTATCACGATGTCGTCGCATCTCTGGATGGTCGCCAGGTGATGAGCGACGATGAGCACCGTCCTTCCCTCGACCAGCCTGTCGACCGCCCGCTCGATGGCCGCCTCCGTGCTCCTGTCCAGCCGCGATGTCGCCTCGTCGAGGATGACAAGTCCGGGGTCCTTGAGGAATACTCGCGCGAAGGCGAGCATCTGCGCCTCGCCCGACGAGAGGCCGCCCCCTTCCGGCTCAAGCGTCGTGTCGAGGCCGTCCGAAAGCGTGTCGTACCATCGACTCAGGCCGAGATCATCCAGGACTTCGAGTAGCCGCTCGTCCGGCGCGTCCCGGTCGAAGAAGGTCAGGTTGTCCCTCAACGTCCCGTGGAAGAGCCGCACGTCCTGCGTGACGAGGCCGACCCTGTTGCGGAGTTCCGCGATTCGTGCGTCCCGGATGTCTTCGCCCCCGATCATCACTTTGCCCTCGTCGGGATCGTAGAGACGGAACAGCAGCCGCGTTATCGTCGTCTTGCCGCTTCCCGTCCTCCCAAGCAGACCGAGCACGCGACCGGGCTTTAGGTCCAGGTCTATGTCGCGCAGGACGGGCTCAGCGCTGCTATAACCGAACGAGACCGCATCGAGCCGTACGGCCAGCGCCCCTTTGCGGAATTGCCTGCCGGAACCGTCGGCAACCTCTCGGCGAGTCCGAAGCAGGTCGTTGATCCTGATGACACTCGCCCCGGCCTGCTGCAGGCCCTCGATCTCGCCGGACATTTGATAAATCGGCGCAATAACCAGCCGCGCGTACCCGTAGATGAGATAGACCGTGCCGATGGTGATCAAGTCCTCGAAGAACAGGTACGCCCCTACCGCCAGTGCCACTGCCAGGCCAACTGTATAGATCGTCTCCGTAGTCCCCGAAACGACGTTGGCGACGAACGCGGCCTTGACCCGAACGCGGAACCATCTCCACATGTGGTCGAAGTAGCCCTTCATGACGTAGGACTGGGCCGCGCTCGTTCGGATGTCCTCGCGACCCGCGAGACGCTCTTCGATGAACCCGTATGTCTTTGTGCTCTCCTCGCGGTTCGCTCTCCAGTTGGCTACGGACACGTTGCGCAGCCGCATGATGATCGCCAGTGAAAACAGGGCGAACGCCGTGAGCGCGAGACCGGCCAGCCAGTTCTCGCGGAACAGCAGCGCGAGCACGGCCACCAGCATGATGACGTTGCCCAGGATGTGGACGGCAAACGTCGAGAAGAAGCTCCCCAGCGTCTGGGCGTCGCCGTCGATGCGCTCGATCATCTCGCCCGGCGTGTTGCTGTTGTGAAAGGGCATGTCGAGAAACAGCGCGTGTCGAGCGAGATCCGACCGCAGCGCGTTTGTGGCGTTCCACCCGACCTGGCCGCTTGTGTACGTCGCCACCACCCCGACGACCTGCTGAACCAGCGCCACCGCCGCGAAAAGCACCGCCGCAGCAATCAGCGTGCCGAGCGGACTCCCCGCCACCGCCTCGTCGATGAAGTACCGCATGATCTGCGGGTTGACGAGCTGCAGGCCGATATTGGTCAGAATCAACGTCGAGGCCAGCGCCACGATGCCCTTCTGCCGCCGGAGGTACTTGAGCAGAAGCGCGCCGTACTGCCGCACCGGCACCTTGGTGCGTGGGCCTGTGAAACGCTCGATGATCTGGGTTGCCAACTGCTACCTCGCTGGGTGAATCGGACCGGTGGACACGGCTTTGCTAGAGTGGAGAGACGATGACGCGCCTCAGACTCCAAACGTCTCGTAGGAGCGACCCTTGTGGTCGCCCGCCTCGGCTTGGCAACCCGCGACTCTCGACCCCGAAACCGTCAGTCCCGCGAAAGGAGACCTTTACATAACCCCTGATGGGAGTCTGGAAATCCCTTCCCCCTTGATGGGGGAAGGTTAGAGCCTGCCCCGTACTCGATACGGGGATGGGGGTGAAATTCGCGGCAGTAAGGCATATCTGGAGGGTACGCAAAGGTTTCGGAAGCGGGAATCTGGGCTCGGCACCGTATATACTCCCAATGGGGAATGAATTCCCACCTTCGCGGGAATGGCGAAGGATTGTCAACCCTGGCCGGAGTCGCGCCGTCCCCTACGCAGACAGCGGCGGCACTCGCTCCACGTCGAACCCCTGAGGACGCTCCATGTCCTTGTAGCGCATCAGCACCTCAACACCATTGATGCTGCGCTTGAACCCTGCGCGCGGCTCGAACTTGAACATCTCCACATCGACGAGGTTGTCGCCCCTCCTGACGAGGTCTATCGGCAGCGAGAACCGGAACCAGTGCGCCGACATGCCGAGCGGCGCTTGAAGGTCCATTCCGCCCCGCAATATCGTCCGCATCTCTAGGCCGCGCTCGTCCGTGATCTCGGCCTGATCGAGCGGCAGTGCCTCGCCGTTGAACCTGATCTCGTACTCGTCCTCGATGCAGAAGTAGGAGAACCTGATCGTCAGAGTCGGCTTGCGCATCTCCCCGTCGTCCTTCGCGCTCTCGATGTCGTCCTCGATGCGTAGCGTCACCGACGACGTCTCCCCCTCCGTGAGCTCCACCGGCAACTCGCGGTGAGGCGTCGTGGTCGGCTTACCCTCAATGCCCTCTCTTGGCTGGGCGATGTAGCGCTTATGGCTCCGAACGTGTACTTCCGGATGTGCCAGCTCGCGGAGAATCTGGTACTCCCTTTGGGCGAACGGCCACAGCAGGTATCCGTGGTACTGCCCTGCCCAGCCATCGGTTACGAGGGTCTGGTTCAATGCCCGGTACATCTCGATGCTCGGCAGTCCCACACGCTCGTCGTACACGCGCCTCGGCGGCCGGTAGTACGCTGCCGCGCCGTTGGCGTTTGCGGCGTCGGGCATCCACGACTGCCTTACTCCCGTCTCCGACACCACGAACGGGTCCTGCCCGACGATGTAGTCGAGCGACCCGTCGCTGAGCCACTGTTCCGTGTCGAGGCACTGCTCAAGGTTCCCGTCGCGGAGCAGGCCGACTCGCGCCATCACTCCAACCTCGCGGCCTTGCCTCTGACCGATTTGCGTCGCGAGCTCGCGCACATCCAATACAAAGGAATTCATCGTCTCGATGCCCTCATCGAGGACGCCGCTCTTGAAGTACTGGCCGCCGAACATGTAGTCCAGCTCGATGCCGTCCGCCTCGTAGTCCTCCAGAACTTCGCGGATGACGGCGAGATTCTCGTCGCGGACCTCCTTGAGCGCATAGTCGTAGCCCCACTCATTGCGGCCCGGCTCGCCTATGCAGACCTCAGCCCCGCGCTCCCACTTCAGACGTCCGCACCGTTCACTGTACCGGGCGTTGGTGGACTGCAGTTTTATGCTGGGGTAGACACTGATGCCCGTCTCACGACCCCTGCGGATGACCTCTCGGAGCTGGTCCGTCCCCTTCTCTGCGGCCTCCTCCACCATCCGCATGATCCGCCAGTCGATGTAGTTCTCCCACACCTCTTTCTGCTGGCCGACCACGCGCCCCACCTTGCTCTGGTGGAAATACACGTCGCCGTAGCCGAGACCGAGGACGAGCACGTCCACACCGGTGCCTGCCACCTCATTTACCGGCCACTCCAGCATGTGGATGCTGGCAGGCGGTTCCATCCGCTTGGCGTGGAAGTGGTGCGCGTCGTTGTAGTAGATAAGGCGTGGTCGTTTCATGTCGTCCCTCCCGCGCGTCCGGCGCGTCCCAGAGTCCACTTCGACACCGGCCAAAGGATACCACACTCAAACCTGCGCCATTCCTTGCCACACACCCTCCATTCCATGTACGAATGATGGGAGCCTGGAAATCCCTTCCCCCTCGATGGGGGAAGGTTAGGATGGGGGTGAAATTCACGGCACTAAGGCAATATCTGGAGGCTACGCAAAGGTTTCCGCAGGCCGGAATCCAGAGAACGCAGCTTAGACCACACCACGGTGAGAGCACGCCAAATTGGTATAATCCGCGCGTCAGCAACTGAGAAGCTATCAGTTTTCCCACACTAGGACTCAGAAAAAACACGTTCGCCCTGAGCTTGTCGAAGGGCAATACTCTGCCAGCGCACCTAGTTCCTAAACACCACCACAAGGAGAAAAACATGCCCACATACCCCCGCCCCATCGAGGGCGGAAACACTGGAGACGGATCCCCCTTGGTTCTCGGCGACGAAACCGTCATCGGTGACCTCCACGCTCCCTGCGACCCCACCTCGACGGTACACGTCCTCGACTGGGACGGCGACGGCGAACCCGAGCTCGTCACCTCCGGGAACGACATCTTCGCCCACAAGTTCGTCGACACCCTCGCCGACGGAACGCCCGTCGTCGATCGTGGACGGCGCTGGGGCACGATCTCACGTTCCGCCCAGCGCGACGAGAACGACGAGGGCCTCACCGGGTTCCTCCTCACCGCTGCCGACTTCAACGGCAATGGCTCGGTCGAGGCGATCATCGGCCTTCGGTACTACTCCCACAAGCCCGTCGTCGCCCTTTCACTTGCGAGCGGCGCGGCCACCGACCGGGACGCGGGACTGCCCGTCCATGTGACGGGGACCGATCTCGACGCGAGTTCATGGGCGAAGGGTTCCACCGCCGCCATCGATTGGAACGGCGACGGCCGTCCCGACCTCGTGGTCGTGAGTCTAGGCGAGCGCCCCAACTACCACATCGACCCTACGACCGGCATTTCCCCCGAGGACCAGGCCGACCGCTACCATCGAGACGGCCGCTGGATCGGCGAGGTCCCCACGCCGACCCTTCACCTCTTCCAGAACACAAGCCCACCCTCCTCGTCATTCCCGCGCAAGCGGGAATCCATCCCCGGCACGGGTGGGGAAATCGAATTCACCTACGCCGGCCTGGCACCTGTCAACCTTCCCCGCCACACCATGTGGGCGTCCCCCGTCGATCCAACCAACCCCGGCGCGGGCCTCCTCCTCTGCACTTACTATGGCAGGGTCTACCACCTTCCACTAATCGCAACCGGGCCGTCCCCACAGTGGGGCTCAATCGCCGAGCTACTCACGTTGCACAACGAGCCGTTCAATCGCACAACGAACTTCGACATCAACATCGGCGTGTCCGACGTGCTGGAACCCGGCCGGTTCGACATCTTCGCCGGCGACCGTTCCCAGTCGCCCTCGTGGTCCCGCTTCCGGGGCAACGACACGGAGGGTCGCCCCATCTACGACACCCCGAAGAAGATCAAGCAGCGCAACCCGCACGTCGGCAACAGCTTCTTCAGCGTCCCCACCGTCGGCGACTGGCGGGGCATCGGAACGCCTGACCTCTTGGTCGGGGGAGTGGAGGGCTACGTCCTCTGGTACAAGACCCTATCGACCGATCCGCTCCGCTTCTCCGTCCCGGAGCGTGTCCGCTACGGCACGACCGATATCCGCCGTCTCGCCGCTCCTGACCCTGCGGGCGGACACCACTGGGGCGGCTCCCAGGGGCCATACGACGGCGACACCGGCGGTTACAGCAACCCCGTCCTCGTGGACTGGAACGGCAACGGCCTCCTCGACCTCCTCGTGAGCGACATGATCGGCCTCTACGACTGGTACCCCAACTGGGGAACCAGGACCGAGCCCGAACTTGGCCCTCCGCAGCGCCTGTACGTCACCGACGGTGAACCACTTCGCGGCCCGTGGAGGCAGCAGGCGGGTGTCGGCGATTTCTCCGGCAGTGGATTGCCCGACATCGTCATCCAGGACAAAGACCTCGACCTCGCCATTTTCCAAAGGGTCGGACCCGACGAACCGTCCCTCTTGCACCCGGGCAAAAAACTGCGCTACGAGGACGGCGAGACGATCAAGACCCACGGCGTCTACACTGAGGGAGGAGGCGACGGACGAGGGCGCACGAAGATTAACGTGGTTGACTGGGACGGCGACGGCGTGCTCGACCTGCTGCTCGGCGTCGGCCCCCAGCACCGCAGCCCCTATCGCGGCAGCTACGTCCTCTTCGCCAAGAACGTCGGCACGAATGAAGAACCCGTCTTCAAGAGGCCCGAAGTCGTCCTCTGGGACGAGGACGGCAACCCCCTGGAATTCTGGCGTCACGGCGTCCATCCCGCCCCGATCGACTGGGACGGCGACGGCAAATTCGAGCTAGTCGCCGGAGCCGACCAGGGCCGCGTCTGGTACTGGAAGCCAGAGCACTTCGGCACAAGCGCCACTGGTGACCCCACCGCCCCCCGACGCCCAGAGGGCGAGGAAAGCCTCTGACGGGACGATTGAACCCAGTGTCCCGTCTTTGGGTGTCCCAAAGACTCCGTTCACCCCTAGCCTGTCGAAGGATCGAAGCGTCGTTCATGGTTCGACAAGCTCACCTCGAACGGTCCCGATTGGCCTATTGGATACCCTCACAGCGGTTCACCAAACAAATCAGCCCATGCAAACCCCCTCTCCCGTTAGCGGGCTGACAGGGATAGGTAAACGGAATCCCAGTTGTGATCGGCCTCCCCTCCCTGTCATTCCTCTGAAAATAGCCGCCCTACCACCCCAGCCGTGATTCCCGCTTTCGGAGGCCTTCGCGGGTATCGTGTTGCTTTACTTTAGTGAGGATTCTCACGGACTCTGAACAGTTACGCGGATTCGTCCTCAGGCTCCCAACGGCAACTGTACGATGCACAATCTCTTGTGTGGACACAACAGCAATCGAAACGCTTCACGCCCCACGCCTCCGGCATGGTGTAGGATGTGTGCGGTCGCTAATCGGCCCATCAGCCCGACGGGAGGCACGGTATGTCGAAGATCAGGCACATAGCTGTTACGACGAACGACCTTGAGAGTTCAGCAGAGTTCTACAAGGGAGCGTTCGATCTCGACGAGATTTCGAGGAGTGATGAGGCCGTCATCTTGACGGACGGCTATATCGTGTTCGCGCTCCTGGAGTTCAGGGCGGACCGCTATGGTGGGGGACGGCCGGGACTGCACCATTTCGGGTTTAAGATCGAGGACTTGAACGTGGTAGAAGACAAGATGACGGCTCTTGGCGGACAGGAGATGGTCGAATACAACCGGACACACGGCAACCGCGAGGGCACTGAGGACAACTGGGTCGGCGAGAAGAAGTGGATGGACCCGCAAGGGGTGGCGTTCGACATCAATCCGACCGGTTGGGGTTGAACGCGGCGGCTCCCCCTTCCTCAATCCTTCCCCGGCGGGGCTGACAGGAGTAGGTACTTACCCTCACTCCAGCCCCCGGAGTACGGGGCAGGCCCTCTCCCGCGAACGGGAGAGGGGGTCTGCATTGACGAGAAAGCAGTACCGGCACTGTCATTCTGAGCGGAGCACGGCGGAGTCAATGGACGGGGCACTGGCAGTTCGGTCTTGCGGTGATGGATTTTAGATTCCTCGATACGCTCGGAATATCTCATGAGGGTTGCCACCCTCACCACCCACAATGAAAACATGCGCGGGGCGGAGACGGGCGATTCGCGAATCGCCCCTACGCAGATTAGGTGCCTTTGTATTTTTGGTAAAACCAAGCAGGCCAGTGGTGGGTAGGGCGGAGTAAAATACTACACGCGGCGGGGAGTG
>VXLM01000059.1:11813-24101 GCA_009841605.1 Dehalococcoidia bacterium
TTTCTTATATACTCTCTTATTTTTTTCTGCGGGCTCCCACCACCACCACCAACAATTAAAAGTGGGGGGGGGCGGCGCCGGTCGATGCTCTACGCGCCCCTACGAATGGTTTGTCGAGTTCCGTTTTGCCTACCCCTATGCAGCCCTGGCGTGGGAAGGACGGATAAAGATCGTACGCGAGGCGCTATGTGACCGGCGCGCGTTGGTGGTATTATCTGATGGGCCGTCCGCAATCCCACACACTTGAACCGCAGAGGCGACGCCGATGTTCAGGCGTCGTTCTGCTGTAACGACCGGGCTGAATGGAGACGTTTGACAGATACGTTCTGTTCCTGCTGATCGCCTTGCCGCTCATCGGAGCAGGCGTCCTCTTATTCGTTCCGGCCCAACGCCCCGGAATCGTGCGGTGGGTCTCGACCGTACTGTCCTTCGTGGTCATGCTCCTGAGCTTCTACGTGTTCGGGTTCTACGACCACGATGCGGGCGGTTACCAGTTCCTTCGAGCATGGCAGTGGCTGGAGATACCGGGACCGTGGCCATTCGGAGACCGAGGGATAACGCTCTCCCTCGGAGTGGACGGCATCTCGGCGATGATGGTGTTGCTCACCGGGATTGTCATGTTCACGGGCACGCTGATTTCGTGGAGCATCGCCGACCGCAACAAGGACTTTTTCATCCTGTATTTCCTGTTGCTCTCGGGCGTCTTCGGGGTATTCGTGTCGCTGGATCTGTTCTTCCTGTTCTTCTTCTACGAGCTCGCCGTGCTTCCGATGTATCCACTGATCGGCGTTTGGGGGAGTAGCTCGACCTTCAAGAACTTCATCCGCACGAAGGAATACGGCGCGATGAAGCTCATGCTGTTCCTCGTCGCGGGAAGCGTGCTGATCTGGATAGCGCTGCTGGCGATATTCGTCGAGGCGAATGCAGGGACGTTCGACCTGCAGGTCCTCGAAGGGGTGGAGTATTCCATTGGATTCCAGCGCGTGATGTTCCCGTTGCTCATGGTCGGGTTCGGAGTTCTTGCCGGGCTGTGGCCGTTCCACACGTGGTCGCCGGATGGGCATGTGGCGGCACCATCTGCCGTGAGCATGGTTCATGCGGGAGTCCTGATGAAGCTGGGAGCATACGGCATCCTTCGCGTGGGAATGACCATTCTGCCGGAGGGGGCTCAGGACTGGATGCCCGTGCTGGTCGTGCTGGGAGCCGTGAATGTCATCTACGGGGCGATCTCGGCAATGGGCCAGCGCGATTTGAAGTACGTCATCGGCTATTCGAGCGTGAGTCACATGGGGTACGTCCTGATGGGACTGGCTACCCTGCACCACCTTGGAGTGAGCGGCGCTGTGATGCAGATGTTCTCTCACGGGGTGATGACGGCCCTGTTCTTCGCGGTTGTGGGCGCGATCTACGACCGGACGCACACCAGGGACATCGGAGTGCTCGAAGGCATGGCGAAGCGCATGGGGACGACCGCGTGGCTCTTTGCGATTGCGGGACTGGCCTCTCTCGGACTGCCGGGCCTGAGCGGATTCGTGGCGGAGCTGCTCGTCTTCCTTGGATTGTTCCAGACGTATCCGATATTGGGAGCGCTGGGTGTTGTCGGCGCGGCGATAACGGCCGTGTACATCCTCAGGCTTATTGGGAAAGTATTCTTCGGCGAGTTGGCCGAACAGTGGCAGAATCAGGTGGATATTTCCAAGCGAGAAGCGGGCGCTTCCATCATACTCGTCGGCTTTATCTTGCTCATAGGTCTGTTCCCATTCCCGTTCCTGAGCGCCATCGACGCGAACGTGGCGGAACTGCTAACGCGCATGACGGGTGCAGGCTAGATGGGCAACGACTTCACGCTTTTACTACCGGAAGCGCTTGTGGCCGTGTTGGCGATTCTTGTTCTGACGGCGGACTTCTTCACACCCTCCGAGCGGAAGCACTGGTTGGGCTATGGGGCGGCTGCAGCATTGCTTGGCATACTCGCCTTCACCTTGCCGTTCCTCTGGGGGCGGGACACCGTTCTCTATGACGGCGTGATCCGCGTCGACGACTACGCGCTGTTCTTCAAAGGGTTCTTCCTCGTGCTCGGCATCGTCGCTATCTTGTCGAGCGTCGAGTACGTGAGACGACGACTGAACCACGCAGGCGAGTTCTACGGAATTCTGTTGTTCACCGTCGTGGCGGCGATGTTCCTCGCCTCGTCGGGTGAGCTGCTCACGGCCTACATATCACTTGAGCTGCTCAGTTTCAGTCTGTATGTGCTGGTAGCCGCGGACCGTTACAACGACCGGTCGAATGAGGCGGGGACGAAGTACATCCTGCTGGGGGCGCTGTCGTCCGCGTTCCTGCTCTACGGCATCAGCCAGGTATATGGGCATCTGGGGACGACTACGTTCGAGGGCATCAGCGCGGCTCTGGCAAGCGCCGGTGACTTGTCGCCGGGGCTCTTCGTAGGAATGGTGCTGATCATCGCGGGTCTAGGATTCAAGGTTGCTGCAGTGCCGTTTCACATGTGGGCTCCCGATGTGTACGAGGGCGCGCCGACGCCGATAACCGCATATCTAGCGGTGGGCTCCAAAGCGGCGGCGTTTGCGCTGATCATCAGGCTATTCGCGGAGGGGTTCATTCCCGCGGCGGAGGAGTGGCGACTCATCATCGTTGTCCTCGCGGCGGTGACGATGGTGTTCGGCAACCTCATCGCCATCGCGCAGAGCAACATCAAGCGGCTGCTGGCGTACTCGAGCATCGGACACGCGGGATACTTACTCATGGGGATCGCGGCCCTCGCGGCGGTCGGATCGAACGGCGAATTGGCGCTCGACCGCTCGCACCTGGTCACGAACGCGATCATGCTTCATCTGGTCGCGTACGGGGTGACGAACATGGCTGCGTTCCTGGTCGTCAGCACGGTTTGCACGGGCTCCGGCGATGAATCGATCTCCTCGTTCTCGGGCTTGAGCCGTAGATCGCCCGGAACGGCGATGGTGATGGCCGCTGCGTTGTTCTCGCTTGCGGGGCTTCCCATCTTCGCCGGATTCACCAGCAAGTTCTATCTGTTCACGGCGACCGCCTCGCAGGGCCTTCTGTGGCTGGCGGGGCTAGCTATTCTGATGAGCTTGGTGTCGCTGTACTACTACCTAATGGTCATACGACAGACGTACATCGAGCCTGGTGACGATGGTGCGGTGGTGTCAGTGCCGCGTTTGACGTTTGGGGTACTTGCCGTGTTGTTCGTGGCCCTGGTGCTCGTGGGCGTATACCCTGCACCGGTGATGGAATTCATCCAGAGCGCGAGCGAGGCACTGTTCACGACGGAGTTTGCGTTGTCCGTCCGATAGGACAGGGAGGGGCAAGTTGCCGCAGCAATGCGCAGGCTCTATTATCTGCATCCAGCAAAACTCAAATCGACCACCCAATTCGGACGTGCGGGGTGACGAGCCAATTCCGAGGTCATAACGCAACACCTTGCCGGGGATGGATTTCCGCGTTCGCGGGAATGACGGAGGTGGTGGATTTGAGAAAACCGAATCTTTGAGGACATGATTGATGCCAGAGTGGAATGAAGAGTTCAGTCGTGGAATGGTGGTGACGGCGCACCCGGACGATGCCGAGTTCGGCTGTTCAGGGACCGTGGCGAAATGGTGCGCGGCAGGATGGGAGGTGGTGTATGTCCTTTGCACCGATGGGAGCAAGGGCACGAGTGACCGATCGCTGACATCGGAGGACCTTGCGAGAATCCGACGGCAAGAGCAGATCGCCGCCGGCAAGGTGCTCGGTCTGAAGGATGTCGTCTTCCTCGACCATCCCGACGCCTATCTTCAGCCCACGCTGGAGGTCCGCAAGCAGATCGCCGCCGAGATCCGGCGACACAAGCCAGACGTGCTCATCACGATGTACCCGATGCGGAATCTCGACGGCGGGTACGGTTTCGGTCATCCCGATCACATGGCGGCGGGAGAGGCGGCGATGGCGGCGGTCTTTCCCACCGCGCGTGACCACCTCACGTTCCCCGAACTGCTCGAGGAAGGGCTGGAGCCTCACAACGTCAGAGAGGTGTGGGTGATGGGGCACCCGTCACCGGATATTTGGATAGACGTGACTGACAGTATCGATACGTCCATCGAGGCGCTGCTTGCACACACGTCCCAGCTCTCCAGTACCGACGAGGAGATTACGGCGTCAATGAAACGAGGGCGGCGAGAACGCGCGAAGGGGAAGGGAATGAAGTACGCGGAGTCGTTCAAGCGCATCTCGTTCGATGGGAGGGGGCCGGGTCCTCGGGTATCAGACGAGGAGGAAGAGGAGGACGAGCTGTAGGACGTTGCTGGGTTCCTGATTTCGGAGACCCTTTGCATCATCTGCCTAGCTCACCATGAATTGTCCTTCGACAGGCTCAGGGCGAACGTAAGACATTACTGGACAGCCTTGCGGCAGTGACGATGGGGAAGTGTTAAAGGATGGTCACGAAGAGTTGGCATCGCAGTGACTAAACGACAAGGGGCCCAGCGGAAATCCACCGGGCCCCTTGTTTAATTCCCCGGCTTAGTCAAGCAGGGATTGTGGTCTGCACTTCTAGTCCCAGTATCCCGGATCGAGGAAGTTCACGCTGCTGTAGCGCTTCGAGCGGTTGCCGGGGTGGTTGACGTTATCGATGCCGTCCTCGAAGTAGTAGGCCTCGATCGGAGCGCCGCCCACCCAGTTCTTCTGGACGTTTCGCACGTTGTTCCTCTTGAGCTTCAGGGCACGGAAGTTCCCGGTGAAGCCAAGACCGCCGATCTTGTACTTGCTCTCGGCGTTGTCGGCGAAGAGTTCTTTGGCGGCATCTACGCGAACCGGGTCGAGGAGGGCTCTGGTGAGACCATCGGCGATGATCTCCTGGTAGCGCTGCATCTTCCCGTCGATGTCGGCCGGGTACGTGCCCTCGGGGGCCATGTTGCCAAAGGCATCGGTGTACTGAGCATCCGGGCCGGTGGGGGCCATGCCCTCTTCACCGCGGGTGGCGAAGTACTGGCCCATGCCGGGGCCCTGGCCGTCCTTCGTGGTCGGGGCAACGCGGTTCCACATGTTGGCCCACGGATTCGTGCCGCCCTCAGTGGAGGTGAAGAAGTAGAAGTACTCCTCCGGAGGAGTCATGTTGGTCTTACTCGTCGGAGACTCCTCTTTGATGGTGACGTTGATGCCGAGCTTCTTCCAGTCTTCGGCCACCCACTGCGTGTAGGGCCAGAAAATCCAGTTGCCGTGGAGCCTGAGCGTGAGCGGACCGGAACCGTCCTTCCTGTCGTAGAAGCCGTCGCCGTTCCCGTCCGAGTATCCCAACTTCTCCATGATGGACTTGGCGCGGTCGAGGTCGTGCTCGGTATCGACGACTCGATAATCATCACCCGGGTAGTACGGGGTCGAGCTGTGCGGCATCATGTTCTGGGGGATTCCCAGACCGGCCGCAAGGGCCTCGTTGAAGCCGACCCTGTCCCATGCGAGCGACAGGGCGATTCGGAAGTCCTTGGTGCGCAGGAGACTGCCCACTTCCGGATCCTCGATGTACTCCTGGTTGGCGACGATGGTGGTGTCAGCGCCGTCGGGCGAGACGTGCATGAGCACGCTGTAGTCACCCTTCTCGGAGTTCGCCAGGTAGAGCGGCATCTCCTCGGTCGCGAGGTCGTGTCGCGTGTAGTCCGATTCGCCGTTCATCGTGCGGAATACCGCAACCTCACGGCTACCCGTCATGACGTTGAGGAAGCCGTCGATGTACGGAAGCTGGTTACCCTCTGGGTCGGCCGAGTAGAAGTAGTGGTTTCGGGCGTGGGTAATGAGCCCATCACCGTTCTCATCGACGAACCATCCACCGAGGGAGGGAATGTAATGCTCACCCTTGTAGATGTAGTTGATGTCGAAGTCCGTCGGGATGGCCTCGGAGGGATGGCCCTCGAAGCAGGTGACGCAGCGGATCCTGAGGAGGAGCTTCGTCCAGCTAGGCTGGTCATACTCTTCCAGGAGCGCTGGAATTTCAGAAGCGTTGTACTTGATGTGGAACCGCTTCTGAACGTGTGAAGGCGACACGAAGCACCTCGGGCAGCCCTTGATGCCAGCGAACACTCTCACCGCGCTCGACTCCGCGAAGCTCCAGTTCGGGTCGTCGAAGTTGACCGTGAAGGTCGAGTCGTCGACGAAGTTTATCCGCATGTCGTTGCCGGTAATCGGCGACTTGAGCACGGCGGGAAGGCCGGGCATGAGCTCCTTGTTGAGCATCTGCTCCTCGAGCGCGAAGCGGACGTCCTCCATCGTGAAGGGATAACCGCTATGCCAGCGCATGCCCCGGCGTATCTCGAAGGTGAACACCGTGGCGTCGTCGTTCGTGTGGAACGTCTTGAAGCCGACCGGTACGTTGAAGAGGCCGTTCGGGGAGCCACCGAGGCCGGACATCATCGTCATGCCCTCGATGAGCTCGATGTTGCCCCTAGTGGAGGCGCGCATCTGGCCGCCATACTGCCCGATTTCGTCACCGGGCATGTAGATGAGTACGTCTTCAGGAACGGCCAAGCGCTGGTCGAGAGGAAGGATCGTACCCTGCCTCGCGAGTGCCGCGGATGACGGCGACTCGTTGAACTTCGCCGGCGTCGGGCACTGGTCGCAGAACCGCGTTGCCGGATACGCGCCCGGCTCCAGCTTCGGCGCCATGTACATGTACTCTTCCATCGCCATCGCCGGGTCTTCGCCGGTTCGTGCCGCAGGGCCTGCGGTTGTGCCTGCCGCTGCTGCGGCCGCCTGAGCCGGCGCCGGCTGCTGCGGTGCCATAGCGGGCGCGGCAGGGGCCGGCTGCTGCTGTACCTGTGACGGGGCCTCAGGAACCTCGCCCGCCGGGTAGGCCGCCTCGGCGGCCGGTGCGGCTGCTCTGGCAGCGGCTGGCTGTTGCGGATCCTCCGGCTCCTCGGCCGCGCAGGCTATGCCTACGACAGCCAGAACGACCGCCGCAAACGCGGCTACAAGACTATATTTCCAAATTCTGTCTTTCATACGTCGCTCCCTCCTAAATGATTTCCATAGGTTGCCTAACGTAAACGCACACTACAACAATGTAGCGCAATGTATCTTCCTTTTCGACGAATGTCAATACTACATCGGCCTTCTATGTTCACATCAGCCCCATATTGGGGTCTGATCGTTCCAAACTGTCAAGACGCCTCCAATTCAGGCCAGGGAAGCTGTGTGGAATCTCCAACGTGCTCTATACTAGGGGGCGTTAGTAGAGAAAGCGAGTTCGTCGATCCAAAGCTGAAGGCCAGACAGAGTCAAGGAGTTACCCTATGAAGCAGAAGCGAGTCATCTACGCAAACGACGCACGACACTTCTACCTATTCGTATTCGATCCGCCGATGGCGATGGAAGACGCGTGGCGGCCCATCGACGACGTTGCGGGAACCAGCGTGGACACCTTCGCCTACATGGTGGAGCGGGGGGACGGCCTGTTCTATCCGTCCAAGGTGGGGCAGCGGTTCGGATCGGACATCCAGCCATTCGACCACGTGGCGTATTACCACGTCTGGTACAACATGCAGAGCTTGATCGACCGCGGTCTCGATCCGCTGACGGTTCTGATCGACCGGGCCCACGACAAGGGTATGGACTTCATCGCCAGTGTGCGGATGACCAACTACCTTGGCGTTGACCGGTCGCAGTTGGTGCCGGAGGGGCGGGGATTCGTCCACGAGGAGATCAGGGAGGCCAAGTTCAACGTCCTAAAGGAGCTTGCGCACGACTACCCGACCGAGGGCATCGAGATGGACTTTTCGTGTCCTCCGGGCGGTGGGCCACCTGCCCTGCGCGAGGAGGACGTAGACGAGCATACGTCTACGATCACGGATTTCGTCGGTTCCGTGGCCGAAACGGTGCACAACCGGCCAGGCGGTCGCGGTGTGGTAGGAGCACGAATCTATCCGACCGAGGCCATGAACCGGCGTGCCGGATATGACGTAAGGAAGTGGATCGAGGACGGCTCGGTCGACTACCTCGTGCCCATGATGTACACGTATTTCATCCTCGATCAGCACATGCCGATCGACTGGGTGCTCGAGGCGGCAGAGGGCACCGGCACCTCGGTGTACGGTATGCTCCAACCGCATCTGATGGACGAGGGCAGCGGAGCGCCGGAGCGCGTTTTCGCTTCGTCGGAGCACATGCGAGCGGGAGCGATGAACATGTGGGACCGGGGAGCGGACGGGCTGTACACGTTCTTCGGCGACTGGCCGCACGGCGACGGGGTGCGACGGTACTTGACCGACATGGGCGATCCCGACCTGATGGTGGAGAAAACGAAGCGCTACTTCCTGGCGGAACGCAATGCTCAAGCGGCGGACATGGAGTACGACCAAGCGGCGCCAGTGGAGATTTCCGAGGCCGATCCCGACACGAAGTACGACATTCCCTTCTATGTGTCGGACGACATCGAGGGGAAGTCGGACCGGATCAAGAGCGTAGTGCTGCGGATGAAGGTCGACAACCTGATGACTCACGACACGTTGTCGGTCTCGATAAATGGAACCTCGTTGGCCGACGAGCCGATGTCCCGCGACTACGGCCACCCGTTTGGACCCTACGCGGCCCAGCAGCTGGAGTTCTACCTGCATGGCGCGCGTCCGCGCAAGGGATGGAACACGTTGAGCGTGTCGCTCGACGCGAGGCCCGAGAACATGGAAGGCGGTGTGACGGTTCATGACGTGGAGATCATCATCGAGTACTCGTCCTATCCGTCGAGGCTGTAAGCAAAACGGAGCAACCTTGACCTTCGAAAACGTCGAAGGGTGAAAAGGCCTTTGTGTATACTAAAGGCCCTGCTTTCGGTGGTGTATTTTCAACATGATCCCTAAACGTGGGAGATGTTCCGGTGATTCACGACGCTAGAGACAGATATGGCCACTACTTCGAGGATTTTTCCCCGGGCGATGTGTACAAGCACTGGCCGGGAAAGACGATCACCGAGGCCGACAATCACATCTTCACGCTGCTGACGATGAACACCAACCCGCTCCACATCGACGAGGAGTACATGAGCCGTCACCAGCACGGCAAGATTCTCGTGGTAGGGCCGCTGGTGCTCAGCCTCGTGGTGGGGATGAGCGTGCCCGATACGTCGGGGAAGGCGATAGCGAACCTCGAGTATGAGCGCATTCGGCATGAGGCTCCCGTGTTCCACGGGGACACGATTTACGCCGAGAGCGAGATACTCGAAGTGCGCGAGTCTCGGAGCAAGTCCGACCGTGGAATCGTCTACATGGAGAGTCGCGGTCACAACCAGCGCGGCGAACTGGTGCTGACGCTTCGCAGGCGATTCCTCGTCCCAAAGCGTCCCGCATAGACCGGGACGGTCATTCCCATGGACACGCATTCACGCTATACGGTCTCCCTGCACTACGACCGGCGGCTGTACCGTCAAGACATTGCCGGATCGGTCGCACACGCCCGGATGCTGGCCCGCCAGGGGATCATTGCCGACGACGAAGCTGAAAGTCTCGTCGCAGGACTCGAAGGGATACGCGAGGAGATAGAGGCGGAGTCTTTTCCCTGGCGCGAAGAGCTCGAAGACGTCCACATGAATATCGAGCGGCGGCTGTTCGAGACGGTCGGCGATGTGGCAGGGAAGCTCCACACGGCGCGCTCCCGGAATGACCAGGTCGCCACCGACGTGCGGCTCTATGTCAAGGAGGTCATCGACGAAGCGCTTCGGGCTATTCACGAGTTGAGAACGGCGTTCGTCGAAAAGGCTGCCTCGAATCGCGACGTTGTCATGCCGGGGTACACGCACGTGCAGCGGGCACAGCCGGTTCTGTTCGCCCACCACATGCTGGCTTATTTCGAGATGTTTGGTCGGGACGCCGAAAGGATGCGGCAGGCGAGAGAGTCGGCCGATGCCATGCCGCTCGGCAGTGGAGCGATGGCGGGAGTACCCTACCCCATCGACCGCGAATGGGTGGCGAGGGAACTCGGGTTTGGGAAGGTCAGCGCCAACAGCATGGACGCCGTCTCGGACAGGGACTTTCTGCTGGACTTTCACTCCGCCGCAGCGACCTGTGCGATTCACCTTTCCCGTCTGGCTGAAGAACTGGTGCTGTGGTCGTCGGATGAGTTCGGGTTCGTACGGCTCGACGACATGTACACGACGGGGAGCAGCATCATGCCGCAGAAACGCAATCCCGACTTCGCGGAGATTGCACGCGGCAAGACGGGTCGGGTTTATGGGAATCTCGTTGGGCTTCTAACGACGTTGAAGGGACTGCCCCTGACGTACAACCGGGACATGCAGGAGGACAAGGAGGGGTTGTTCGACACGGTCGACACGCTCATCCCGACGCTGCAAGTGGCAGCGGGCATGGTCTCGACGATGGAAGTGCAGGCCGACAGGATGCGGAACGCCGCTTTGAACAGCTATGCGCTGGCGACGGACGTGGCAGATTACCTCGTCGCGAAGGGGATGCCGTTCCGCGAGGCTCATGGGATCGTCGCAAGGCTGTCGAAGTATGCGGTCGAGTCGGGTAAGCGTTTGGGCGAGCTCGACCTCGATACTTATCGGCGGTTCTCCGACCGTTTCGATGAAGACGTGCTGTCAATCACCGTAGATTCATCCATTCGTGCGCGTGACGTCTTTGGCGGCACAGCGCCGAACAGAGTCGAGGCGGCGATAGAGGCCGCGAAGGCGGAGTTGGAGGCTGAGGGTGCCTGAGCGTATCAGGATCGCGCCTTCGGTATTGTCGGCAGATTTCGCTCGGCTTGGCGAGCAGGTCTTGGAGGCCGTCGAAGGCGGCGCGAACTCCATCCATCTCGACATGATGGACGGGCATTTCGTGCCGAACCTGACGTTTGGACCACCGATCATCAAAGCTCTCCGACAGCAGACGGACGCTCACTTCGACGTGCACATGATGGTCGAGAACCCGGAGCGATACATCCCGGCGCTGGCGGAGGCAAGGGTTGATCTCGTAACCGTCCACGTCGAAGCCGCGCGTCCCCTCCATCGGGTCGTACACCAGATCAAGGAGGCGGGCATTCTCGCCGGAGTCGCCCTGAATCCTGCTACGCCTGTGGCGGCGGTGGAAGAGGTTTTGCCCGAACTCGATCTCGTGCTCGTGATGTCGGTGAATCCGGGATTCGGTGGGCAGTCGTTCATCGAGTCGTCGGTCGAAAAGATCGCGCAGGTGCGAGGAATGCTGGACGAAAGGGGCCTCAAGGCTGAACTGCAGGTGGACGGAGGAATCGGACCCGACACGGCGGAGCGAGTCGTCCGCGCGGGGGCACGAATGCTCGTGGCGGGGTCGGCGGTGTTTGGCAGTCCGCACGGAATCAAGGGGGCAATCGACGTGATACGACGGAACGGCGAGCGGGGGTTGATAAGCCATTGAAAAAAGTCCTTGTCGTGGCGACCAATCTTTTCTTTTTGCCTCGCGTTCAGAACATGGCGGCGCCCAGCGGCTGCGAGACCCGGCAGGTCATGACGGTAGACCGGCTGAATGAGGAAATGGCGGAGGGTGAGACCGTTCTCGTTCTCGTCGATCTTGAGGCAGACACCGAATTCTGGACGGACGCGGTGAGGGCGGTGCTGGCGAGTGGCGATGCACGGCCTAAAGTCGTCGGGTATGGCGGGCACACGAACACGGTGATGCTGCAGAGGGCGGAGGAGGTCGGATGCGATATGGTGCTCACCAAGGGACAGTTTAGCCGCGATCTGGGTAAGCTCATCGCCGAGGCTGCGCAGTCAGGCACACCTTCCCAGACACCGTAACGAGTTTCGGTACCCTGTCGATCACCCTACCCTTCTCATACCGATCAACCGGTATGCACCCGAATTCTCGCTCGGCTCCACTTTCTGGATTCCGGCCCCGTATCGGAGTACGGGCAAGCTCTACGCGGGAATCCTCAGGAGAGCGACGTTCCCCTCACCGACTCTGAACAGTCTCAGTTAGTGTGCTCTATTGGTGACTGTGGAACTAACGTGCTAATATATACACCTGCATGAGACGCCCGGGCGGCGGGCGCGGCGGAGCCTAGATGTTGACAATTCTTGCTATTGCCTCGAAATCGACGAAAAGGACCATGCGTCCGATGCTAAACGTTGACCCTTACGGCTAACGGGAAAACACGTTCCGGAGAAAGGAATGTCCGAAAATGCCCGGAAAAGTCCGGTTAAATCAGACCCCCTGAGCAACAGCCGTAACCGTTCAGAGTCCGTGAGAGGCCCTCAGGTAAGCGAATCACCATCATACCCGCGAAAGAACGTCACCCCGTACTCCGATACGGGGCGGGTATCCACAG